>NZ_JBEGDG010000016.1:0-116169 GCF_040183165.1 Lysinibacillus zambalensis
ACACGGAAGTTAAGCTCTTTAGCGCCGATGGTAGTTGGGGGCTTCCCCCTGTGAGAGTAGGACGTCGCTAGGCACCTTAAAAAGTCGAGGATTTATTCCTCGGCTTTTTTGTTTTATAAGAAGATAAAATTATTTAAAGTTAAAATTTCACATATTGAATTAGGTTGTATACTATACGTTGAGAAATGACTATGATGGAGTGACACTCCTGCTGAGAAAACTGTCATAGCAGACTGTCTGTGTAGTGTTTCCGGAGGAAGCTACTCATTGTGTCTGTCTATAGAAACAAAGGCAACCGATAGGAATCTAACGAATAGGCGGAAAGAATGCTGTACAACTTGCTGAGATGCTTGAAGATACGCATAGGCGGTCGCCAGAACGTTTCGGCGGAAGCTTCACAGTGTGCATCGCCTCAATATATAAAATATATCCATCACTTATTGCTCAAAGCAATGAAATAGGGCGAGTTTTACTGGCGAATTATGTAATTTTATTTTTTAGATCTACACACATATTTAGGAGGACTGGGAATAATTAGTGCAATTTTTAGCTTTAAAGCTGATATTTATAGAGTTCTTATTGTGCTTAATTTTTTTAATGTTCCTTTTCTTATGTGTATACGTAATGGGATTTCAAAACCTTAATAAAGAACTGCGGATTCTGTCTCTGCAGTTCTTTTAATTTTTCTTAAAATAGTAACTGTAAAGCACAGATCACCAAAAGTTAAGAATGACATTTGTTTAACGTATACCATTATCGATTAGTGGAAGTGTTCGACTCCTTGCGAAATAGCGTTACAGACGAGTCCCTGTAGAGAGCTAGAAAGGGAATGAAAGTTAAACCTATCACAACCTGTGAGAACGCCCTTCGTGACCAACATCGGGTCGTTGCTGACGCTTCGCTTTCGCGCGAAACTACTGGCACTAGCGCTTCAACGGAAACCCACAGGAAAGTGCCCAACAGAATGGAAATCAACCTAACGTTAGGGTGGAGAGCATTTTATTAACAAATCAAACATACTAATGGGGCAGACTAAAGGTATAATGAAACTCATAAGAGGAAAAAATTATTGGATACAAGATCGAAAGGAAGAAAGATTTGGGAAAAAAACAAATTTGGTATGAAGTAGAAGAAAATGAGTCAATTGAAGATTGTTTGGAAAGAATGCGTCAAGATGGCTATATGGCAGTGGGAAGAAAAGAAGAACCTATTTTTCACTTAGTCAATGGAGAACCAACATATTTACGTCAAAAAATACAATTCAAAGCGATGAATTGCCAAGAATTCGAGTGATTTTGACTAAAATCCGAACGTTTATAAATGACTAAAATAAATTGTTCGCATTTTTGCATTGACGATAGTGGAATGACTTGTTAAAATGTGAGAAGGAAAAACAAATAAATCCCACATATATGCTAGAGGATTGGCTCTAGTGTCTCTACCCGGCACCGTAAATGCCGGACTATGCGGGAAAGCACTTTTGGCATGTTACGGAAGGGTGTGTGTACAGAAATGTACATTTGCATATTCTTTTATAATAAGTCCTCAAGTAAGCTGCTTTCACGTGTATGGTAGGGAGTAGTTTATTTGAGGATTTTCTTTGTTATAAAAAGAAAAAGTAAAGAATTGTAGTAGCTTTTATATATTTGATCATTTTTCTAACGTTAAAAAGGAGCGACAATCATGAATCCGAAAATCGGTGTCATTATGGGGAGTTCAAGTGACTGGGAAACAATGAAACATGCATGTGATATTTTAGATGAATTACAAGTACCGTACGAGAAAAAGGTAGTGTCTGCACATCGTACTCCTGACTTAATGTTTGAGTATGCAGAATCAGCACGTGAGCGAGGAATTCAAGTAATTATCGCTGGTGCAGGTGGAGCTGCACATTTACCAGGAATGGTAGCAGCTAAAACAACGTTACCGGTAATCGGAGTACCTGTGCAATCTCGTGCTCTTAACGGTCTTGATTCACTATTATCAATCGTTCAAATGCCTGGAGGTGTACCTGTAGCAACAGTAGCGATTGGCAAAGCAGGAGCGACGAATGCAGGCTTGCTTGCAGCACAAATTTTATCGACAACAGATGCACAGCTTGCTAATAAACTAGATACTAGACGTGAAGCCACGAAGCAACAAGTACTGGAAAGCACAGGTGACTTAGTGTGACAAAGATAATTTATCCAGGGCAGACGATAGGCATTATCGGAGGAGGGCAACTTGGACGTATGATGGCACTTGCTGCAAAAGAGGCCGGCTTTAAAGTTGCTGTTCTTGAACCATTAATGGATTCACCATGTGGACAGGTTGCGGATGTTCGTATTGTAGCACCATATGATGATGAGGCAGCTTTAGAAGAACTTGCTGAGGTAAGTGACGTTATAACGTATGAGTTTGAAAACATCGATTATGATGGCTTAAAACTTTTAACACAAATGGCTTACGTACCACAAGGAGCAGAGCTAGTACGCATTACACAAAACCGTGTGACTGAGAAAGAAGCGATTATGAACGCAGGTTGTCCGGTAGCCCCTTATTTGGTTGTAAATACATATGAAGAATTACTAGCCAATATCGATAGGATTAGTTATCCTTGTATAGTCAAAACAGCAAGAGGTGGTTACGATGGCAAGGGGCAGCAGCTTTTAAGATCTGCAGAAGACCTAACGTTAGCAAAGGGGCTTTTCACTCATTCACAATGTATTGTTGAGGGATTTGTACCTTTCGTTAAAGAGGTGTCTGTCATTGTTCAAAGAAACGGTAATGGTGAATCATATTGTCAGCCAGTTGGAGAAAATATTCATGTTCATCATATTTTACATGAAACGATTGTGCCAGCTCGTATAAAAGAGGAAACAGCACAGGCTGCAGAGCGCGAAGCTTTGAAAATTGCTGATTACTTAAATTTAGTGGGCACATTAGCAGTAGAAATGTTTGTATTAGAAGATGGTGGAATTGTTATTAATGAATTAGCACCAAGACCTCATAATTCAGGTCACTATTCAATAGAAGCATGTAATGTTTCACAGTTCCATCAGCATATACGCGCTATTTGTGGTTGGCCATTACGTAAACCACAACTATGGGCACCATCAATTATGATAAATGTTTTAGGGCAGCATGTCATGCCACTTAGTAACTCAATTGCTAAATATCCTGAATGGTCTATACATCTTTATGGGAAAGCTGAAGCTAAGGTTAACCGTAAGATGGGCCACGTAACGATTATGACGAAAAATTTAGAAGAAACACTACAACAAATCGAGAGTTCTGGTATTTGGCCAGAATAGAAGGAGAAACGCAATGATCGAACGTTACACAAGACCCGAAATGGGCGCAATTTGGACAGAACAAAATAAATATCAAGCTTGGCTAGAGGTTGAAATTTTAGCATGTGAGGCTTGGGCAGAATTAGGCGACATTCCAAAAGAAGATGTAGCTAAAATCCGTGAAAATGCTTCATTTGATGTGGATCGTATTTTAGAGATAGAAAAAGAAACACGTCATGATGTTGTAGCATTCACTCGTGCCGTATCTGAAACACTTGGTGAAGAGCGAAAATGGGTGCACTATGGTTTAACTTCAACGGACGTAGTTGATACAGCCCTTTCTTTTTTAATTAAGCAAGCGAATGATATTTTACGTAAAGACATCATGAATTTCATTGATATTATCGCAGCGAAAGCGAAAGAGTATAAGCATACGGTCATGATGGGACGTACACACGGTGTTCATGCTGAGCCAACAACTTTCGGTTTAAAATTAGCTTTATGGTATGAAGAAATGAAGCGTAACTTAGAACGCTTTGAAGCAGCAGCAAAAGTAATTGAAACAGGAAAAATGTCTGGTGCAGTTGGAACATATGCCAATATCGATCCTCGAGTTGAGCAATATGTATGCGATAAATTAGGACTTGCAGCATCACCTATTTCAACACAAACTTTACAACGTGATCGCCATGCACAGTATTTTGGGGCGTTGGCATTAATCGCAACATCAATAGAGAAATTTGCAACAGAGATTCGCGGCTTGCAAAAATCTGAAACACGTGAAGTTGAGGAAGGATTTGCAAAAGGACAAAAAGGCTCGTCAGCGATGCCTCATAAACGTAATCCAATCGGATCTGAAAACATGGTTGGTATGTCACGTTTAATGCGTGGCTATATGCTAACGGCTTATGAAAACGTAGCATTATGGCATGAGCGTGATATTTCACATTCATCTGCAGAGCGTGTTATTTTACCGGATGCAACAATTACACTTAACTATATGTTAAATCGCTTCGGTAACATTGTGAAAAACTTAACAGTATTCCCTGAAAACATGAAACGTAATATGGGTCGCACTTTTGGTCTAATTTACTCTCAACGCATCTTATTAGCACTTATCGATAAAGGGTTAGTGCGTGAGGAAGCGTATGATACAGTACAACCTTTAGCGATGCAGGCGTGGGATGAGCAAGTTCAGTTCCGTACGTTAGTCGATGCAAGTGAAAAAATTACATCGTATTTAACGAAAGAAGAGCTAGATGAGTGCTTCGACTACAACTACCATTTACAGCATGTAGATATGATTTTTGAGCGTCTTGGACTTAACTAACGATCTTCTATTTCAGTAGGTAACCAAACACTTACTGAAATAGAAGAACTCAGTCTAAAAACGCCACGTCCTGTGGCAACGACTGAGTGACCAACATCATGTTGCTGACGCTACGTTAGCACTGCGCTTTCGCACAGAAAACATTTGTTGGTCTAAAGCCTCCGGCGGATGTCACGGATTTTGAATTGTGCCAGCACAATTCAAAATCCGGACGCAATTACGCCAAGGCGAAATTGATAGAGTAAGCCACTAGCGGATGTTACAGGATTGAATCGTATACATGCGATTCAATTCTGAACAATACGCGTGTATTTCATAATATCAGGGGGAGTAACGAAATGACTACAGGTCAACTTTTGTATGAAGGTAAAGCAAAAAAATTGTATACAACAGAGGAGCCAGATGTGTTACTCGTTGAATACAAGAATAGTGCAACAGCATTTAATGGTGAGAAAAAAGAAGAAATTGAAGGTAAAGGCGTATTAAATAATCGCATTACCTCTCTAATTTTCGAAAAATTGCAAGCTAACGGAATTGCGTCACATTTCGTAAAACAATTATCTGATACGCAGCAGCTTGTAAAAAAGGTAGATATTATTCCAATAGAGGTCGTAGTTCGCAATATAGCAGCAGGTAGCTTAGCGAAACGTCTCGGTTTGGAGGAAGGCACACCATTAAAACGCCCAATCGTTGAGTTTTATTATAAAGACGACGAACTAGGCGATCCGCTCATTACGACGGAGCATATTGACGTACTTGATCTTGCAACACCTGAGGAAGTGACAGCCATTTATGATGGAGCACTTGCAGTTAACGAAGTTATGCAACCTATATTTGCAGATGTCAACGTTACACTAATTGACTTTAAATTAGAGTTTGGACGTGACAATGATGGAAATGTACTGCTGGCAGATGAAATATCACCAGATACATGCAGACTATGGGATGCAACTACAAAGCAAAAGTTAGACAAAGATGTCTTTCGTAGAGACCTTGGTAATTTAACTGAAGTTTATACTATTATACTTTCTAGACTCGGAGGCAAATAACAATGAAAAAAGTTAAAATTTACGTAACATTACGTGAGAGCATTCTTGATCCACAAGGTTCAGCTGTACAAGGTTCTTTAGTGAAAATGGGTTACGCTGAAGTAGAAGATTTACGTATTGGTAAATATCTTGAACTAGCAATTAAAGATACAGAACGTGATATTGATACTCTAGTAAAAGAAATGTGTGAAAAGGTTTTAACTAACGTTGTGATCGAAGACTACCGTTACGAAGTCGAGGAGGCTAACTAATCATGAAATTCGCAGTACTCGTGTTCCCTGGGTCAAACTGTGATATTGATATGTATCATGCGATTAAAGACGAGCTAGGTGAAGAAGTAGAATATGTATGGCATACAGCAACTGATTTAAGCGGCTTTGATGGTATTTTAGTACCGGGAGGCTTCTCTTATGGAGATTACCTTCGCTGTGGGGCGATGGCCAATCAATCTAATATTATGGCAGAGGTCAAAAAGGCAGCAGATGCTGGTAAGCCGGTATTAGGAGTATGTAATGGATTCCAAATCCTAACTGAAGCAGGTTTATTACCAGGTGCATTACTTCGAAACAAAAATTTGAAATTCATGTGCCGCACAATTCAGCTTAAAGTTGAAAACAATAATACATTATTCACAAACCAATATGAGCAAGGTCAAGTAATTAATATTCCAATTGCACATGGTGAAGGTAACTACTACTGTGACGAGGAAACTTTACAAGCATTAAAAGATAACAATCAAATCGTGTTTACGTACTCAGGCGAAAATCCAAACGGTTCTTTAGAAGATATCGCTGGGATTATAAACGAGCGCGGCAATGTCCTAGGTATGATGCCTCACCCAGAGCGAGCTGTTGATGCACTGGTGGGCGGAGCAGACGGTCTAGCAGTATTTAAATCAATTGTGAAGCAGTGGAGGGAAAATCATGTCAACAACTAAGTTTGAGCCAACAGCACAGCAGATTAAAGAACAAAAGCTATATGCTGGTATGGGAATGTCAGACGAAGAATTTGCAATGGTAGAAGGTATTTTAGGACGTCTACCAAACTGGACAGAGACAGGTCTTTTCTCAGTAATGTGGTCTGAGCACTGCTCATACAAAAATTCAAAACCAGTGTTACGTAAATTCCCTACGAAGGGTCCACAAGTTTTACAAGGTCCAGGTGAAGGTGCTGGTATCGTAGACATTGGTGATGAACAAGCAGTTGTATTTAAAATGGAATCGCATAACCATCCTTCAGCAATCGAGCCTTATCAAGGTGCTGCCACAGGTGTTGGTGGTATTATCCGTGACGTTTTCTCAATGGGTGCACGTCCAATTGCTATGCTGAACTCATTACGCTTTGGCGAATTAAAGTCAGCGCGTGGTAAATATTTATTCGAAGAAGTCGTTGCTGGTATCGCAGGTTACGGTAACTGTATCGGAATTCCTACAGTAGGTGGCGAGATTCAATTCGATCCTTGCTATGAAGGCAATCCATTAGTTAATGCAATGTGTGTAGGTTTAATTGACCACAAAGATATTCAACGTGGAATCGCAGCTGGTGTAGGGAATACAGTCATGTATGTTGGTGCGAAAACAGGTCGTGACGGTATCCATGGTGCGACATTTGCCTCTGAGGAGTTAACTGAAGAATCTGAGAACCAACGTCCTGCAGTACAAGTAGGAGATCCATTTATGGAGAAACTTTTACTTGAAGCATGTTTAGAAGTTGTAAAATCTGACGCTCTAGTAGGTATTCAAGACATGGGTGCTGCTGGTCTTACTTCTTCATCAGCAGAAATGGCTTCTAAGGCTGGCTCTGGTGTAGAAATGAACTTAGACTTAGTACCTCAACGTGAAACAGGTATGACAGCATATGAAATGATGCTATCTGAATCTCAGGAGCGTATGCTGCTTGTTGTGAAAAAAGGCCGCGAAGATGAAATTAAAGCGATTTTCGATAAATATGATTTAGATGCTGTGGCAATTGGTCGCGTGACTGATGATAAAATGCTTCGCCTTTTACATAATGGTGAAGTTGTAGCGGAAGTGCCTGCTGATGCACTTGCAGAAGATGCACCAGTTTATCATAAGCCATCTGCAGAGCCTGCTTACTATGCAGAGTTCCAAGCGATGGAAAACACAGAACCAGCGGTAACAGATTACAAAGAAACATTAAATGCACTTTTAAAAGCACCAACAGTTGCTTCAAAAGAGTGGGTTTATGATCAATATGATTATCAAGTTCGTACATCAACAGTCGTTGCTCCAGGTTCTGATGCAGCCGTTATCCGTGTGCGCGGTACGAACAAAGGATTAGCGATGACTACAGACTGTAACTCTCGTTATATTTTCCTAGATCCAGAAGTAGGCGGTGCCATTGCAGTAGCTGAGGCAGCTCGTAATATCGTAGCAACTGGTGGTACGCCATTAGCGATTACTGACTGCTTGAACTTCGGCAATCCTGAGAAACCAGAAATCTTCTGGCAAATTGAAAAATCAGCTGATGGTATTTCAGCGGCTTGTACAGCACTGAATTCACCAGTAATCGGTGGTAACGTGTCTCTTTATAACGAACGTTCTGGTGAAGCGGTTTACCCAACACCAACAATCGGTATGGTTGGACTAATTGAAGATTTAGCACATGTAACAACTCAAGAAGTAAAAGCTGCTGGTGATGTAGTATTTGTGATCGGCGATACAAAAACTGAATTCGGTGGTTCGGAGCTTCAAAAGTTATTCAATAATGGGGTTATTTCAGGGAAAGCACCAGCGATTGACCTACAGATTGAAGCTGCACGTCAACAAGCATTACTTAAAGCAATTAAAGCAGGAATCGTACAATCTGCACATGATGTAGCAGAAGGTGGTCTTGCTGTGGCGCTAGCTGAAACAACATTTGGCGCTAATGACTTAGGTCTGGATGTGACATTAACAGGCTCTGCTACAACAGCATTATTCAGTGAAACACAATCTCGTTTCGTTGTAACAGTGAAAGAAGAAAATGCATCTGCATTTGTAGAAATTGTAAAAGACGCAAAGAAAATCGGTGTCGTAACAAACGATGCGCTTGTTAAAATCAACGGTGACAACGGTGTGCTTGTAGAAGGTACAGTGGAGGAATTCCGTTCTAATTGGAAAGGAGCAATCCCATGCTTGCTGAACTCAGAGGCTTAAACGAAGAATGTGGGGTGTTTGGTATTTGGGGTAACCCAAATCCAGCACACCTTAGTTATTACGGGCTTCATGCTCTTCAACATCGTGGCCAAGAAGGCGCTGGAATCGTCGTTTCTGACGGTCAGCATCTTCGCGCGGTGAAAGGCGAAGGACTAGTTAATGATGTTTTCAACGAGGACAAATTAAAGGCAGTGGACGGAAAAGCAGCAATTGCCCATGTCCGTTATACGACTGCTGGAGGTGGCGGTATTGAAAATGTACAGCCGTTATTATTCCACTCGTCAACTGGTAGCCTTTCAATTGCTCATAACGGTAATTTAGTCAATGCAACGCACTTAAAACAGTATTTAGAGCGCCAAGGGAGTATTTTTCATTCTAGCTCCGATACTGAAGTGCTTGGGCATCTTATTAAGAAAAGCTCGCTTTCACCATTCCGTGCAAAGGTGAAAAATGCCCTTTCATTATTAAAGGGTGCTTACTCGTTCTTAATTATGACTAAAGATGAAATGCTTGTCGCACGTGATCCACATGGTTTACGTCCATTATCTCTTGGGAAGCTAGGAGATGGTTGGGTTGTAGCCTCTGAAACTTGTGCATTTGATTTAATAGGTGCAGAATTTGTTCGCTCTGTTGAACCTGGTGAGTTATTAATTATTAACGATGAAGGTGTAAAATCTGATCGTTTTGTAGAGATGGATAAACGTGCAATGTGCGCGATGGAGTACGTATATTTAGCGCGTCCTGATTCTGATATTGATGGTATTAACGTCCACATGGCGCGTAAACGTATGGGAAAACAGCTTGCTCGTGAATGTGCACATATTGAAGCTGATGTTGTTACAGGTGTTCCTGATTCAAGTATTTCAGCAGCAATCGGCTTTGCAGAGGAAAGTGGAATTCCGTATGAACTAGGTCTTATTAAAAATCGTTATGTAGGCCGTACATTTATCCAACCGACACAGGAATTACGTGAACGTGGTGTGAAAATGAAGCTTTCTCCAGTTGTTCAAGTTGTAAAAGGTAAACGAGTAGTGATGGTGGACGATTCGATTGTTCGAGGTACAACTTCACGACGTATTGTAAAAATGTTAAAAGATGCAGGGGCAGCAGAAGTTCATGTTGTGATTTCTTCGCCACCGATGACGGATCCTTGCTATTATGGCATCGATACTTCAACACATGAAGAATTGATTGCCTCTAGCCACAATGTAGATGCAATCCGTGAAACTATTGGAGCCGATTCACTAACATTCCTTTCCGTTGAGGGCATGGTGGAGACGATTGCAAGACCTTATGAAGATGAAAACCGAGGATTATGCCTAGCATGCTTTACAGGTAAATATCCAACAGAAATTTTCCCAGATACAATCTTACCGCATGAAAAAGAACTATTACGTTAAGAAAAACATCTAAATACATCTAGCCATGATGACAGATCTAGATTTGGATGATAAGGAGGAACTCTGCGTGTCAAAAGCATATGAACAAGCAGGTGTAAATATTGAAGCAGGCTACGAAGCCGTAAAACGAATGAAGTCTCACGTTGAACGTACAAACCGTCTAGGTGTGATGGGCACGTTCGGTGGTTTTGGTGGTATGTTTGACTTGTCAGAACTAAATCTTAAGGAACCTGTTCTTATTTCAGGTACAGATGGTGTTGGGACAAAGCTAAAGCTAGCGTTTATGGTGGACAAGCACGACACAATTGGTGTGGACTGTGTAGCGATGTGTGTCAATGATATCGTAGCGCAAGGTGCAGAGCCATTGTACTTTTTAGATTATGTAGCCCTTGGCAAGGCAGAGCCAGCGAAAATTGAGCAAATTGTAAAAGGCGTTGCAGATGGCTGTGTGCAATCTGGCGCAGCATTAATCGGTGGAGAAACTGCAGAGATGCCAGGTCTTTACGAAGAAGATGAGTATGATTTAGCTGGTTTTGCAGTAGGAGCTTGTGAAAAATCAGCCATCGTAACAGGTGAGAACATCGTAGAGGGTGACGTGCTTGTTGGTATTGCTTCAAGTGGGGTGCATTCAAACGGTTATTCATTAGTGCGAAAAATTGTCTTTGCAGATAATCAGTACGCTGTTGATTCGATTGTGGAAGGCTACGAGGATCTCGGTCCTATCGGGGAAGCCTTGTTAGTGCCGACAAAATTATATGCGAAACCTGTACTTGCTGCTTTAAAAGCAGCAGACGTTCATGGCTGTGCCCATGTAACGGGCGGTGGCTTTTATGAAAACCTACCACGTATGATGCCAGAAGGTTTAGCAACTGAAATTGACTTAGGTTCTTGGCCAGTCTTACGTATTTTTGAGTTTTTAAAAGAAAAAGGACAGTTAGAGGACAAGGATTTATATAATGTCTTTAACATGGGCATTGGCTTCGTGTTAGCTGTACCTTCAGCTGAAGTAGATAAAGTCCTTGCTACAGTAGAGGGAAATGGTGAAAAAGCATACAAAATTGGTCGCGTTGTGAAAGGCGAAGGTGTTGTATTCAATGGCTCACATGATGGGAGTTTAGCGTAATGACCGCACCGACTAAAATTGCCGTTTTTGCATCAGGTAGCGGCAGTAACTTTCAAGCTATTCAAGAGGCCATTGAACGTGGCGAACTACATGCAAAGATTGAACTTGTTGTGACAGACAAGCCTAGCGCATTTGTAGTGACACGTGCTGAAAACTATAGTATTCCAGTGTTAGCTTTAAGTCCGAAAGAGTTTTCATCCAAAGCAGATTACGAAACTGCTATTATCGAGGCTCTTCACGAACGTCATGTAGAATGGATTGTGCTTGCAGGTTATATGCGCTTAATTAGTGAAGTATTGCTAACTGCCTACCCACAGCGCATTGTGAATATTCATCCTTCACTATTACCGGCCTTCCCAGGTAAAGATGCCATTGGTCAAGCGATGGAACACGGAGTCAAGATAACTGGGGTAACAGTCCATTTTGTAGATGAAGGTATGGATACAGGGCCTATTATTGCACAAGCGGCAGTTCAAGTCATTGAAGGTGACCGTGAGGCAACAGAAATGGCTATTCATAAAGAAGAGCATGGACTATATACAAAAGCTTTACAGCAATTATTAAAGTAATTCGGTGGTGAGGAGTTAGGTCCTCTGGAACATTACAGCCTAACTCTACTCTATCAATAATAGCAAGACATATTCGTGGCAAACACGATAAAAATTGGTTCATCACCAAAAGTTGTGTATGACTTTTGTTAATACGTCTACTATGTAAATAAGTTGATTGGAGTGGAGGCTGGGCGACTCCTTAGGGATTAGCAATAGAGGAACGGAGGCTAAAAGCATCACATCCTGTGATAACGCCTCCGTGACCAACATCGTGTTGGCCCGAGACCCTGAAGCGAGCAATGCGAGTGGATCGGCTCATCGGACGCCCCTAGGAAAGCGCACAGCCGGAACGGAAATCAACCACATGATTTGGTGATGATCCTAAAAATTAGGAGGATTTCGTTGTGACAAAACGTGCATTAATCAGTGTTTCCAATAAAGATGGTATTTTAGAATTTGCAAAAGAACTAGTAGCATTAGGTTATGAAATTTTATCAACTGGTGGTACGAAAAAAATGTTACAAGACAATAATGTTGCCGTAACAGCAGTAGATGAAGTAACTAAATTCCCTGAAATTTTAGATGGCCGTGTAAAAACTTTAAATCCAATGATTCACGGTGGACTATTAGGAAAATTTGACGATGCTTCTCATCAAGCACAAATGAATGAGCATGGAATTGAGCCAATTGAGATTGTTTGTGTCAATCTTTATCCGTTTGTTGAAACAATTTCAAAGCCTAATGTAACATGGGATGATGCTATTGAAAATATCGATATCGGTGGTCCAACAATGTTACGTTCTGCAGCAAAAAACCATCAATATGTAACAGTAATTGTGGATAGCAATGACTATGCGAACGTATTAGAGGAACTGAAAGCTAACGGTGCAACGACTATTGAAACACGTCGTAAATTAGCTGCAAAAGTTTTCCGTCACACAGCCGCTTATGATTCATATATATCAAACCACTTAACAGAAGAAGAGTTCCCAGAGAGCTTAACAATGACATATGAATTAAAACAAAACTTACGCTATGGTGAAAATCCTCATCAAAAAGCAGCGTTCTATCAAAAACGTCTAGGTTCTGATTTTTCATTAGCTTATGCAACGCAATTGCATGGTAAAGAGTTATCATACAACAATATTCAAGACGGGAATGCAGCATTGCAAATTGTGAAAGAGTTTGAAATGCCTGCTGCTGTAGCTGTAAAGCATATGAATCCTTGTGGTGTTGGAACAGGCGCAACATTAGAAGAAGCGTTTGATAAAGCATATGAAGCAGATTCAACGTCTATTTTTGGTGGCATTATTGCTTTAAATATGGAAGTTGATGCAGCAACTGCTGAAAAATTAAGCCATATATTTTTAGAAATTATTATTGCACCAGCTTTCTCTCAAGAAGCACTTGATATTTTAACGAAGAAGAAAAATATTCGTTTATTAACAATTCCTTTCGGGCAAGCAAAACAAGACAAATTCAATGTTGTTTCAGTTGAAGGCGGCCTTCTTGTACAAGAACCAGATCGCTACGGTTTTTCTAATGCAGATATTAAAGTTGTCACAGACCGTGAACCGACAGCACAAGAGTGGGAAGCATTACAACTAGGCTGGGCAGTTGTGAAGCATGTTAAATCTAATGCTATCGTCGTTACAGATTCTCAAATGACACTGGGTGTTGGAGCTGGCCAAATGAACCGTGTTGGCGCAGCTAAAATCGCATTTGAGCAAGCTGGCGAAAAAGCAAAAGGTGCAGCGCTAGCATCAGATGCATTCTTCCCAATGAGCGATACTGTAGAAGCAGCTGCAGCGGCTGGTATTACAGCTATTATTCAACCAGGCGGCTCTATCAAAGATCAAGATTCAATTGATAAAGCAAATGAATACGGCATTGCAATGGTATTCACTGGCGTACGTCATTTCAAACACTAATCAGAACACGTTAAAAATTAGACCGAGATGTTAGTTCATCTCGGTCTTACTTACAAATAGGAGGATTCCCTGAAATGAAAGTATTAGTTATTGGAAGCGGCGGTCGAGAACATGCTATCGCCAAACAATTTAGTATTTCACCATCTGTGAATAAAGTATTTGTAGCTCCTGGTAATGATGGCATGAAAAATGATGCGGAAATCGTTGCAATAGATACGATGGATTTTGCAGGTCTTGCACAATTTGCAAAAGAAAATGCGATAGATTTAACATTTGTAGGACCTGAGCAACCACTTGCTGAAGGTATAGTAGATTTCTTTACTGCTCGAGGTTTACGAGTATTTGGTCCAGCAAAGGCAGCGGCACAAATCGAAAGCAGTAAATCATACGCGAAAGATATTATGAATAAGTTTAATATCCCAACTGCGGTCCATGGAACGTTTACTGAGGCTGCAAAGGCTATCGCTTATATTAAAGAGCAAGGTGCACCAATTGTGATCAAAGCAGATGGATTGGCAGCTGGTAAAGGTGTAGTTGTTGCAATGACCGAAGATGAAGCAGTTGAAGCTGTGGAGGATATGATTGGGAACCAACGTTTTGGAGAATCATCTTCACGTGTTGTCATTGAAGAATTCCTGGACGGAGAAGAATTCTCCTTTATGTCATTTGTCCATAAAGGTCAGATATATCCAATGGTCATTGCTCAAGATCATAAACGTGCTTATGATGGCGATAAAGGACCAAACACAGGTGGTATGGGCGCCTATTCGCCGGTGCCTCAAATTTCACAATACGTAGTGGATGAAGCTTATAAGACAATTGTCGAACCGACCGTGAAAGGTATGGAGGCAGATGGTGTATCATTTACAGGAATTTTATATGCAGGTTTGATTTTAACGAAAAACGGTCCAAAAGTGATTGAGTTTAATGCACGCTTCGGCGATCCAGAAACACAAGTAGTTTTACCACGTATGGCATCTGACTTTGGCGAATTTATGATGGCATTAATGGATGAAAAGCCATTTGATTTGCAATGGTCTGAAGAAGCAATGCTTGGTGTAGTTATTGCCGCTGAAGGCTATCCAGGGGACGTTGAAAAAGGAAATACATTACCTAACTTAGAAACTCTATCAGCTTCACATGCAGTATTCCATGCAGGTACAAAGCTCGTAGATGAGAAGTTTGTTGGTAATGGTGGCCGAGTTTTATTAGTTGGAGCAAAAGCCTCCACTTTAAAGGAAGCACAAGAAAAAGTATACGCAGGCATTGCAACTAAAACATGGGACAATTTTTTCTACCGCAAAGATATCGGTTGGCGCACGTTTAAGTAGCAGTTGAGTAACTGATAACGAAGGCGTTATCAAATGATGTGATGCTCTTAGCCTTCGTTCTCCTGACGCTGATCCCCAAGGAGTCGCCCAGTCTGCACTCCAATCAACTTATATAAATAGCATATGTTCTAATAAAAGTAGTCCAACATTTTTAGTATAAATCTAATTGGAATAAGCGGGTTTGCGTTGCGGGTTACTAAATGATTAATGAAATAAATCAAGCTTGTCGATTAGGGAAATATAGTTATTTTATTTAGTGATAAAAGGATTTTTTGTTGATATTTTGCTAATATATGCCCATTTTAACTAATTGTAGCTACGGGCTACTCGACTCCCACAGGAAAGCGAGTAGCCTGTAGCGGAAATCAGAGCCTTTGAATTAATGAAAATAATTAATATCGTATCTAAATTAAATATTTAATCATACTGTGAAACTTCTTGTTGTTTTTAAACGTATGATTTACAAGGGTGAAAGCCGTCTCAACTGTATAGTTGAGACGGCTCCTTTGACTAAGAAGGATTTTGTGCATTATTTGTGGAACTTTTACTTTCTGAGGAAGTTTGATTGGAAGTGCTGGAGTCAGATTGATTTGACGCAGTTGCGGTTGATCCTGACATATTTCCAGTTATAACAGAGGAGAAATCCTTCATGAGTTTTTCGATTTGTTCAGATGACATAGAATTTTGGCCACTGAGCATACTTTGCATAAAAGAGTTGCTATTATTGTTGCTGTTGTTCATAGCACTCTCCATGCTTGAGCTCAGTAAAGATTTAGTTGGGCAATACTTAAAGATACCCTCAGCCATTTTCATGGCACCAAAAGCAATCATCAATCGACCTGCCGTACAGTTAGGATTTCTTGAGACCTTAGCGATACCAAATGCCGTTAAGCTCGTACCCATTGCAAAGCGACAGAAGGCATTTTTTTCGCTTAAATTCGTTTCCTGCATCATCATATTTCCTCCTTTAGTCATTGTGGAAAAAATAAAGCGGGGGGCACTTTGCTTTATGAAAGTGCTGTGTTACGATTGAAACAAGATGATTGCATAAAGCACTAAATTTATGAAAGAAAGCGTTTATGCAGTAGTAGTATGTGATTTCAAATAGGATTTACACGATGAAATTTTACGTAATTTAGGAAGGGGCGAATAGAATGGAACCAGTATGGAAAATTACAGAATTACGCCAACAATTAGCTGTAATTGATGGTAAAAAAGCACCTGATATTGTATTGAAAAATGCGCGTTATTTACATAGCATGCTCAAACAATGGGTAGTAGGGAACATTTGGATTTTAGGAGATCGTATTGTCTATGCTGGTGATAGAATGCCTCCGTTATCAGAGGGAACAGAGGTGGTCGATTGTACGAATAAAACAATTGTGCCAGGATATATTGAGCCACATGTTCATCCGTTCCAGTTATACCATCCACAATCTTTTGCTGATTTTTGTGGACAGCTAGGCACTACAACTTTTATTTCAGATAATTTAAGCTTCGTTTTATCTTTAGAAAATAAGAAAGCGTTTTCAATTTTGGATGATTTGAAAAAGTTACCGTTTTCATTTTATTGGTGGACTCGTTTTGATTCGCAAACTGAAATGGAGCAGGAGGAAGAGATTTTTTCTAATACGTCCATTTTAGAATGGTTAGAACGAGATGACGTTTTACTTGGTGGAGAATTAACAGGCTGGCCAAGGTTGTTACATGGAGATGACCAAATGCTTTATCGCATGCAAATGGCTAAGGGCTACGGAAAAAAAATAGAAGGGCACTTCCCTGGCGCATCAGAACGAACTTTAGCACGTATGAAGCTACTTGGTGCAGATGGTGATCATGAAGCTATGACAGTGGAAGAAGTGGAGCGACGTATTATGCAAGGATATGCTGTAACGGTGCGTTATTCTTCAATACGTCCTGACTTACCACATCTATTAAAAGGAATTGTTGAAAAAGAACTGCCTATTTTTGATCATTTAATGATGACAACAGATGGCTCAACACCATCTTTCCATGAAGATGGCGTGATGGATAAATGTATTCAAGCAGCTTTAGATGCAGGTGTAGCACCAATCGATGCTTATCAAATGGCTTCCTATAATGTGGCACGCTATTATAATATGACGAGCTTACATGGCTTTATCGCAACTGGTCGATTTGCTTCCCTAAATATTTTACAAGATGAATGGCACCCAGTTCCTGAGAGTGTACTATCGAAGGGTGTTTGGTTAAAACGCGATGGAGAGCAAGTGCAAAGACTTGCTGCAATTGACTATTCAGCGTTACCTGCGTTTGACTTAGATTTTTCATTATCGTCTCATGATTTTCAATTTTCGATGCCGTTTGGAATTGAGTTAGTAAATGATGTTATTACCAAACCATATAACTCCTTAATTACTAGAGAAGGGCAGCTTGCAGATCATGATGAATGTTATTTAATGCTTATTAATAGAGATGGCAATTGGCATGTTAACACGATGATTAAAGGTTTTGCTACTAGTGTACAAGGCTTTGCTTCATCTTATTCGAATACAGGCGATATTTTGCTAATCGGGAAAAATAAAGATGATATGATTACAGCTTTTGAAGAAATGAAGGCAATGCGTGGTGGGATTGTACTTGCTGAAAAGGGTGAAGTAATTGCAACTATTCCGTTAACGATTGGTGGTCTTTTACATGATGGAGATGTTAAGGAACTATCGGAAAAAGAGAAGGTCTTAAAACAAGCATTAGCGGAACGTGGTTATCACTTAGGAGACGCAATTTATTCGTTATTATTCTTACAATCTACACATTTACCATATATTCGGATAACACCAAAAGGGATTTTTGATGTTATGAAGAATAAGTTATTATTACCAGCAGTGATGCGCTAGTTGAAGCTTCCTTATGGTATAGCCACAACAATTACAGTTAGTTGTAATTGATTAAAGGAGAGTAATGCTTGTGTTCAAATCGAAGAAACTATTTATCGCAATGGCTTTTAGTACTTTGTTGATAGGAGGATGTTCTAAAGATTCGTCGGAAGTAAAGGAAGACGATACGAACAAGGTTGATGAAGAAACTGCTATTGAAGAGCCTGCTCAAAAAGGGGATAGGGTTGCTCCGTTAACAGGTGAAGCTGTGAAGGAAGAAATTACGCAACGCCCAATTATGGTTACAATTAATAATCATCCGAAAGCACGTCCGCAATCAGGAATTGAAGCGGCGGATATTATTTATGAAATGCTAGCTGAAGGCGATGTTACGCGTTTATTAGCAGTGTATCAAAGTGAACTGCCAGAAACTGTAGGGCCAGTTCGTAGTGCTCGTTCTTATTTTATTGATCTTGCAAAAGGCTTTGATGCATTTTATGTAGCACACGGCTATAGCCCTGAGGCAAAATCGATGCTTACTAATAATGTAGTCGACAATATAAATGGCATGGATTATGATGGGACACTTTTTAAACGTTCAAAAGATCGTGTTGCTCCACACAACTCATATATTACGTCTGAAAATATAGTAAATGGAGCGGAAAAAGTGAACGCTTCAATGAGTTACCGTGAAAAAGTAAGTCAGGCTTTTTATGAACCCGATGAACGTGGTAAAATAGGCATTGAAACAAGTCGAGTTGACGTTACCTACGGAAATAGTGAGTATTTCCATAATTCGTATTTGTATGATCATCAAAGTAATCGTTATGGACGACAATCGGCTGGCGTAGACACAAAGGATATGTTAACAGGCGACACATTATCAATTGCAAATGTTCTATTTTTTGAAATGAAACATCGAACGATTGATAATGAGGGGCGCCAAGAAATTGATTTAACTTCTGGTGGAAATGCGTATGTATTTCAAAATGGCTATATGAGAGAAGTCAAATGGGCTAATATTGATGGAATACCAATGGCTGTAGAAGAGTCTGGGGAACTTGTGAAGCTAGTACCAGGGAAGTCTTGGGTCCACTTCATACCAACCTCACCAGGGTTAAAAGCAATGGTGAAAACGCAGCCTTAAAGGGAGGAAGATTGCATGCAAATCGAAAAAATTCGTGGGCATCAAACAGATCAATTATTTAAAGCAGTGTTAGAGCTGAAAGACATCGAAGAATGCTATAAGTTTTTTGATGATTTATGTACGATTAGTGAAATTCAATCGTTAGCACAACGCTTTGAGGTTGCGCATTTACTACGATTAAAGAAAACCTACGAATCCATTAAAAAGGAAACAGGTGCAAGTACAGCAACTATTTCGCGTGTACGTCGTTGCTTTGATTATGGGAACGATACATATGATGAAATGTTAGGTCGTTTGTATCCAGATGAAAAGCCATTTCAAGCACCAAAAGAATAGTAGGTAAAGAGGCTGGGTAGAGGTTCTGCTCAGTCTTTTTCATTTTTTTGTAGACAGTCATAAGCTATACTTGTAAACGAATAGATAGAAAATGATAGGTGGTAAAATAGATGGATTATTTAGAATGGAGACATGTGTTCAAGCTTGACCCAGCTAAGGAAATCTCAGATGAGGAACTAGAAAGAATTTGTGAATCAGGGACAGATGTTATTATAGTTGGCGGAACAGACAATGTAACTTTAGATGGCGTATTAGATTTGCTTGTTCGTGTAAGACGCTTTGAAGTACCGATAGCGCTTGAAATTTCTAATATTGATTCGGTAACACCAGGTTATGACTATTATTTCATTCCAACCGTGTTAAATAGTGATGATCCAAAGTGGATTAAAAATCTACACCATGAAGCAATTAAAGAATATGGAGATATTATGGTATGGGATGAACTAGTAGCTGAAGGTTATTGTATTTTAAACCCGACTTGTAAAGTAGCGGAAGTAACGAAGGCGAAAACCGATATTTCCATTGATGATGTTGTTGCCTACGCATGTATGGCTGAAAATTTCTTTAGATTACCTGTATTTTATGTAGAGTATAGCGGTACTTATGGTGATATTGAGGTTGTAAGTGCTGTTAAAAATGAACTGAAAAATACCCGACTGTTTTACGGTGGCGGCATTACATCTGCTAAGCAAGCAGCAGAAATGGCAAAATATGCAGATACAGTAGTAGTTGGTAATATTATTTACGAAGATTTAAAAGCTGCACTTGCGACTGTTAAGGCTGTAAAAAATACGATATAATCTAAGAACAAATGTTTGTAAGGCGGTGCGAAATGGAGCAGTTAACGAAAAACTTATTAGCAGGTATGAACACTGAGCAGGAAAATGCGGTTAAAACAACTGAAGGACCGCTTCTAATTATGGCGGGTGCTGGATCAGGGAAAACACGTGTATTGACACATCGTATTGCATACCTAGTCATCGAAAAAGAGGTATATCCATCAAAGATTTTAGCAATCACATTTACAAATAAAGCTGCACGTGAAATGCGAGAGCGTATAGATGGCATTCTCGGTAATGGAACTGGCGATAGTATGTGGGTATCGACCTTCCACTCCATGTGTGTGCGAATTTTACGACGCAATATTGATCAGCTAGGGATATCACGTAACTTTTCAATTTTAGATTCAACTGATCAGCTATCAGTTGTTAA
Source organism: Lysinibacillus zambalensis (assembly GCF_040183165.1). Lineage (NCBI taxonomy): Bacteria > Bacillati > Bacillota > Bacilli > Caryophanales > Bacillaceae > Lysinibacillus > Lysinibacillus zambalensis. The sequence goes on from NZ_JBEGDG010000016.1 coordinate 20,696, forward strand.
AAATGTTATGAAGGATGAAAATATTGACACGAAACGTTTTGAACCGCGTGCGATTTTAAATGCGATTAGTTCGGCAAAAAACGAATGTATAGCTGCAGACGATTATGCGGGTCAAATCAATGAAAATAATCCTTACGAAAAAACGATAGCCCGAGTTTATAAAGGGTATGAAAAAAGACTACGCCGCAATCAATCACTCGATTTTGATGATTTAATTATGACGACTATTACATTATTCAAGCGTGTACCAGAAGTGCTTGAATACTATCAAAATAAATTCCAATATATCCATGTAGATGAATATCAAGATACGAATAAATCTCAATATTTACTTGTTCAGATGCTTGCCAAGAAATTTAAAAATATTTGTGTTGTAGGTGATTCTGACCAATCGATTTATCGTTGGCGTGGTGCGGACATTGGCAATATTCTTTCATTCGAAAAGGATTATCCAAGTGCTAAGGTCATTATGCTTGAGCAAAATTATCGCTCAACAAAACGCATCCTACAAGCAGCAAATGACGTCATTCAAAATAATACAACACGTTATCCAAAAGAACTGCGTACAGAAAATGCTGAGGGTGAAAAAATCGTATTGTACAAAGCGTATAACGAGCAAGAGGAAGCACAATTCGTTGTACAAACAATCCAACAGCATATTCAAAAAGAAAATCGTTCATTTGATGACTTTGCAATACTCTATCGTACAAATGCGCAGTCTCGTGTGATGGAGGAAGTGCTTGTTAAGTCTAATATGTCTTATCAAATAGTTGGTGGTACTAAGTTCTATGATCGTAAAGAGATTAAGGATTTACTTGCCTACTTGCGTCTTATTGCCAATAATGATGATGATTTATCACTTGCTCGTATTATTAATGAACCAAAGCGTAGTATAGGTGCAACTTCCTTTGAAAAAATGGCGCGCTATGCGATTGATCAAGAGCGCTCAATTTTTGATGCCATGAATGATCTTGTATTCATGGGGCTTACAGGGAAGGCTGCTAATTCAGCTGAGCAATTTTATGCGATGATTAAAGGTTTTACAGAGATGCAAGAATATTTATCGGTGACAGAAATTGTAGAGCAGGTCATTGACAAATCTGGTTATCGTGCAATGCTACAAAACGAAAAGACGATTGAAGCAGAAAGCCGCTTAGAAAACATTGAAGAATTTTTATCTGTAACAAAGGCTTTCGAGGAGCGTAGTGATGATAAGAGCTTAGTTGCCTTTTTAACAGATTTAGCGCTAATTGCAGATATTGATGCACTTGATAAAGATGATGCATCGAAGGGCAATATTATTTTAATGACAATGCATGCTGCAAAGGGCTTAGAATTCCCAATCGTCTTTATCATTGGAATGGAGGAAAATATCTTCCCGCATTCTCGTTCACTTGATGATATGGATGAAATGGAGGAGGAACGTCGTTTAGCGTACGTAGGTATAACACGTGCAGAAGAACGTTTATATTTAACGAGTGCACAAAGTCGTACGATTTTTGGTCGTTCTAGCTATAACAATGTCTCGCGTTTCTTAGGTGAAATTTCGGAGGATATTACACAATCGATTTCCAAAGGTGGTGCGAAGCCTGAAGTTCCGTTTGCCTCTAGCAATCGTTCAGCGGGCGGCTATCAAAAGCGTACACTTGGAGCAATTCAGAAAACACAGCCTGCAACAGCTCGTTTACAAACAACTGGTGGAGACCAATTTGGCTGGAAGGCTGGAGACAAAGCAATCCATAAAAAATGGGGAACAGGTATGGTTGTTAGTGTAAAAGGTGAGGGTGATAGTACAGAGCTAGATATTGCCTTTCCACAACCTATTGGTATTAAACGATTACTAGCACAATTTGCGCCTATTGATAAAGGGTAACCGGGGGAACTTAAATGAACGAAATTGAACAGCGCGTTGTTGAATTAAATAAATTGTTACATGAATATGGTCATGCCTATTATGTGTTGGACAAACCTGTCGTAGCAGATAGTGTTTATGATCAATTATTACATGAACTTATTGCGTTAGAGGAAGCGAATCCGTCACTTATTTATCCAGATTCACCGACACAGCGTGTTGGCGGAGCGGTGGTAGAAGGCTTTAAAAAAGTGACGCACGATTACCCTATGCTAAGTCTATCAAACGCTTTTAATGAAGAAGACTTACGTGAATTTGACCGTAAAGTGCGTCAAGCAATCGGTGATAAATTCTCCTATGTTTGCGAGCTGAAAATCGATGGTCTTGCTATTTCTTTAAAATACGAAAACGGCGTTTTTGTACAAGGAGCAACACGAGGAGACGGTGTTGTAGGGGAAGATATTACAGCAAATTTAAAAACGATTCGAGCAATACCACTTCGATTGAAGGAGCCACTTACAATTGAAGTACGTGGTGAGGCGTATATGCCTAAAAAATCATTTGAAAAATTGAATTCTCTCCGTGCTGAAAATGGAGAAGAATTATTTGCAAATCCGAGAAATGCGGCTGCAGGCTCTTTACGCCAGTTAGATCCTAAAATAGCAGCGAGTCGTCAACTATCTACCTTTATTTATGCAATTGGGGGAGATGGTGAGGCATATGGTATTGACGGTCATGCAGAGATGCTTGATTATTTAGAGGGACTAGGTTTCCCATCAAACAAAGAGCGTCAACGCTGCTCAACGATTGAAGAGGTACTAGCATTTATCGGAAAATGGACTGAAAACCGTCCGAATTTAGCCTATGAAATTGACGGTATTGTCATTAAGGTGGATCGTTATGCCCAGCAGGATGAGCTAGGTTATACAGCAAAGAGTCCACGTTGGGCAATTGCTTATAAATTCCCTGCTGAGGAAGTAGTCACAACATTACTTGATATTGATTTAACGGTTGGGCGAACAGGGGTTGTTACACCAACTGCTATATTATCGCCTGTTCAAGTGGCAGGTACGACGGTTCAACGTGCATCATTACACAATGAGGATTTAATTCGTGATAAAGATATTCGTCTAGGGGATACAGTCATTATCCGAAAAGCCGGAGATATTATTCCTCAAGTTGTCGGTGTAATACTGGAGCAGCGACCAGAGGACTCAGTTCCGTATGTAATGCCTGAAAATTGTCCTGTTTGTGATAGTGAACTTATTCGAATTGAAGGGGAAGTGGCCTTACGTTGTGTAAATCCTGCATGTTTTGCACAAATCGCGGAGAGCATTAAATATTTTGTATCGCGTAATGCGATGAATATCGACGGACTTGGTGATAAGGTCGTTGAGCAATTATTACGTGCAGATTTAATTCATGATATTTCTGATTTGTATCACTTAACTGTAGAACAGCTTGTCGAGCTTGAGCGTATGGGAGAAAAATCGGCTACGAATTTAGTCAGTGCTATTCAGGCTTCCAAAGAAAATTCGATGGAGCGTTTACTAATTGGATTAGGGATACGACATGTTGGTGAAAAAGCAGCGAAAATTGTTTCAGAGGAGTTTGAAACGATGGAAGCGGTGATGGCAGCAACAGAGGAGCAATTAGTGGCAATTCATGAAATCGGCGATAAAATGGCTTCATCACTTGTCGAGTATTTTTCAAATGAGGATGCACGTGCAGTCATCGGGCGCCTTGCTGAAGTAGGTGTCAATATGACGTATAAAGGTAAAAAGGTAGAGGTAGCTGTAGGGGATAATCCTCTTGCAGGAAAAACAATCGTATTAACTGGTAAACTTGAGCAATTGACACGTAACGAAGCAAAGGCGAAAATAGAAGAGTTAGGTGGTATTGTTACAGGCAGTGTCAGCAAAAAAACTGATCTTGTTATTGCAGGAGCAGATGCGGGTTCTAAACTAACAAAAGCCGAGCAGTTAGGTATTGAAGTTTGGAATGAAGATCGCCTGATCGAACAATTTAACCTTGTCCAATAATGGATACTATTAAAATTGAAAAAGATGAATTAACTTATTTACTTGATGGAAAGTAGAGGCATTTTATAAATGTCTCCTTCTGTCCACAGGCAGGTATGAACAATTCGTCAAGCAAAATCTGAACATCAGTAAAGGAGTACTAAAATAATGAAGTCATTTCGACTCATTCCAGCAATTATCGCTGCTGCAATGCTAGTCGGCTGTGTGCCTTCGGATAAGAAGGAGACAGAGCTAACACAGGAGACGCAACAGGAAAAAGCGGAAACAACAATTATTCCAAGCTTACAGATTGATAAATCATATTATAGAACGCTAACACCCTATAAAGAAAGTGCTAGCAGGGGATTAGTAGTTTCAAATATTTTTACAAAATATGATATGAAGGAAGTTGAAACAGGTTTAATGCGTCTTTCTCAAAATGAGTTCGACACGGAAAACTATTTCTTCCAAGAAGGACAATATTTAGCGGAAAACACAGTGAAAAATTGGCTTGCCCGTAGTTCAAAAGAGAAGGACGGCTTAAATCCTCCAACGACGGACTCAATGCCGGCAGAGGAACGTGCAACAAAGGCCCCAATCTATTTATCACATATTGTTGAGCAAAATTATTTAACAAAAACTAGTGATAACAAAGTAAAATTAAGCGGTATTTCGATAGGACTTGCCTTAAACTCTATTTATTACTATCAAAAAGAAACGTATGGGGAATACTATGAGAAACCAATTTCGGAGGCAGAACTGATTGAGCAAGGGAAGAAGATGGCCTCAGAAATTGTGTCTCGTCTAAGAACCCAAGATGAATTGAAAGATGTACCGATTGTAGTAGGTTTATTTAAACAAAAAGCGCGTAATGATATTATTCCAGGAACGTATTTTAACTATGGCGTAGCTAAAGCTGGACAAAACGAGGTAACGGATTGGAAAGCTATGGACGAAGAATATGTACTGTTCCCTACGAGTGAATCACAGGATGTATACCGTGATGATAGTAAAAACTTTGAGAATTTTAAACAAGATGTAGATAAGTATTTTTCAAACTATACTAGTGTAGTAGGAACAGGCTTCTACCAAAACAAAAAAATTCAAAAGTTATCGATTGAAATACCCATCCAATTCTTCAGTAAACTTGAAATTATTGGATTCACTCAATATTTAACAGGTGTTCTAATCAATCAATTTAATAACATTCATGTTGAAGTAAGCGTCACTTCAATGAATGGTCCAGAGGCATTAATCGTGAAGAATGCCAACGAAAAAGAACCATACGTCCATATCTATTAAAAATATAGTCAGCCTTGTGCTGACTATATTTTTTTGATGGGATGAATATGGGTTAAAAGCGACGGAAAGAACAATCGAAACGACGGAAAGCCTCCCCGAAATGATGGATAGAAAAGCAAAAATGGATAGACTCCTCAAAGTGACGGATACATAAGAAAGCACAACAACGCGATCGTTGCTCTGCTCACAAAGAGCAAAGTCTTAATGGAAGACTCTAAAAACAGTCCATAAAGACGACACTTCGTCATAGTAGTGAAAGTTTCTTTATTTTTGGTGAAAGTTGTGATTTTTAATATGAAAAATGTTATGATTATTTGCATGGTTAACTTTATTCAACCCTATTGTTATCGACAAAAGCAATGAATTGAATGAGTATTCGGAGGTGTGAAAAATGGCAAAATTAACAAAAGAAGAAGTTAAGCACGTGGCAAACTTAGCACGTCTTGCAATTACGGAAGAGGAAGCAGAGAAATTTGCTGAACAGCTTGGTAAAATTACTGACTTCGCAGAGCAACTAAACGAGTTAGATACAACGAATGTTGAACCAACGACTCACGTTTTACCACTAGTAAACGTAATGCGTGAAGATGTGGCAACAAAAGGTTTAGACCGTGAAGTAATGATGTTAAACGTAAAAGAACAAGAAGATGGTCAAGTAAAAGTACCAGCTATCATGTAATACTAAAACATAGGAGGATTCCTCATGACGTTATTTGAACGTTCAGCGAAGGAGCTACAAGCTGATATTAAAGCGGGTAACTTAACAATCGCTGATTTAACAAAAGAAGCATTCGAACGTGTGGCGAAGCTTGACGGCGATGTACAAGCTTTCCTTGCTTCAAATGAAGAAAAAGCAACTGCACAAGCAGCTGAAATGGATAAAGTACCATTTGAAGAGCGTGGACCACTTTTCGGTCTTCCTATCGGTGTTAAAGACAACATCGTGACAGAAGGCTTAGAAACAACTTGTGCTTCTAAAATTTTAGAAGGCTTTATGCCAATTTACGATGCAACAGTAGTTAAAAAGCTACGTGACGCAGGTATGGTCACTATCGGTAAATTAAACATGGACGAGTTTGCAATGGGTTCTTCAAATGAAAACTCATACTATAAAACAACAAAAAATCCATGGAACTTAAACCACGTACCAGGTGGATCTTCAGGTGCGTCTGCAGCAGCAGTAGCAGCAGGTGAAGTACCATTCTCACTTGGTTCTGATACAGGTGGTTCAATCCGTCAACCAGCTGCTTATTGCGGTGTTGTAGGGATGAAGCCTACATATGGCCGTGTATCTCGTTTTGGTCTAGTTGCATTTGCATCTTCTTTAGACCAAATCGGACCAATTACACGTAATGTTGAAGACAATGCCCTTTTACTTGAAGCAATCGCAGGATTAGATGCTAACGATTCAACTTCTGCAGACGTAGAAGTACCAAACTACGCAGCAGCACTTACTGGTGACGTAAAAGGATTACGTATCGCTGTGCCAAAAGAATTCCTTGGTGAAGGTGTTGGCGAAGCAGCACGTCAATCAGTGCTTGATGCATTAGAAGTATTAAAAGGCTTAGGTGCTACAGTAGAAGAAGTATCGCTTCCTCACTCGAAATATGCACTTGCAGCTTACTATATTCTTTCTTCTTCTGAAGCGTCTTCTAACCTTTCTCGTTTTGACGGTATCCGTTATGGTTTCCGTGCAGAAAACGTTAATAATTTGATGGACCTTTATAAAGAAACACGTGCACAAGGCTTTGGCGATGAAGTAAAACGTCGTATCATGCTTGGTACTTACTCGCTAAGTGCAGGTACGTATGATGCTTACTACAAAAAAGCTCAACAAGCACGTACACTTATCAAAGCAGACTACGACAAAGTATTCGAAGACTTTGACGTAATCATTGGACCAACTTCTCCTACACCAGCATTTAAAATTGGTGAAAACGTTGATGATCCAATGACGATGTATGCAAATGATATTTTAACGATTCCTATGAACTTAGCTGGTGTACCAGCCATCTCAATCCCATGTGGTATTGAAAATGGTCTACCACTAGGCTTACAAATTATCGGTAAATATTTCGATGAAGCAACAATTTACCGTGTAGCTCATGCTTTTGAACAAGCAACGGAGTTCCATAAACAAGTTCCTCAAATTTGGGAGGGAAAATAACATGAACTTTGAAACAGTCATTGGTTTAGAAGTACACGTTGAGTTAAAGACGAACTCAAAAATCTTCTCACCAGCACCAGCTCACTTCGGTGCTGAACCAAATACAAATACTACAGTTATCGACCTAGGCTATCCTGGTGTCCTACCTGTACTTAATAAAAATGTTGTAGATTTCGCAATGCGTGCAGCACTTGCACTAAACATGGAAATCGAACAAGAAACAAAATTTGACCGTAAAAACTACTTCTATCCAGATAATCCGAAAGCTTATCAAATTTCTCAATTCGATAAACCAATCGGTAAAAACGGCTGGGTTGATATCGAAGTAGATGGTTATACAAAACGTATTGGTATTACACGTCTTCATATGGAAGAAGATGCTGGTAAACTGTCTCACAGTGGCGACCACTCTTTAGTTGACTTTAACCGTCAAGGTACACCACTTGTAGAAATCGTTTCTGAGCCAGATATTCGCACGCCAAATGAAGCGTATGCGTATCTTGAAAAAATAAAATCAATCATCCAATATTCAGATGTATCGGACTGTAAAATGGAAGAAGGTTCACTTCGTTGTGACGCCAACATTTCAATTCGTCCATATGGTCAAGAAGAATTTGGTACAAAGACAGAGCTTAAAAACCTTAACTCTTTCAACTATGTTCGCCGTGGTTTAGAGCACGAGGAATTACGCCAAGCAGATGTCCTTCTTTCAGGTGGGGTAATTGAGCAAGAGACTCGCCGCTTCGATGAAAAAACAGGTAAAACAATTCTTATGCGTGTTAAAGAAGGAACAGACGATTATCGTTACTTCCCAGAGCCAGATTTAGTTCGTCTATCAATCGATGATGAATGGTTAGAACGAGTAAAAGCAGAAATTCCAGAGCTTCCAGATGCTCGTAAAAAACGCTATGTTGAAGAATTAGGCTTAACGCCATACGACGCAGGAGTTCTTGTTATTTCAAAAGAAATCTCAGACTTCTTCGAGGCGATGGTAGCTAAAGATGCGGATGCAAAACTTTCAGCAAACTGGCTTATGGGTGATGTTTCTGCATACTTAAATGCAGAACAAAAAGACCTTAAAGATACTGCATTAACGCCAGAAAACCTTGCGGAAATGGTGAAACTAATCACTGACGGTACAATTTCTTCTAAAATCGGTAAAAAGGTATTTGCTGAATTAGTAGAAAATGGCGGTTCTGCAGGAGAAATCGTTAAAGCAAAAGGTTTAGTTCAAATTTCTGATGAAGGTGCATTACTTGCTATCGTTACAGAAGTTCTAGACAACAATGCACAATCAATCGAAGACTTCAAAAACGGTAAGGATCGCGCTATCGGCTTCTTAGTTGGTCAAATTATGAAAGCAACTAAAGGTCAAGCGAACCCACCTATGGTCAATAAATTATTACAACAAGAAATTGCAAAACGTTAATTGCAATTGCAACGGAAGGTCAAGAAAGTAAATTTGCTTTCTTGGCCTTTTATATTTAAAAATTAATACATACTAAAGAATCTTTAGGGGCATCTATAACAATAAATGACCTTTACGAGTAAAGTATAACAGGCTTGATGCTAATTTATAAAAAAGCGCAAGTCTACAAAAATTCTAGATATTTTTTGAGTAGAGGCTGGGCGATTCCAGGAAAAGCTCAGTAGGAACGGAAATAAACTCGATTTTATAGAGAAAAGAACTAAAAAATACCAAATTAGCACTTTATAGTTGTCTAAATGGAGTATTCATAGCAAAATATAGAATAGAACATGATAAAACTTAAGGAGGTCTATCAATGAAAACTGAACAACAATATTTCAATGATGCGATTTCAATTCAACAATATATGGATCATATGACGACGTTAAAAGAGGAAAGCTTCCTTATTTATGATGGTTTCGAAGTGCCATTAAACGATGGCTTTATCGAACTATTGAAGAATAAGCAACCAAAAATATTAACAATTACTGAGGACTGGTGCGGGGACGCAATGTTAAACAATCCAATCATTCGCCGAATTGCAGAGGCAGCAGAACTAGACATGCGCGCAGTATTACGTGATGCGGATACAGATTTGATTGATCGTTATTTAACAAACGGTGGCCGTGCAATTCCAGTTTATATTTTATTAGATGATGCTGGTCAGGTCGTTGGAAAATGGGGACCACGAGCACCAGAATTACAGGAACTAGTAGTTAGTAAACGAGCTACTTTGCCTGATAAAGAAGATCCTACATTTGAAGATGCACAAAAAGCGCTATATGCAGAAATTCGTGAAGAGAATATGACGAATAAATCATATTGGACATATGTTTACGAGGATTTTAAAAAGCAAGTAAAAGCTGCATTGCAATAATTGTAAATCACAAGGCTGCATGTCAGAAAAATGAGGACATGCCTTACTATTGTTGACTTAATGCAACATTTAAAAGAATAATTCGTTGGAAGAAATAGAATCTTATGAAGCAGGAAGGTATGTTATGAAACGAGCAAGAATCATTTATAATCCTACATCTGGGCGTGAAGTGTTTAAAAAGCATCTACCAGAAGTATTGGCAAAATTAGAGGTAGCAGGCTATGAGACATCTTGTCACGCAACAACCTGTGAAGGCGATGCGACCATTGCTGCAAAAAATGCAGTAGAACGTGGCTTTGATATAATTATTGCAGTTGGTGGAGATGGCACATTAAATGAAGTTGTTGCAGGTGTAAGTCCATTTGAGAACCGGCCGAAAGTAGGTTTAATTCCGATGGGCACAACGAATGACTTTGCCCGTGCTGTGCACATTCCTCGAAATATCGAAGCTGCCGTTGACATTATTATTAAAGGGGAATCGTTACCAGTAGATGTTGGTTTATTAAATGGGGAACGCTATTTCATCAATATTGCTGCTGGCGGACGTATTACAGAATTAACTTATGAAGTGCCAAGTAAAATGAAAACAATGCTAGGACAGTTAGCTTATTACTTAAAAGCAGTGGAAATGATCCCATCGATTAAAGCTTCTCACATGCGTATTGAATACGATGGCGAAGTGTTTGATGGGGATGCCATGATGTTTTTATGTGGTTTAACAAATTCGGTGGGAGGCTTTGAAAAACTTGCACCAGACGCAAGTATTAATGATGGCTACTTTACTTTAATCGTATTGAAAAAAGTAAACCTGCCTGAATTTATTCAGCTTGCTGCGATGGCATTAAGAGGCGAGCATTTAAATGATGATCGTGTAATTTATAAAAAGGCAAGTGTCGTCAAAGTATCTACTGAAGATGAAATTCATTTAAACCTAGATGGTGAGTATGGTGGGGACGCGCCTGCAACATTTGAAAACTTAAAGCGTCATATTGAAATTTTTGTTCCACTAGCAGATATGCGTGAGGAAGACCGTATCCAATAAACATAAACAGGACTCTGCTTAATTTTAGGTAGAGTCCTGTTTAATCGAATTTTTGTGGAGATTAATGGTTCATCACTTAAAGTTGTGAGTAACTTTTGATAAAACGTTTACTATGTAAATAAGTTGATCTTCGTTACGGCTGGACGCCCTCAGGAAGCTCTGCGCGAAAGCGAAGCGGCAGCTATAAAGCGCCAAGTCGGAACGGAAATCAACCACACGTTTTGGTGATGATTCATATTAATAGGTTAAAATCCATATATATGAACATTATTATCCTTTAAATGGTATTGTGAATGAATTAAGAAAAATGTTTGGCAAATGTGAGTATAATACTTGAACAAATTTTGAAACCTTTATAATAGGCCGAAATTCCGGTCTATTATAAAGGTTTTTTTCGTTGCAATAGTGGAAAATGGGGTATAGATAAGGGAAAGGAAGTGTTGCCGTTGTATAAGTCACAGGAAAGAAAGCTCATTTGGCTAAGCTTTGGTGTTGCAATTATCATGCTACTTTCCATACTTGGAAGAATATTTGGAGGTTAGGGGGGCAACGAAATGGTGAATGAATCAGCAGTCTTTTGGAGTAGAGCATTAACGGAGCTAACTTTATCGTTCCATATTATTTATGCAACGATTGGTGTTGGTGTCCCATTAATGATTATGATCGCACAATGGACTGGGTATAAAAAGAATGATGAGCACTATATTTTAATGGCAAGACGTTGGGCGCGCGGCTTTGTTATTACAGTTGCCGTCGGAGTTGTAACAGGGACAGCAATTGGCTTACAGTTGTCTTTACTATGGCCGAATTTTATGCAGCTTGCTGGCCAAACGATTGCATTACCACTTTTCATGGAAACGTTCGCATTTTTCTTTGAAGCCATCTTCCTAGGCATCTACTTATATACTTGGGATCGCTTCGATAGTCAGAAAAAGCATATGCTACTATTAATTCCGGTTGCTGTCGGTGCATCAATGTCAGCTGTGTTTATTACAATTGTCAATGCGTTTATGAATGCACCACAAGGATTTGACATTGTGGACGGACAGCTTGTAAATATTCAACCTTTTTTAGCGATGTTTAATCCAGCGATGCCGACAAAGGTGGCACATGTACTCGTTACAGCCTACATGACGGCCGCATTTGTGTTAGCATCCATTGCAGGGTACCGTTTACTTAGAGGTTCTAAGCATGTATACCATAAAAAATCTTTATACCTACTTATGAAGATTGGTCTGATTTTCTCTATTGCAGCAGCGATTATTGGAGACTTTTCAGGGAAATATTTAGCTGAATATCAACCAGAAAAACTAGCTGCAGCTGAGTGGCACTTTGAAACGGGAGATAAAGCCTCTCTTATACTATTGGGTGTATTAGATGGTGAAGAAGTAAAATATGCTATTAAAGTACCTTATGCTTTGAGTGTTTTAGCACATAATAATCCAAATGCAGAGGTAATTGGTTTAGATCAATTTGCAAAAGAAGATCGACCACCGCTGTATATTCATTACCTCTTTGATCTCATGGTGTTTATTGGCATGTTCATGGCACTCGTTTCACTGCTTTATGTGACCGGGAAAGCACGTGATTGGCAGTTTATTCATAGCCGTTGGTTTAGAAGAATTGTTGTTGCAGGTGGACCACTTTCCATTATTGCAATTGAAGCAGGATGGTGGCTTGCAGAAGTGGGACGACAACCTTGGATATTACGTGGATTAATGCGAACACCAGAAGGAGCCACAACGAGTAACCATGTGGATTTAATGCTGGTATTGTTTGCAGGTGTGTATATTGTATTGGGAATAGGAAGTATTGTAGTTTTAGTCCGTATGTTCAAAAAGAATCCAATTGAGCGTGAAATAGAAGATCGCCATGATGAAAAAGGTGGTGACATCTTATGACATTAGAGATTTTAGGTATTTCAGTTTTATGGATTTTCCTATTTGGTTATGTCATTGTAGCTTCAATCGATTTTGGTGCAGGCTTTTTTAATGCCTACAGCCTACTCATCGGAAAAAATCATATATTAACGAATATTATTAAACGTTATTTATCACCTGTTTGGGAAGTAACCAATGTCTTTTTAGTATTCTTCTTTGTGGGGATTGTTGGATTTTTCCCACAAACAGCTTTCTATTATGGAACGATTTTACTTGTTCCAGTTAGTATTTCGCTAGTGCTTCTTGCGATACGAGGCTCCTACTATGCATTTGAATCATATGGCGCGCGTGGACATATCGGTTACACGTTGACGTATGGTATAGCAGGATTACTCATTCCTGCCTCACTCTCTGTTGTATTCGCGATTGCTGCTGGTGGCTATGTTGATCTTGTTGACGGGCAACCAGTCTTGAATTATTGGACGTTGTATAAGAGCCCGTTTGCTTGGAGTATTGTCGTGTTGAGCATTGCAGCTGTACTTTATATTTCAGCCGTGTTTTTAACTTGGTATGCGCATAAAGCTAAGGATCGAGAAGCTACAAATTTAATGCGGAAATACGCACTTGCTTGGGCGATGCCATTAATGGTGAGTGCGCTCGGCATTATGTACGAAATGAAATTTATTAACCCTGAAATTTACAATAACATGGTTAATTTATGGTGGATGTTTGCCATATCTGCGGTGCTGTTTATTATTACTGTAGTGTTTATATGGATGCGAAAAAATTACGGTCTTGCGGTTAGTTTATTGATTGCCCAATTTGCAGTGGCATTCTTCGCATATGGAATCGCCCAATATCCATATTTACTGTATCCGTATTTAACTATTTACGATAGCTTTACAAGTACACAAATGGCGATTGCACTCGTCATTGCGTTTGTTTTGGGACTTTGTCTGCTTATTCCATCACTGTTCTTGTTGTTGAAATTATTCCTTTTCAACAAAAATTATGTGACAGGAAAAGAAGACAATCACGCATAGGAGGGATACAACTATGACAAGTTTTTTGATTTTTTATGCACCATTTATAGTCGTCATTCTAGGTGTAGTTGCTGCTTTCTGGTGGGCACCTAGAGATTACCATACAGTAAGGAAAGAGGGGAAGAGTCGCGAATAGCGGCTCTTTTTTCTACTCATGTAAAGGTGATCAGTTTGAAGAGAGCTTGTCTTACCTGATCAGTCTAGAAGGAGAGCCGACCACATTTGAGCCTAATATGAAGCCAAGTTCTTTTTTCATCCGCCTCAACATGCTACAATAAAGAGATTGAAATGGAGGATGTACGAATGTCAGCACCCGTGAAAAAGAATGACCGACTAACAGTTTATATAGAAGATTTAACACATGATGGCAATGGCGTCGCAAAGGTCGATGGCTATCCATTATTTATCCAAGGTGCACTTCCTAGTGAAACGGCGGAAGTACATGTTGTAAAAACGTTAAAAAACTATGGCTTTGCAAAGGTCGTAGAAATTCTCGAACCATCATCAGATCGTGTAGATGCGCCTTGTGAATATTTTAAACAATGTGGCGGCTGCCAATTACAGCACCTGTCTTATGAAGGACAGTTAAAATGGAAAGAAAACATGGTGCGTAATGTTATGCAGCGCATTGGAAAAATTGATGCGCCTGTTCTACCAGTGAAGGGCATGGAAGAGCCTTGGCATTACCGTAATAAAGCGCAAATACCTTTCTCCTCAAATGAAGCAGGACAAGCAATTGCTGGTTTCTACAAAACGAAGTCTCATAGCATTGTGGATATGGAGCGATGCTTAATTCAGACTGGAGAAGCGGACGCTATTCTTGCAGGTTTGAAAAAGGAACTGGCGGCAATCGGTGTTCGACCATACAACGAATTATCGCATGGGGGAATGCTGCGCCACGTAGTTGTTCGTAAGGCACGAGCAACTGGTGAAGTGATGGTTGTTCTCGTAACTAAAAAGAAAAAATTCCCGCAAAAAGATGCTGCTGTTGGGACAATCCAGAAGCTTGTCCCGAATGTCACATCGATTATGCAAAACGTTAATAGCGACAAAACGAACGTTATTTTCGGTGATGAAACCGTAAATTTGTGGGGCAAGGACGTTATTATTGATACAATTGGCGATGTTCGCTTTGAAATTTCAGCCCGTTCATTTTATCAAGTAAACCCTGAGCAAACGGAAGTTCTATACAAACAAGCATTAGACTACGCAAACTTACAAGGCGATGAACGAGTAATTGATGCTTACTGTGGTATCGGCACAATTTCATTATTCCTTGCACAACAAGCAAAGGCTGTTATGGGTGTAGAAATTGTCCCACAAGCGATTGAAGATGCAAAACGAAATGCAGCACTAAATGGGTTTACAAATACGTATTTCGAGGCTGGGCCAGCAGAAGAAGTCATTCCACGTTGGTATAAGGAAGGCAAAGAAGCGGATGTTTTAGTAGTTGATCCACCACGCA
Source organism: Lysinibacillus zambalensis (assembly GCF_040183165.1). Lineage (NCBI taxonomy): Bacteria > Bacillati > Bacillota > Bacilli > Caryophanales > Bacillaceae > Lysinibacillus > Lysinibacillus zambalensis. Next base: position 35,813 of record NZ_JBEGDG010000016.1, read on the forward strand.
AAGGCTGCGATGAGGCGCTTCTTCAGACGATTTTAGAGCAACGTCCTAAGCGTGTTGTTTATGTGTCCTGTAATCCAGCTACACTTGCACGTGACCTTCGAATTTTGGAGGATGGGGGCTATCAAACACAGGAGATTCAACCTGTGGATATGTTCCCGCATTCGACGCATGTGGAGGTTGTTACGAAACTAACTCTAAAGGAGCGATCATAATGGACGCAGCAAAAAAATGGCTCTCTATCCCGAAAGATATCAGAGAAATGCTCGTGAAAAACGTATTTTGTGGCAATTGTGGTGTAACGACAATTGTGAAGTACACGATACAAGAGGGAGAATATGCCCCTGTATTGAAGGGGAAGTGCAAGACTTGTGGTAGGGATGTTGCTCGGGTGATTGATTAGTAAATGATAGAACTCTGAAAGGATGGAGTGAATATTCCATCCTTTTTGTGTAAGCATGGAAGGGTTTTGGTGGAATCTTATGCTTAAATAGAAGAGGTTACTTTTGATATATGTGATGAAAATTATACACCTCATAATTGGTATCAGAACATTATAATAGGCAGTTCAAGAACGTGGGTTTGATATCAAAGGGTTATAATTCGATTGCTTTATGATAAATTAACCGTTATCTTGAATTGCTTTTTTATGTTTTTGGAATAAAGTGTCCACTATTCGGGGTTCAGTTCAAAAAACTATGCCATCTACTTTTTGTTTATAAGGACCGACTTTCGTTAAAATAAACATAGCTGATTTTTACAAATTATAAATGTCATATGTATTTGTGTTTGATAATCAGTTATTGAGCATGATATAAGTGTAAAAGAAGAGGAACATTCGGCTTTATATTTTATGACCGAGAGTTTAAAGTTGTATCCATATTGAGAGGAATTGAGTTTGAAATGATAGATAATTTTTGGCGTGATTTACCACGACCATTTTTTGTACTTGCACCAATGGAAGATGTGACGGATGTTGTTTTTCGTCATGTAGTAAGTGAAGCCGGTAAACCGGACGTATTTTTCACAGAGTTTACAAACTCGGATAGCTATTGTCATCCAGAGGGCATGAAAAGTGTGAGAGGCCGTTTGACTTTTACAGAAGATGAACAGCCAATGGTGGCACATATTTGGGGAGACAATCCCGAATATTTCCGTCAAATGAGTATTGGTATGGCGGAGCTAGGTTTTAAAGGCATCGATATAAATATGGGTTGTCCTGTCCCGAATGTAGCATCGAGAGGGAAAGGTAGCGGCCTTATTTTGCGTCCAGACGTTGCGGCAGAGCTTATTCAAGCGGCAAAAGCAGGAGGACTACCTGTCAGCGTGAAAACACGACTTGGCTTTAAAGAGGTAAATGAGTGGGAGGAGTGGCTGACGCATATTTTAAAACAAGATATTGCGAACCTTTCTATTCATTTACGTACAAGAAAGGAAATGAGCCAAGTAGATGCACATTGGGAGCTAATTCCGGAAATCAAAAAATTACGTGACCGTATCGCACCAAATACGTTGCTAACAATCAATGGAGACATTCCTGACCGTCAAACTGGGCTGCAGCTTGCTGAACAATATGGCATTGATGGCGTTATGATCGGGCGAGGTATTTTTAAAAATCCTTTTGCTTTTGAAAAAGAGCCGAAAGAGCATAGTAGTAAAGAGTACCTTGATCTTTTAAGACTGCAGCTGGATCTTCAAGATCAATATACGGAAGTACTACCACGTTCAATCTCTGGGCTTCATCGCTTTTTCAAAATTTACGTCAAAGGATTCCGTGGAGCTGGTGAATTAAGAAATCAATTGATGAACACGAAATCAACAGATGAAGTGCGTGCATTGCTTGATAATTTTGAATCAAAAAATGTTGATTGAGATGTAAGGGTAGAATGATGTAATAGCAAAAACATGAAAGAACGAATTCCAATTAAATAAAAGGGATTCGTTCTTTTTGAAATTATTATTATAATAAACCTTTTGAACGTTTTTCAGCCATTTCTACAAGGCGTTTTGTAATTTCTCCTCCGACTGAACCGTTTGCACGAGAAGAGGCTTCTGGCCCTAATTGTACATTAAATTCTTGTGCGATTTCATACTTCAATTGAGTAACAGCTTCATGTACACCAGGAACTAGAAGTTTATTTGAACTACGATTAGCCATTTTTCTCACCTCCTTGTGATTAGAATGGTCGAGAGTTGGCTAATCATACATTTAAAAAAGTAAAATGCGCATTCTAAATACTATAATAAAGTAACTTTTGGAAAGCTAACTAAAATTGTGAATGTCTCTGCTATAATAAAGTAATGCTTCAATCTTGAATATACGATTGTTAGAAGCGCTTTACAGTTAAAATGGAGGTTTTTTAAATGACGAACAATGATATTTTAATTCGTTTAAGATATGCATTAGATATCAAAAATAAAGATATGGTTGAAATTTTTAAGCTAGGTGGTATGGACTTTACGAAGGAAGAAGTATTGAACATGCTTATTAAAGTTAATGATGAGGAAGAAGCACCAGAAGAATACATCAAATGTAATAATAAAATGGTAGAGGCTTTTTTAAATGGATTTATTACATTTAAACGAGGTCCGCAAAAGCCTAAATCTGGTCAGCCAGAAGGACCACCGCCTGTTTCAGGAAAAGAAAGCCCTAATAATATGCTATTAAAGAAAGTGAAGATAGCGTTAGCCTTAACGAGTGAGGAGATGCTCAATATTTTATATGATGGTGGCGTTAACGTCTCGAAAGGCGAATTAGGCGCCATTTTAAGAAATCCAAGCCATCGTAACTATAAAGAATGTGGCGATCGCTTTGTAAGGAATTTTTTAAGAGGGTTAACATATAAATATAGAGACTGAAATGGCTCGAACTAAAATATATTATTGATTAAAAAGAAGCGTGAAGTTCGCAACGCTCTATTGATTTTAGTCAAGTGGAAATTTAAGTGAATAGCCAATGAATTATTCATGAACAATGCAGCTGCAATTTTGTAGCTGCTTTATTTATGAGGTTTTTACGTAAATATCTATAATAAGGCGAAAAATTTCTGTAAAAAGCACGTTTTTCTTAGTTGAATGTAGTTGACAATTTGTGGCGGAATTGTGTACACTGAAATTGACATAAAGTTGTCACAAAGATGGAAAATAAATGTTCACGAACAGAGGGGTGCTTTTATGTTCAGTTTAAAAATTTTATTAGTTGCTATCGCATGTGTTACTATCCCACTTGTTGTTGCTGCAATTATGATAGACATTTTTTATGCAGAAAAGAAACAAGTTCGTTTTTCATTACGCCGTACATCGATGTGGTATGCGAGTATGTTTGCGGTGTCATTTATACCGGCAGTTTTAGTCATGACACTAAACGGATAAGTATTTTTAATATGAATAATCATTTAGGGGTAATTGATTATTTTAAATTATAGTAACAGCTACAATATTATGTTGTAGCTGTTTTAACTTTTTAAGGAAATATCTTTTGTAGCGAAAACAATGCGTCGCCTCGGAGTAGAAATCAACCTTTGCTTATTGATTTACATTATTTTATCTTTATTTTTATGTCGACAAGCTGACACGAAAGCATGGATGAAAAATCCGTTTCATGATAGTAGCGCAAATAATTCCTATAGAAATTAAGAATGAAAAGATAATCGTTAGAATAAAATTTCTATTAATATGGATGAAATAATCCTATCGATTATCTTTTTGAGGGTGGGAGATGGATGAAAACCTTTTTTATTTTATTTCTTGGGATGATCTATATATTATTAGCAAATTCAGTCGAAACGGCTATATTTAGTAAGGTATATTTTTTAATTGGCTTAGGATTAGTAATAGCGGGAATTTTTCGGTATGTGAAAGAACGATTTATTTATATCAATACATTAAATGAAATGAAAGAGGCGAGTGAGGAGGAGCTTATGGCTATCCCTCATACACAGTGCATCATCTCAAATGATTGTTTAAGTGCTTTATTATTAAATGAACCTACAAATACACTTATCCTAGCAAGTAGAGAAGATTTAGAAAAAGATTTGATAAAAAAAGAAATTCCATTCGGAAAAATATATGAAGTAGCTATAGTAGAGGACGACATGTACATTGCTAGGACGAGCAATAACTTCATAAGTGGTTTATTACTTGGTGAAGATATGGATATAGAAGAAGAGGAATTAGGCGAAGAGGACTCTGAGTCTGACACTATGTCTTCGCTGACGTTGAAAATTGTAGCTGATAATTTATCTGACCCCATTTTAGAATTTGTTTTTATGGATAACAGTGAGCCTCTATCAAGAGAAGAGGATGAGTATCAAGAAGTGCTGGAGCTTTGTGAGGAATGGTTTCAGAAGATTAGCGTGATAATTAATCGCTATGAGCTGGAGAGGGTACCAATTAGGCATTAGTATTAATGTGAAAAAAGCTATCTCGACCGTAATGTCGAGATAGCTTTTTTAAGTGGAATCGCCCTGAAGTGATCAGGTATCACCTTGAACCTTAAATTTTAAATTGCTGTAATTGGCTATTTAGTTCTTCAGCCATATTAGCGAGATGATTTGCACCCCTTGAAATTTCCTCCATAGTAGCAGCTGTTTCCTCTACAGTAGCTGTTGTTTGTTCTACACCAGCTGCAGACTCTTGTGAAATAGAAGCCATTTCATCGATGGAGACATTGATGGATTCGGAATTTTGAGCGACTTTATTTAAATTGCTTGAAATAGTATTTATGTTAAGAATCATTTCCTCAACAGCTTCCGAAATTTGTTCAAATGTTTCATTTGTTTGATTTAGTTGTACAGTTCCTCTTTTTACTTCCTCGTAGCCGGATTGTAGAGCGGTTGTTACATTGCCAGTTTCACCTTGTATTCGGTTGACGATTGTTGAAATATCTGTGACAGAGAACTGTACTTCTTCTGCAAGCTTCCGAACTTCATCGGCTACAACTGCAAAACCTTTTCCGTGCTCACCTGCGCGAGCTGCTTCGATGGCAGCGTTTAAGGCCAGTAAATTTGTTTGATTTGAAATATCATCAATGACAGAAACAAGCTTGGAAATTTCCGCAGACTGCACATTTAAGCCTTCAACTTTTTTCACTGAATCTAAAACAATTTCATTAATGGTTGTCATTTGTTGTGTTGATTGTACCATTAAGCCTTTACCTGTAGTTGTTAGTTCTTGTACATGATTTGAATGCGTTTTTAATTCAATGCCTTCTTGTGTTGTTTCATGAATACTACGTTGGAAAGAAGTCATTGTTTCGGCTAAATCACCGGCAGTAGATGCTTGTGTTTCAGTGCCAGAGGCTAGCTCCTGCATTGTTACGGTAATTTGCTCTGTACCTGATTGTACTTCATTAGCCGATTGGGCCAGCTCTTCGCTACTAGCTGCTACAGTTTCGGAAACAGTATGGATGGAGCTTATCGTTTGCTTTAACTTTTCATTCATATTATTTGCGGAAAGCATTAATTGACCAATCTCATCTCGATGAGTTATTGGAAGTGGTTCATGTTGTAGATTGCCATCTGCTAATTCGCTCATGCGTTTTGAGACAGTTGTAATAGGTTTAGAAATATTGCTAGCAGTAACAATAGCGATTAGGATACCTGCGATTGTCAATACAATGCTCACAATTAGTCCAACTGTTTTATTGCTTAAACTTGTTGAAACTACGTCATCTCCTACCTTAGTAATGGCATCTGAGCGTTTATCGGCCAATTCTTCATAACCAACACGAACATCGATTACAAGATTATTGATAGCTGTTAAATTTTTTAATGCTAATTCTCTATCCCCTTTTTTATAAACGTCGAATACTTCGGTATTTACGCGATTGCTCCATGTACGTGCCATTTCTACTAGAGCCTCACGCTCAGGTGTATTTTCGTATTTCTCTACAATCCCGTTATTTTCCTCTGCGATTTTACGATATTCATTAAACATTTCTATGTATTTTTCATCACCAGTTACAACATAACTTAAAGCTGCAGAGAGACGAACACTCATAGACATTGCTAAATCTTTACTTGCCGTTAAGACTTGTAAATCTTCTTTTACTAAACCTTCTGCTTGTTTTTCCATCTTATTATTAGAAATATACGTATAGGCTGTAAAACAAACAACTAATACGATCAAAAGAAGAAATGCACTTAAAATTCGTGCTTTAAGTGTTTTAAACTGATAAATTCCCTTCATCTTTTCCCATCCCTTTATTGTTCATTTTCAATGTAGAACTGTAAAAAATTGAAATAATAATTGTTATAGTACAAATATATTTTATAACTAATTAGATATATACATAAGCCCTTTTAATGGAAAAATTTAAAAATGGTTTTTTAGTACAATAACAAATCCTAGTTATGAATGATAGATAGTTAAATATATACGTCTAAATAGAAATTCTGATGTTTTTTTAATGCTTTTATGTATTTATACCTAACTGAGGAGCTTCTTTTAAATCGCTGTTATTATTATCCATATTTTAGTTTGAATGGTATAATTGTTCCGAAAAACAATGCGATTATAGGAGGGATATGGTATGAACAAATGGTTCAAAATAATAGGCTTCGTGATATTTGTGAGCTGTATTGGCAATACTTCAGCATATGCGACTTCCTCTACTTCTCTTTTTGTCAACGGTAAAGCTGAGTATGACTTTATTACGCTTGAAGGAAGAACAATGGTTAAACTAAGGTCTCTGAGCGACCCATCATGTCCTGTGCTCGCTTATAATCCTAAGAACGGTGTCGTCACGATTCAAAATAAAGATAAGAGTAAGAAAGTACAGCTTGTGGCAGGAAAAAAGACAGCTACAGTTAATGGGAAAACAATAAAATTAGATGCTGCAGTAGTAAATAAAAACGGTAGCACTTATGTGCCAATTCGTTTCATTAGCGAGACACTTGGCGGTTATGTTTATTACAATAATAAAGATAAACGGGTCATTGTCCGTACACCTGCGGGTCAGGAAGAATACGAGACACTGATGCGCGGGGATCTCACGAAGGCGCGTCATATTGTGCTCGGACTAGAAAAACTAACAGATGAAGCGCCGCCTTTACATGCTGGAGAAGGGTATAATTACTCCTATTACACGTTTCCAGAAGGAGAAGCATTGCGTTTCACGCTGAATCTCGCCGGCTATAGCGATGCTTATTATGAAGTGAATAATGAAGGTCTGGCAGTCATTAAATGGCAGAAGGATGATGTGGCTGAACGAGAGTGGGGGGCGAAACCAACCTTTAAAAGCTATGTTTATTTCTTGAACGAGTATATGGCTGGCTTATTCACTTATGGAATTGTAGACGCTCAGGGCAAAGATACGGAGCTGGGAAAAATCCATCCGGATAATAGCAACAACCTAGTTCTACAAATTGAAGGGGAGAAACGAACGGATCAGAGGTAGAAAGATTGTGGTAAATTAGCGACTGAAGCTCACAGAAGCTTTAGAAATTATCGGATATATGTAACTAAAAGAAGGATGGATAAAGTCAATTTTATCTATCCTTCTTTTTTTAATTACTGTTTTTGCTTTGCTTTTTTTGCTTGTCGTTCCCATTGTAGTAATGATGGATATGGATCAAATGCCCATTCTGTACGTCCGTTGAATTTATAGATGCCGTAGTGAAGATGAGGCGGGAATTTTCCAGACGTTCCTTCTTTACCGTAACCAGAGCTACCAACAGTACCGAGAACAGTTCCAGGTTCGACAAGGTCTCCTACTTTAATTTTCTTATTATAACTACCGAGATGGGCATAATAATGATAGGAGTTATGATTATCTCGAATTCCTATACGCCAACCACCGAATTGGTTCCAGCCCTTTATTTCCACTACTCCATAAGAGGTAGATAGCACTGGAGTACCATAGCTAGCGAAAACATCTGTGCCTTCATGAATACGGCGTCCACCCCAGCCCCTATTGTCACCCCATGTACTTCGATAGCTGTAATCGTAATTAGTAGGGAGTGGGAAAGTGTGATCGTCAAGCTCTGTTGTTTTGAAATGACTATACATTTTGGAAATGGTAAAGATTTGATTTACGGCCTGTTCGCTTCCGTAATACTCCCATAAAGCTAATTTAAAGTCTTCATCAGTTGATCCAAATTTGCTTAAAAAAGTAGCCATGGAGAATATTGTATCGATATCATCCTTTGGACTGGCAACTCCATCACCGTTGCCATCTAGCCCCATCCCACCAAAGTAACTAATGGTTTCTGGACGAGTATCATCTCTGACGGGATTTAAAGCACCTGACCAATATTCATCAGAAAATTGAATGGAAATAATACCATCCCGTTTCGGAATATCTTTACGAACTGATTGCAAATTGCGTTCATATTGGTCAATTGCTGCTAAGAAATGCCACGGGATAAGTAATTCGTCAAATTGTACGTAATGGGCCATACGTTGCTGCACAATTTCTTCTTGTGTGGGCTCTTCTTTTGCGAACGCAACAGTGGGGAGAGTAAAACTCCATAATAACATCCATGATAAAAGGAATATAAAATGGCGATTCAATAGTGGACCTCCTTTCTACAGTTAGAATAACCGAAAAAAATTTTTTCATAAGTCAGTTTATACACTGTAAATAATCATAAAATGTCAATCTATTAATGCTTATTTAATAGATTACTACCTAAGGCAAATGCTTTCTAATACATATGCTATTTATACGAAAGCGAGGTTATAGAATGGTAGTATATAACAACTCTATTACGATTCTAGGTAGTTGTGGAGGTGTTGCAAAAGCAGTACTTGCGATATTAAATAAAACAGTTCAAGACAAGTCTGATTCTATTAATCCAATCATCGAAAAAAGCTTAATTCATTTAGTAGACAAGAGGGAAATTGATCAGAAGTCTCTTGCGCATCTATATCCAAATTTAAGAAATCAGCTTGTCGTTCATCAATTTGATTTAATTGATCAACCGATATTAATGGAACATCTGAAAAAAACAAATACTACTGTTGTCATTGACGTTTCTTGGGCGGATACAGTGGAAATGATGCAATGTTGTGATAATTTGGGTATTAATTATATAAATACAGCTTTAGAAAATCCATTTATAGATGAAAATGAGGAATTGTATGAGGGCTTTGGTTTAATTGAAAGGATTAGGCATTTAGAAAAATACAAAGATGAAATTTCAAATGCTGTTGCAATAGTTTGCTCTGGCATGAATCCTGGTGTTGTACAATGGATGACATTTGAATTACAAAAGGAAGTAAACGATGATTCATTATTGGCCTGCTATATTGTTGAGCATGATACTTCTTTCTTTAAGGATAAAAGCAAAGCCAAGAAAAATGTTATTTATACAACTTGGTCACCAGAATGTTTCTTAGATGAAGCCATAATGAGCTATCCTATGTTCATGAGTCAAAGAACTCCACTTTTTCTTTATGAAAAAGTATATGATTTAGAATTTAAGGTGAATCTAGGGGATAAACAATTTTTTGGCTGTTTAATGCCTCATGAAGAGGTGTATAGCTTAGGGAAAATGTTGAATGTGGAAAGTGGGTTCCTATATAAAGTCAATGACCATACGACAGAGTTAATAGTATCTAATATCGATGATTTAGATAATTTATGGGATTTTAAAATGGAGGTGCTTGATCCACATAATGCTCCATTAGAAGGAGAGGATTTATGCGGTGTTCTGCTTGTCTATAAAGATCGTGAGAAATTTATGTACAATGTTATGAAAAACGAAGAGATCTTTTCTCAGTATCAAACGAATGCTACGTATTTTCAAGTTGCATGTGGTGTCTATGCATCTTTAGCTGTCGTACTAATGGATGAAATTGAAAAAGGTGCTTATTATGTTGATGAACTATTGAAAAACACAACAAATCAGTTTGGTAATTATTTAACTTATTATATGAAGGATTTTGTCATAGGCGAAAATAATCAGTCGGATGGATTATTATTAGAACGAATTAGGAGAAAGCGTTAAAACTAAATAATTTTAATCCATCTACTGGATATAATGTAGGTGGATTTTTTTATCTTCATTCTGGGCAATAAGTTGATTTTTCAAAGTAAAGCCCTTTTAAAACCCCTTAGTAAATGGTGTAATTAGGCATTTTACATAGAAATCTTTAAAGAATGCAAAAAAGTATTGGGTATCATAATGTCATTTCCTTCATACTATGTTATAAATCAAGCCCTGAATGGAGGGAAGGCTATTAACATTTTAGATAAAGTGAAAAGCTATCGCGAAGAAGAAAATCGGCTAAAGTGGGAAGGTACATTTGCAGATTACTTAAACATCATCAAGGAAAGACCTGAAGTCGCTCAAACAGCCCATTCACGCGTCTACAATATGATAAAGAATAGTGGTGTAGAGGAACGCGATGGGCAAAAAATGTACGAATTTTTTGGGCAAGAAATTTTTGGGCTTGAAACAGCAATTGAAAGACTGGTGGAGGAATATTTCCATCCAGCAGCACGAAGATTGGATGTTAGAAAACGTATTTTGTTATTAATGGGACCAGTAAGTGGTGGTAAATCAACAATAGTGACCTTGTTGAAACGCGGACTTGAGCAATTTTCGCGAACAGATGAAGGCGCGGTTTTCGCAATTAAAGGATGTCCAATGCATGAAGATCCTCTACATTTAATTCCACATCATTTACGTAATGAATTTTACGAGGAGTATGGTATACGAATTGAAGGAAGTTTATCGCCTTTAAATACGATGCGTCTTGAAAAGGAATATGATGGACGGATTGAAAATGTGATGATTGAACGTATTACTTTTTCAGAAGACAAACGTGTAGGCATAGGGACATTTACACCATCAGATCCTAAATCGCAAGATATTGCTGATTTAACAGGTAGTATCGATTTTTCAACAATTGGCGAATTTGGTTCAGAATCTGACCCTCGTGCTTATCGTTTTGATGGTGAGCTGAATAAGGCAAATAGAGGTATGATGGAATTCCAAGAAATGTTAAAGCTTGATGAAAAATTCTTGTGGAATTTATTATCTTTAACGCAGGAGGGTAATTTTAAAGCAGGTCGATTTGCGTTAATTAGTGCAGATGAGTTAATTGTTGCGCATACAAACGAAACGGAGTATCGCTCATTTATTTCAAATAAAAAGAATGAAGCATTACATTCACGTATTATTGTGATGCCGATTCCGTATAACTTAAAAGTTAGTCAGGAAGAATTGATTTACGAAAAAATGATTAAAGAAAGCGATATGTCCCATGTTCATATTGCACCACATGCATTAAAGGCCGCAGCAATCTTTTCGGTTCTAACAAGACTGGAAGTACCGAAAAAACAAGGTGTGGATCTTATTAAAAAAATGCGACTGTACGACGGAGAAAATGTGGAGGGATTTAATTCCGTTGACTTAGAGGAACTTAAAAAAGAGTTTCCTAACGAAGGCATGAACGGTATTGATCCACGGTATATTATTAATCGTATTTCTTCTGCTATTATCCGAAAAGAGGTACCATCCATTAATGCGTTAGATGTTCTGCGTGCACTAAAAGATGGGCTTGACCAGCATGCTTCGATTTCTCAGGAAGATCGAGAAAAATATATGAACTATATTGCCGTTGCTCGAAGAGAGTATGATGAAATTGCGAAGAACGAAGTGCAAAAAGCTTTCGTTTATTCATATGAAGAGTCTGCAAAAACATTAATGAATAATTATCTTGATAATGTAGAAGCGTTTTGTAATAAAAATAAAATTTTAGATCCATTGACTGGTGAGGAAATGAATCCAGATGAAAAATTAATGCGCTCTATCGAGGAGCAAATTGGCATTTCGGAAAATGCGAAAAAAGCATTCCGTGAGGAGATACTCATTCGTATTTCTGCTTATGCTCGAAAAGGTAAGCGTTTTGACTATAATTCTCATGAAAGATTACGAGAGGCAATACAGAAGAAACTATTTGCGGATCTCAAGGATGTCGTGAAAATTACAACATCTTCAAAAATGCCAGATGAATCACAGCTGAAGAAGATTAATGAAGTTGTAGCGAGACTTGTTGATGAACATGGCTATAATCCAACATCTGCTAATGAATTATTGCAGTATGTAGGAAGTCTGTTAAATCGTTAATAATTTTGACCTATTCAGAGGAAATTATAAGACTATTGATAGGAGTGAATAGGAGTGTCCATTTAAGGGCACTCCTTTTATCTTCATTCAGTGGGTGTCCAAACACTACTGAAATAGAGGAACTCGCCATGTCCTGTGGCAAATTTCTGTGCGACGGCAACGAGTTTATCTGTGCGAAAGCGAAGCGACAGCAACAACGAGTTTATCTGTGCGAAAGCGAAGCGACAGCAACAACAAGGTTTTATCTGTGCGACAGCGACAACAACAATTACGTCAAGGCGAAATTGATCTTCATTCACTTAGTTTTTGCCATAGGTGAAGTAACCACGAAGTGTAATTGATTTTTCTAAAAAAGTTCAAGAAAGTGAATCACTAGCATAGTATAGAAAAACCGAATTTGATAGATGGGTGAGGATAAAAATGACTGAAAACGAAAATAAACGTTTTGCCATTTCTCAGGAAAATTGGTCCCTCCATCGTAAAGGGCACCAGGACCAGCAACGGCATATGGAAAAAGTAAAAGATGCTATTAAAAATAATTTACCTGATTTAGTTAGTGAAGAAAGTATTGTCATGTCCAATGGTCGCGAAGTTATAAAAATCCCTATACGCTCACTTGATGAATATAAAATTCGATATAACTATGATAACTCCAAGCATGTTGGGCAAGGGCAAGGAGACAGTAATGTAGGTGATGTGGTTGCGCGTGATGCTAGCAAAGGCAATCAGGCTAATGGTAAAGGAAAAGAAGCTGGTGACAAGCCAGGCCATGATTATTATGAAGCTGAAGTAAGTATTGAAGAGGTTCAAAATGTGTTATTTAACGAGCTTGAGCTACCGAACCTACAGCAAAAAGAAAAAGCGGATATTAAAACGGAAAAAATCGAGTTTAACGATATTCGAAAAAAAGGTTTAATGGGAAATGTCGATAAAAAGCGCACAATCCTTAATGCGCTAAAGCGTAATGCGATGAAAGGAAAACCAGAAATTACGCCGATTCATAATGATGATTTGCGTTTTAAAACGTGGGATGAAGTGGAAAAACCTGAATCGAAGGCAGTAGTTCTTGCCATGATGGATACAAGTGGCTCGATGGGTTCCTTTGAAAAATATTGTGCTAGGAGCTTCTTCTTTTGGATGACAAAATTTTTGCGCTCCAAGTATGAAACCGTGGAAATTGAGTTTATTGCACATCATACAGAGGCAAAAGTTGTGACAGAGGAAGAATTTTTCACAAAGGGAGAAAGTGGAGGAACGATTTGTTCATCTGCTTATATAAAGGCATTGGAGTTAATTCGGGAAAAGTATAATCCTTCTCGCTACAATATTTATCCAGTACATTTTTCAGATGGTGAAAATATATCAATGGATAATGAAAAGTGCTTGAAGCTAGTGGGAGAGTTGATGGAAGTATCGAGCATGTTTGGATATGGGGAAGTCAATCAGCATAATCGCTTCTCTACACTTATGTACACCTATAAAAAAGTAGATGATCCTAAGTTTAGGTATCATATTTTGAGAAAAAAAGGCGATGTATACGATGCCCTAAAGAGCTTTTTCAAAAAAAGTGAATCATAAACCATGTTCAAAGGAGGGGACTAAAAAGTGGAGATGAAAGAGCTTGAACGAGCGATTGATGAAATTACAGAAATTGCCTCAAGCTTTGGCTTAGATTTCTTTCCGATGCGTTATGAAATTTGTCCGGCAGATATTATTTATACGTTTGGCGCATATGGTATGCCTACTCGATTTTCACATTGGAGCTTCGGTAAACAATTCCATAAAATGAAGCTTCAATATGATTTAGGGCTAAGTCAAATTTATGAGCTAGTGATTAACTCAAACCCATGTTATGCATTTTTACTTGATACAAATACGTTAACACAAAATAAATTAATTATTGCGCATGTATTGGCGCACTGCGATTTCTTTAAAAATAATGTACGCTTCTCCAATACTAGAAGAGATATGGTGGAGAGCATGACGGCAACAGCTGAAAGGATAGCTGGTTATGAAAGAGAATATGGAAAGGAGGAAGTCGAGCAGTTTTTAGATGCGATTTTAGCGATTCAGGAGCATATCGACCCATCCCTTTTACGACCAAAATTGGCTTGGAATACGGATGATGAATTTGAAGAGGAGATTTCTCAATCAAAATCGCCGTATGATGATTTATGGAATTTAGATGACAAGGAAAAAGAGTATAAATCAATCAGGCGAAAAATAAAGCACTTCCCCCCAAAACCAGAAAAAGATTTATTGCTATTTTTAGAGGAGCATAGTCGAGAGCTCGAGGACTGGCAGCGAGATATATTAACGATGATGCGTGAGGAAATGCTTTATTTTTGGCCACAATTAGAGACAAAAATTATGAATGAGGGTTGGGCTTCCTTTTGGCATCAACGTATAATGCGTGAGCTCAAGCTAACAACAGCTGAAACAATTGAGTATGCGAAATTAAATGCAGGTGTTGTACAGCCTTCAAAAACAACGATTAATCCTTATTACCTTGGTGTGAAAATTTTCGAGGATATTGAAAACCGCTATAATAATCCAACAGAAGAGATGAGAAAACTAGGCGTTCAACCTAACTCAGGTCGAGAGAAAATGTTTGAGGTAAGAGAGATAGAGTCGGACATATCCTTTATACGCAACTATTTAACGAAGGATTTAGCAAAACGAGAGGATCTTTATTTGTTCCAGAAAAAGGGGAATGAATACCGTATTACTGATAAGGATCATGAAATGGTACGTGATCAGCTCGTATCGATGCGTGTAAACGGGGGATTCCCGTATATCGTCGTTAAAAATGGCGATTACCTTCGCAATGGAGAACTCTATTTATCGCATGGTTTTGAGGGAATAGAGCTTGATCCGCACTATTTAGAGAACGTTTTGCCATATATTTATCAGCTATGGGGTCGTCCTGTTCATTTAGAAACATATGTGGATGGAAAGCCAATGCTTTACTCATATGATGGAACAAAAAATTATAAGCGTAATGTGTAACAAAAAACTTCTATCTGTTGGTATAAAATATTCCAGCAGATAGAAGTTTTAATTTTTGACAGAGCGCTTCCCAGGGGGCGACAGAAGTTTTGGCGCTGATCCCCAAGGAGTCGCCCAGCCGTAACGAAGATCAACTTATAACAATTATGGTGCTTTGCCCTAATAAACTTTATTCGTTTTTATCTTCATCTAACAATGGAGGGGATTCATTTTCATCTTCACCACTTTCACTATGATTCTTCAGCCCTTTGCTCAACATGGATATCTGTATTGCCAATGTTAATAGTAATTTGATTTTTTGAAGGATCTTTTAAACGTTTATTATCACCTTTATAGTTAGACATAGCCTTCATCTCCATTATTTCATCATTACTATTAGTTATTAATTTTTCTCAAGTTTACTTAATGTGAGGGGATGGAGACTGAAAAACTGTTCCTTATCGTAAAATTTGTTAAAATGAATAGGATTTGAATATATGAAGAACTGGAACGGTGAATCAACGTTGAGAACATTTAAAAAGGTTTATATAGAAATAACGAGTGTCTGTAATTTAGCATGTAGCTTTTGTCCTCCAACTGCTCGTGCAAAGGGACTTATTAAAGTAGAACAATTTAATAAAATATTAGATGAAATACGACCTCATACGAAATATATTTATTTGCACGTAAAAGGAGAGCCGCTTTTACACCCGCGTATTGATCAGTTGCTTGACGCAGCGCATGAGAAAGGTTTTAAAGTTAATATTACAACGAACGGTACACTGATTAAAAAGAATCGTGAAAAGATATTGGGGAAACCAGCATTACGCCAAATCAATTTTTCATTGCATAGTTTCGACGGTCATGAGGGATCGGAAAATCGTGAGAAATACTTAGGGGATATATTAGACTTTGTGCGTGATTCAAAAGACTATAATACGATTATTTCATATCGTTTATGGAATTTACAAAAGGATAATGTGACAGATATTGCGGCACGAAGAAATCGAGAAACACTCGAAATTCTAGAAAATGAATATAATCTGGATTATCGCATCGAAGAAAAAGTACAGCCTGGTAAAGGTGTAAAGATTGCTAATAATATTTATTTAAATCAGGATCATGAATTTAAGTGGCCAAGCTTATTGGAGTCTGAGGATGAAGGAAAAGGCTTTTGCCATGCGCTTAGAAGTCAAGCTGCTATTTTAGTGGATGGTACAGTAGTGCCTTGCTGTCTTGACGGTGAGGGTGTCATTAATTTGGGGAATGTGAACGAGAAATCCTTCACAGACATTGTTCAAGGAGAACGTGCAAATAATATTGTCGAAGGATTTTCACGTAGAGAAGCAGTTGAAGAGCTATGTAGAAAATGCGGCTATCGCCAAAAATTTGGAATGTAATAAATAGATCCATTTGGTTTCAGACTAAATGGATTTTTTTGTATAGTGGATTTTACTCTATTCAAGCAAATAGAAAACGAGTGATTCCACAGCAATTAAATTATAGTTCGCTAAAATAGCTCCAACGTTATTGATTATTGGAGCTATTTTTCTTTGATTGTGAATCAATAGTATTTAAAAAATCATTCGTAATACGTACTACATATTTCACTTCGTCTAAATTGCGCTCCCTTAAAACTGATCGATGTATGTCAAGCACAATGTTCTTTTCTTCAATATCAGTGACACCAGATAATTTTTGAAAATTAAAAAGCTCCTCAGGTGCAATATCTAATGCTTTCATTAGCGTTTCTAAAGTGCTTAATGTGATATTAGATTGTCCGTGTTCAATGTTTGAGATTCGTCCTTTACTAAAACCTAGTTTCCCCGTTTTTTCTGCTACTTCTTCCTGACTAAGCCCCTTGGAAACTCTAATAATACGGAGTTGTTCACCTACTAGCTTTAAAAAGTCTGACATATGATTCACCTCTATGTAAAAAGCTAGTGAAAAACATTAAAAATGCCTATACCATTATAGTGGTATAATAGACAAAATGTTATAGTAAAATGGTACAATGGTTAGTAGGGATTTTTATTATGAGAAAAGACTTGTGTAAAACAGTGTGGATGATTCTTCAGTAGCTTGTTTTAGAGTATACCTAATTAAGTGAAGGATTGGAGGATTCAGGCATGGTAAAGCGTTATCGATTAGATGAGGTTGCTAAAATAGAAGAGGGAAAAATAATTCCGAGCAAAAAGTATTTTACAAACATCGGTGTCCCTCTCATTACAGCAGATAATTTAAAAAAGTTAATGCTCGACGGTGATATTGAGCAATTACCAAAAGTTAATATTACCTTTGAAAAACATTGTAAATGTGCACCAGTACCAGCTAAAACCATCATTCTTACTAAGGCTAATTTGAAGGACTCTAATAAATATATATATCAGAGTGAAACTGAACTATATATTGCAAGCGATGTCGTTGCAATTATTCCAAATGAAACAATTATTTTAAGTGATTATTTATTACATTTTCTTAGAGTGTATAAAATGAATAGAGAATGGCAGCATTTGTACCATATACCGATAGATATTCCGATGATAGATATTCAACATAAAATGGTGCAAACTTTAAAAACGATTCAGCTTTTATTAAAAAGTAAAGAGCCATTGCTGACAGTAGTAGAGGGGCTACCGCGGCATTTTGACAATGTTTCTGTGCAAATTGAACATCACTCAAAAAGTTTACATCATGGGTTTCAACAGGCTCAGTATCTTTACAATCATATGTTATATAAAATTTTTAATAGTGAGCATAAATAAATCCATTACAGCCTTAATTTACGGGATAAGAAAAGTCGGTGTTTGGGCTTGTGCCTTTACACCGACTTTTTTAAATTTCAATGATTATAGGTAAAATCATTGGTTTCCTTTTTGTTTGTGAAAATAGATACTGGCCGACAGCTCTTTTGATTTCTCTTTTTAAAACATGTATTTGCTGCTTATTTTCTTCTTGAAGCTCATTTACCGTTTCTTCAACGAGAATATTTACTTTCGTTAAAAGCTCCTCAAAGTCTTTGGCATAAACAAAGCCTCGTGAAATTGTATCTGGTTCTGAAATAAAGGCTCCATCTATTTTATTAAGTGTGATTACGATAACAAGCATGCCGTCTTCAGAAAGCTGTTTACGATCGCGTAAAACTATACCTTCGACTTCACCGATACCGATACCGTCGACATACGTATCCCCTGAAGGGATTTTACGTGTTTGTCTAGCCGTGGAGTTTTCAATATCAACAACATCCCCGTTTTTCATAATAAACGTATGCCCTCTTTTGACACCGACGGATTCAGCTAGTAAACGATGCTGATGTAACATACGGAATTCACCATGAATTGGTATGAAAAATTTAGGTTTCATTAATGTCAGCATTAGTTTTAAATCTTCCTGATGACCATGACCTGAAACGTGCATACCTGTATGACTAGAAGAACCATAAATAACTTTCGCACCTAGCTGGAATAAATTATCAACGATCCGTGAAACACCTTTCTCATTCCCTGGAATAGGGGATGAAGCTAAAATAACTGTGTCATCAGGTAAAATTTTCACTTCGCGATGATTGCCACTTGCTAAGCGAGAGAGTGCAGCTAATGGCTCTCCCTGACTTCCCGTACATAGCACAACAACTTCTTCAGGGGGCAGATATTTCACCTCGCGTGCATCAAGTAACAAATCCTCTGGAACGTCTAAATAGCCTCGTTCAAGTGCGACATCTACAACATTCACCATACTACGGCCGAGCAATGCAAGTTTTCTATTTGTAGCAATCGTTGCATTTACAATTTGCTGTATGCGATTAACATTAGAAGCGAAAGTAGAAATAACGATTTTACGGTCGGCATGTAAAAAAGCATCTTCAATATGATTACCGACAAGCTTCTCGGAAGGCGTTAGACCAGGTCGTTCTGCATTTGTACTTTCAGAAATAAGTAATAGTACACCTTCTGATCCAATCTCGGACATCTTATGAATATCTGCAAACTGATCATTGACAGGCGTTAAATCAAATTTAAAATCGCCAGTGTGTACAACATTTCCTTCAGGTGTATTCATAACGATTCCTAAGCAATCAGGTATACTATGGTTTGTTCTAAAGAAACTAACATCAACCTGTCCAAAATTTAAAGATGAATCGGAATTAATTTCAATTAATTCTGTCTCCCTTAAAAGCTTATGCTCTTTCAACTTTAGCTGGATTAATCCAAGCGTAAAGCGTGTTGCATAAATAGGGACATTTATTTTTTTTAGCAGATAAGGGATACCGCCAATATGATCTTCGTGACCATGTGTCACAATTAACGCTTTTATTTTCTCTTTATTTTCCTGTAAGTACGTAATATCAGGAATGATTAAATCAATGCCTAATAAGCTTTCGTCTGGAAATTTAGCACCACAGTCGATAATTAAAATATCATTCCCATACTGTACTACATACATATTTTTACCAATTTCATTAATGCCACCTAAGGCGAAAATCGATAGTGTATTGTCTTTTGTGGACAAGTATATCCCCTCCTAATTTTCAAGTGTCTTGGATGTCAATGAATTTTTTTTCGCATTATGTAGTATAGCTTTAAGTGTTTCATCCTATACGAAAAGAACATTTGGCAATAATATTAGCTTTTCAAGAAGAATAGAATAGAGCAACGCAGAGAATAAAGGGGATGTGGCAGGTTGTCGAATTACTTACAGCATTCGATGTTTGAACATAGGTTTTGGCTAAGGATATTAAAAGACCATTCTCAATTTATTCATGATTCATTGTATCCATCGGAAACAGAGGATATAAAAAGAGCAAATTCATTTATTCAAAAATTTTCTCAGCTTCTTGCCTATGTAAATTCAATCGATGCCAATAATGCGGTTTCATTTTCTCTTACTGTTGATGAAGCTGTAACGCAATTAAAGCAATTTAAATTTTATATCCTTCGAAAGCAATTATCGGGAAATATTAATATCCATTTATCACCTACCTTTATTAATCACATGGTGAATGAACTAGAGGAATATCAAAATGTACTTAGCTATCTGAAGAAGGGAGAAGTCCCACCAATATTTCATGAGCTACATCATCACTTACTCTGGCTTTTAGATGCTTCAGGGCATGCAGGTATTATTCATGACGATTTGGATAGCATAGAAAGAAGATTGAGACAAAAAAGTACTACCTTTGCCCAACATTTTGAACAGTTTTATTTAAAAGCAGTTGAGCTTACAGGATATTTACGTTCAAATATAGACTCTTTCCCTGCATTAAGTCGCTTTAATCAGGATGTAGATCTCGAAATGAAATTATTCAAAACGTTTTTACGCGAGTTAGAGGAAATGGAGTTAAGTGCAGAAGTATTAGGAACGTTTACAGCTCTAATGGCGGATCATATGCTAAGAGAGGAGCAATACTATTTATCGAAGCTTGCGCAATCTAGAGGTGAAGGTTAATTTGCACTAAAAAAAGTGATGGCAATCTGAGGTTAGGTTTGATTTCAGGTTGCTTTTTTATTCCGAATTCCGATAAATCAGCATATTGTACCGATAAACTTGGAAAACATTCCGATAAATCTACATAATGTTCCGATAAAACTAAAAAACATTCCGAAAAAATTTTAGGAATGTTTTTAGTCTGGAGGCTTTTTATGGATGAATAAAAACGCCAGTGCCAATTGGGACAATACTTGCAAGCTCTTCGACATCCTTATTATGCATACGAATACAGCCACGTGAAACAGCATGACCAATAGAGCTAGGATCATTAGTTCCATGAATACCGTAGTGCTCTTTAGATAAACTCATCCACATTGTTCCAAAAGGTCCACCGGGATTCGGAGCCTTATTAATGATTATAAAATCGCCAGTAGGTGTATCATGTAACATCCTTCCAACCGCAATTGGGTATTGCTTTTGAAGAACATTATCCTTATATAACCGTAGCCATCGATTTTTAGTAGAAATATCTATTCTATAAGGGATCGTATTAGGGTTAGGAAATCCAGGAATAACAATTTGTTGTCCTATATAAAGTACATTCGGATCTATCCCTGGATTAGCAGCAATTATGGACGATAACGGTGTACGATAATTTCTAGCTATTTGGGACAAAGTTTCTCCTACTTTAACTGTATGGATCAAAATCATCACCTCCTATAAAGTGGTTGCTTTACTACAGGTTATGCCGTAGATATAGAAAATACCTTTATATTTTTTCATGAGAATAGCAATTGTAGTTAGTTGGATAGGATAAGCAGTAAACAACCATATCCAGTAATCGAGGAGTTATTATGAAAGAATTTAAAATTACTTATTTTTTTGATGAAATGCATTATGTACGGAGATTTATCCATATAGAATCACAAGAAAAAGCAGAGGCATTAGTTCGAAGTGAACGAGATCAATATATATCTTTTACCGATAGTAGAGGGATGTATCATGAGCTGCATGCAAGACATGTTCGGGTCATTCAAATATCAGAATATCATCGCATCGATAAAAGCTCGAAAACGAAAGGTACATGATTTGTTCAACACTGCACATTCTATAAGTAAAGGAGTGAGCAATGATGGACATAGAAAAAAACATACCACATGAAAAAAAGATGTTTATGAACTTAGCAAGTAAGGATAAACCAGACATGGTGGAATCTGATAATATAAGTATTTTTGATTTACACGAAGATATGCAAACGGTTGATGCTATACCGGTTAGAGAGCTCAATAAAAGAGTAGAACGAGAAGGCGATGAATTGATTGAATTGCAGCCAGATGAATTATAGAAGGTAGGGATTTTCTTGACTGATCATAACGAAGCTCAGTTTACTTCTGCTGGAACGGATATTAATGAAGTAAAAAGACAAAATGCGGAAAGTGGTTTATCTTACAATGAAGTGAAAAAACTGCTAGCCCAAAGCGGTGGGGTTGGTACGGGAAATTATAGTGATACAGATGTTGAAGAAGTAAAGCGAGAGATTCATGGGAAAAACCAATAAAATATTGTGGGGGGAGTATGAAATGAAGTACTCCTCTCTTTTTTGTGCCGTAAAGCTCTCGATTGATATGAAGAAAATCCCTGATTAACGTCTCACTTTATTATAAAATATAAGCACATGTAAGGAGGTGGACGAATGAATGAAAACCGTTGTCCGTTATGTGCGCAAGAAAATCATTGTGGAATAGTAAAGGGACAAAAGGATTGCTGGTGTATGACAGAAAGTTTTCCTAAAGAAATTTTTGAAGCGGTACCTAAAGAGCAATGTATTTGTCAAAAATGCTTGGATACATATAAAAAAGATGAATCATTTAAAACATAAAAATAACTTCAACTGCTGTTACGAAACAATAAAGCTCATTTGGTACAATTGTCTACCGCACAACAACCTATCGGACATATATTACTCTGAAAGGAGTGTGTCTAATGACTAAACCAATTGTACTTAGTAATGTAACAAAGGCATATTTAGAGGAATACGAAAGGATCCTCAATAAAATGATGCAGGGCATGACCTATGTGACAATTACCTGCAGTATTTCAGAAAATTTTATTAAGCAAATATTACCGCATCAAGTAGCTGCTATCAAAATGTCGGAAAATGTTTTACGATATACCACTAATATATTTGTGCAAAATCTCGCATTAGAAATAATAGTGACAAGTACGGAAATTGTTGAATGCCTGGAAGCGATACAAAATAGATGCTGTATCGTACAAAATTCGGAATGTGAATTGTATGAATATATGTGTGCATACAAAGAAATTACCGGGGCTATGTTCCAAGCAATGAGTTTACCACCAGTATCTAATAATATTAATATAAACTTCCTTCGAGAAATGATTGTTCATCATCAGGGAGGCGTTCGACTAGCACAAAATGTTTTAAGGTTCTGTATTTGCCAGGAATTAATACCGATTCTTCACAATATGATTAAAACTATGTGTGATCGTATTTGTGAAATGGAAAAATTACTGGATGCTTTAAAGGATTGCGAAAATTGCTAGTTTGAACACGGAGCTAAAAAACGCTAGGGTCGAAGTCGACTTTAGCGTTTTTTGTGAGTGCTATGTATATTAGCGAAACTGCAGAGTGAGGCTTACTTTGGATAAAAATAATCAATCCTTCTCAACAGATGGAGCGCACATAAATGTTACTGTTCGTTTAGAACTATCGTAGAGACACCATTCACGGTGATCGACAACTGATCCAACATTGATGCCATACTGCTTTTCTTGTAATGAGATGGGTTCGCCAAAACGAATACGAATACGTAACTTTTTATTGCGATGATAAAGACCTGATTCATGACTATGTCCGAAGAAAAGGAGCGATTTTTTGAATGGCGGAAATGTTGGTTGCCACGTCACACTCCATTGAAATTGATGGCCATGCATAAGCGTACCACCATCAATCTCCATTGTTTCAGGTAGTTCTTTAAAACGTTCGATGCCAGTTACACGCGTAATTCGCTCTTCTTGATTGCCACGAATTGAGGGGAATGTTAGCAAACTTTCAAAATCATTTTCCACAATTGCAGCTTTTTGAAGCGGTAAACCCGACATTGTTTGTGCTTTTTTCTTACTTACAGTACATTCGTATAAATCACCTAATCCCAATACTTTTGCATCTTTCGCAGTGTGCTGAATATGGGATAGAACTGCCTTCGTATCTTCTATGTTAGAATGTAAATCTCCTAAAAGTGCGTACAGCATTTTAATCAGGCCTTTCTTAATACTTTTTTCAGCGGGTGTTCAAACACCTGTACCTGTCGCTTTGCTATCGGTACATAAAACATTTGTAGCTGACGCTTTCGGTACATAAACCATTGCACCTGTCGCTACGCTTTCGGTACATAAACCATTGCTGAAAGAAGTTAATCAATATACAAATATCATACACCTAACAGAAATTGATAGAAAAGTAAAATGTTTATGTATATTTAGTTACACATATGTCATATTTTTGTTTATCACTAAAACGTGGAGTTAAATTCAGTTCCTAATGGGGGCCTTCAAGGCTTTCGCTCAGTATCTCAACTTTTTTATGGGGAGAAAAATTGCCAACCTTTTCATAGATTGATAAAATATAATTGTAATTTTCTGAATTTTCATGATGTTTTTTAGTTTATGGCTATTTTGTACGATATGAGGGTAATGAATTAAAGATTTGGGGGGCTTATGATGACGATGTTAATGACAGACATATTACAAATCTATGCTATGCAACAACCAAAAAGGATTGCAACGCTATACGAGGGGACAGAGCTATCCTATAGTGAATTTTATAAAAGTGCAGAAAAATTCGCAGCGTACTTACAAGAGCAAGGCTTTGAAAAAGATGATGTAATTGCATTATATACGCTCAATTCAGATTTATTTTTAATTGCTTATATCGGTGTTCAGTTAGCGGGTTACGTTGTCATGCCCATTAATACAAAATTAGCTGCTCCAGAAGTCGAATATATTTTTAATCATTCAGAAGCTAAAGGACTTATTTATGATGAAAGGTTAGAGGATGTACTTAAAACGATTGCAAATCCGTTTCAACATATTGTAGGGCTCAATGAAATGAAAGACATTATTAAAAACAATCCAGGTCAAAGAAAAGTTATCAAATTGGAGCCTCATGATACTGCTGTTGTTATGTATACTTCTGGCACGACGGGAAAACCAAAAGGCGTTATGCTAACTCATCAAAATATTGTTTCAACTGCGGATATATGGTCGTCCTCAATGGACATGACTAATGAGGATCGTATGTTTATTTGTACGCCTTTATTTCATTGTGCAGGTCTTCATGTATTTGCGATGCCGATGTTTTATAAAGGCGGTACGATTGTTATAGAAGAGGTTTTTTCTTCGTCAAATACATTAGAACAGCTTGCCGCTACAGCTGCGACAATTTTCTTTGGTGTTCCATCGATGTATACAATAATTTTAAACACACCTAATTTTAAGGAACATACATTTAAAAATTTACGTTTATTATGTTACGGGGCGGCACCGATGCCTTATGAGCTTGTTAAGCAAGTGAAAGAGACTTTCCCTAATGTGAAAGTACAAAACCTGTATGGACAAACTGAAAATTCGCCTGCGACCTCTTCCCTTTTAGATGCCGATGCATTGACGAAAATTGGATCAGTAGGAAAACCTTTAGCACAAACAGACGTCCGTGTTGTTGATAGCTTTGGTGAAACTGTACCAACGGGTGAAGTAGGAGAAATATGTGTTAAAGGACCACAGGTAATGAAAGGTTATTTACGTAATCCTGAAGAAACAGCTAGAACAATTAAAGATGGCTGGCTCTATTCAGGAGACTTAGGGCGTTTTGATGAGGAAGGTTATCTCTATATTGTAGATCGTAAAAAGGATATGATCATTCGAGGTGGCGAAAATATTTATCCTATCGAGATAGAAGAGGTGTTATATCAACTGCCGGAAATTTTAGAGGCAGCTGTTGTAGGTTTACCACATGAAATATATGGCGAAGTTCCGAAAGCGTTTGTCGTATTGAAGGAAGGGGAGCCTTCTGATGAAGAGGCGATATTGACGTATTGTCGGACGCAGCTTGCAAAATATAAAGTGCCACATGAAATTGAATTTTTAACTGAACTGCCGCGCAATGCCTCTGGTAAGGTTTTGAAGCATACATTACGACCAAGCGTAAGCAGCACCATAAACTAAGCGTGTAAAGTGAAACTCAAAAGTAGCAAAGCCAATAATACCTTCATTGGGCAATAACCTCATCGGTAAAGTGTGAATGAAGATCAATGATGCCTCGGCCTAATTCCGTAACTTTCGATAAAGGTTTTAGGCCAGTGGCAGTCTTTCGCTATAACAAACACTTATAGCTGACGCTTCGCTTTCGCTACAAAAACATTTGCTGAAAGAGGTTAAAATAGGAACGTCTATGAAATTAGCGTATAATAGAGTCTACGACAATTTGAAATAATAGAGTTGAAGTTATTGTTTTCAAACAAGATAGGAGCGGAATTTGTCTTGTGGACGAGGTATAAACGCCTTTTACTAATAGGTATTATGATCATCATGCTACTTTCGAGTTGCAATTCGTTTTCTCAGCAGGAAACGCAAAACAAAGGATTAACTGTATTAACGGTAGAATTTAATAGTGGTGCACCAATACCTAACCTTTATATAACTGCTACAGATGTAGAGACAGGTGAGGTAATAGAGGATGCGATAGGCTCTGAAGAGGGAGAAGCGAAATTTTCGAAACTTAAAGAGGGACAGGAATATGCGATCGCTGCAACTACACTTGAAAATAGTACGAAAAACGATGGTTATACGACAATCGAACATTTTACATATGATGCGACAAAGCCGTATTATCGATTGCAAACGCATTTTTCAAGAGACGAGCAGGAGCTGGATGTACCAGTTGTTATGCAAAATCCGGAACTACCACATGGATGTGAAATAACATCATTAACAGCTGTATTAAATTATTATGGGTTGGATGTTACGAAGCTGGAAATGGCTGATCGCTATTTACCAAAGCAAACAATAAGCAATGTCAACGGACAACGATTTGGTCCAAACCCAAATCAGGCTTTTGCAGGTAATCCTCGTGATAAAACACACGGTATGTATGTCTTTGCAGCTCCAATTGTCAAAGCAGCAGAGGCAGTAATAGCAGATAAACATGCAGACTTACGAGTGTCAAATAAGAGTGGTTCCACGCAGGACGAAATTTTACAGCTTGTTCGAGAGGGAGTCCCTGTTGTGACATGGGTTACATTGGATTTATCAGAGCCAAAAAGAGATCTAGATAAGGGCTGGGTATATGAAGGTGAAACAGTGCCGCATAAAGCGTATATGAACTTGCATGCTGTTGTTTTAACTGGACATTTAGGCGATAAAGTAGTGGTCATGGACCCATTAAAAGGCTTTGTCACTTATAATGTGGATCAGTTTTTTAAAAGCTATAAAGAGTTAGGTAAACAAGCTGTAGCCGTTCATAAATGATTCAAAGAAGAGGTATAAGGAGTACAAGGAAAGTATGTTACACTTATAAAAAAGACTCATCACCAAGTAAGGATGACATTCGATAAAAAGTCCATTTATATAAGTTGATTGGAGTGGAGGCTGGTAGCCGGAACGGAAATCAACCCCACGTTATGGTGATAAGCCTAAAAAAAGCTAAAGTGAGTTGAGCAGAATGGTCATTGAGCACGCTTTTTTACCGGTTTTATTAGGAGATGAAATGAATGCTTATGGCATGGCAAGAGCATTTTACGAGTCCTATGGCGTTAAACCACTTGCATTAAATCATACGAATATGGAGAAAATACAGCACAGTGATTTATTAACATTTCGTGAAGTTCCAAGACTCCATGTTGAAGATCGTTTTGTCGTGGCGTTAAAGGCAATTGCAGAGGAATTCGCTGGCAAAAAGTTACTTTTATTAGCATGCGATGAATTTTACGTAAAAAAAATTGTGCAACATAAAGAGGAACTAGCAGAGTATTTTGAAGTTCCTTATGTAGATGCAAACCTTGCTCAAGAGTTATTAACACGCGAGAGCATGTATGAACTTTGTGCAAAGTTCGGCTTTCACTATCCGGCAATGCATGTTTGCACCGTCAATGACTATGAGGAACTTGACATCCCTTTTGAATATCCAGTAGTCATTAAACCGCTGAATATGACAAAGTATGCTGCATGTATTTTTACAGGGAAGAAAAAAGTATATATTGCACAAGATAACGACGAAAAGGATGCTATTTTCCACGCCATTTATAAGGAATCTGCATACCGAGATGACATAATGGTACAGCAATATATTCCAGGCGAAGATGCTCATATGTGCGTCGTCAATGCTTATGTTGGGCAAGATAATAAAGTAAAGCTGCTTTCTGTAGGTAACCCGATTCTAGAAGAGCATTCTCCAGAGGGGATTGGTCGCTATGTAGCCATAATGACAGCATATGATCAAGACTTAATGGATCGTGTCAAATTATTTCTAGAGGAGATTCGATTCCAAGGGTTTGCCACGTTTGATATGAAGTATGATGAACGCGACGGTCAATATAAGTTATTAAGTATTGAGTTACATAATGAACTTTCCAATTATTATGTGACAGCAAGTGGCTATAATTTAATGCAATATGTTGCGGATGATTTTATTCGAGGAAGTAAGCAACAGCTAACTTATGTTCAGAATAAGCATCTTTGGACGATTGTGCCAAATGGTGTACTCTTTAAATATGTACAAAATGAACAGCTAGTAATTGAAGCGAAGAGCCTTATTCGCCAAGGAATGGCTACGGATTCCATCTTTAATTATAAGGATATGAATGCGAAGCGTTGGTTGAATATAACGTTAGATAATTTAAGCTTTTATCGCCAATATAAGAAATATTTTAACAACAAAGGTCTGTCAAACTAATGAAAAAACAAACTTTAGGTATAATAGGTGGCGTAGGTCCACTAGCAACGATGTTTATCGGTGAAATGATTGTAAGACGTACGAAGGCATCGAAGGATCAGGAGCATTTACATACAATCATTGATAATGATACGAATATCCCTGATCGTACTGCCTTTATTTTAGATAATACAAAAGAAAATCCTGTACCAGTAATAGTCGCAGATGCTAAAAAGCTTGCTTCTGTTGGGGCAAATATGATTGCTATTCCATGTAATACAGCACATACCTTTTACGATGAGATTGTTGAAGGTTCTCCAGTCCCTGTTTTACATATGATAAGGGAAACAGCAAAGCGTGCCTCTGATTTAGGGGCTGAGCGAGTAGGTATTTTAGCGACAACAGGTACATTGACTTCACGTATGTATCAGGATGCGTTAGAGGAATTTGGTATAACACCAGTTGTCCCAGACGATGGGATGAAAGAAAAAGTCATGTCTATTATTTATGATTATGTAAAGGCTGGGAAAGATGTCACTCAAGAGGATTGGCAACCGATAGAAGAGGCAATGCTTGCGCTTAATTGTGATCGTATCGTATTAGGATGTACAGAATTATCTATCGTCAATCGAGATTTAAAATTAAGTGATACCTATATCGACTCATTAATTGTTTTAGCAGAGCGTGCTATAGAAGCATGTGGCTATGAAATAGTAGATTAACAATTAAATAAAACAAATAAAAATCTGCTCACTCTTCGCGGGTAAGCTGTAAACCTTCAAAGAAGCTCCGGTGTCTATGAGGGCTTGAAGGCTTACAATTCCCGTGCATGAATCGGGCAGATTTTTTTCGCATTATTGTGCAAGAAGACGCCCATCTCAAAATTCGTTAGGTGAGATTATAAAATGGTTTATGTACATATGAAGTAGGAAAATGATTAGTGTGTTAAACTAGTGTCAAGTAGATAGAAGGTGGGAAATTACATGTCAGTAATAAATTTATTAAATGAAGATTTACAAGCAAAATGGAAATTTGAAGAACCGATGAAAATTCAAGAAGAAATGATTCCAGCAATGCTTGAGGGCAAGGATATTGTAGCTGAATCGCCGACAGGATCGGGGAAGACGTTAGCATATGTACTTCCTTTACTAAATAAAGTAAACGGTTCAAAAAAACAAACACAAGGACTTATCGTAGCCCCGTCACAGGAGCTAGCAATGCAAATTGTAGAGGTTATCCGTGAATGGACAGCAGGTTCTGATATTTCGGTTCAGCAACTAATTGGTGGTGCAAACTCTGCACGTCAAATCGAAAAGTTAAAGAAAAAACCGACGATCGTTGTAGGAACACCAGGCCGATTAAATGAATTAGCACGTGCTGGAAAATTAAAGCTAAAAGAAATTGAAACAGTTATTTTAGATGAATGTGATCAATTACTTAGTCGTGAATATCGCGTTGTCGTAAAATCCTTTATCGAAGGTTCAGCATTTGGGCGACAAGTAGTTGTTGTTTCAGCAACAATTACCGAGGAAATTGAATTAGTAGCTAGTCGCATGATGTTCGAGCCAGTACGCTTCAAAATTAAACCTGAAGATATGCTAAAGGTTGGTAAAGTTGTACACTCATTCGTGAAAGTAGAGGAGCGAGATAAAACTGATTTCCTACGTCGACTATCACATACTGAAGGATTACGTGCACTAGCTTTCGTTAACAATATAGATCAATTGCTGATGAAGGAAACGAAATTACAATACCGTGCCGCACCGATTGTGACATTACACTCTGACATGAAAAAAGAAGAACGTAAAAAGACATTAGATGCATTCCGTAAAGGAGATGCGCGTATTTTAATTGCTACAGATATTGCTGCACGTGGTTTAGATATTGCAGGTTTAACACATGTTATTCATGTTGATGTTCCAAGAACAATTGAGCAGTATTTACATCGTTCTGGCCGTACAGGTCGTGCTGGAGCAGATGGCGAAGTATTAACGTTATTATCATATCGTGATGAAAAAACATATAAAAAATGGACTAGAGAAATTCCTGGGAAACCTGTACAGAAAGTATGGCATGAAGGCAAGATAGTGGAGGGCAATTCAAAAACAATTGGACAAAAGCGAGGTAAATAATATGACTTTTGAAGAAAAATTACAAGCATATGCAGAACTTGCGGTAAAAGTCGGTGTTAATATTCAACAAGGGCAATATTTATTAATCAATACATCAGTCGATGCATTGGATTTCGCCCGTTTAGTTGTGAAAGAGGCCTATAAAGCTGGGGCAGGACGTGTTCATGTTAACTTAACAGATGATGAGATGGATCGTGCTTACTTTGAACATGCATCAGATGAAGAATTTAATCATTTCCCAGAATGGGTCGTTAAAATGCGTGATGAGGTAATCGAACGTAAAGGGGCATTCTTATTGATTGATGCTGCAGACCCTGATAAATTAACAGGTATTTCAGCAGACCGTTTAGCTACCCACCAAAAGGTATCGGGAGCTGCTCTAAGAAACTATCGTAACGCTATCATGAAGGATTTAATCGCTTGGTCGATTGTAGCCGTTCCTTCACCAAAGTGGGCATCGAAAGTGTTCCCGGACTTAGGAAATGAGGAACAAGTGCCAGCATTATGGGAGGCTATATTTAAGACTGTTCGTATCGGTGAAGGCAATGCTGTTGAAAACTGGCGTGAGCATGTAACAAATTTAGAATCTCGTGCAGACCTTCTGAACAATAAAAAATATGCGAAGCTTCACTATAAAGCGCCAGGTACTGATTTAACAATTGCATTAGCGCCACAGCATAAATGGCTTACTGGAGGTAGTAGAACGCCAGAGGATACGATCTTTATTGCTAATATGCCGACAGAAGAGGTTTATACATTACCGATGAAACAAGGTGTTAATGGCTATGTCAGCAATACAAAACCATTAGCTTATCAAGGGAATATTATCGATGGCTTCAAACTGACATTCGAAGAAGGAAAAATTGTTCAGGCTGAAGCACAGGTAGGCAATGATCTATTACAGGAGCTTATTAATGTGGATGAAGGCTCTTGCTATTTAGGTGAGGTAGCACTTGTACCGCATGAATCACCAATTTCAGCATCGGGAATTTTATATTTTAATACATTATTTGATGAAAATGCATCAAACCATTTAGCGATTGGCGAAGCTTATCCAACTTGCTTAGAAGGTGGAAGAGATTTAGAAAAAGGTCAGCTTGAAGCATTAGGTGCAAATATTTCAGTAACACATGAGGACTTTATGATTGGCAGCGGTGAGATGGACATCGACGGTATTTTACCAGACGGAACTGTAGAGCCAATTTTCCGCAAAGGTAGCTGGGCATTTTAAGTACTTGATGGAAAGAAAGGAGTTGGGCAGATGAGACGATACCTATGCTTTATGGGTACAGTTATACTTACGATGGTATTTAGTGTTTCATCTGCTTTAGCTCAGACTGAAAACTACCTGTCGATTGGAGATTCCTTGGCGGCTGGTCAAACACCTTATCAACAGATTGATGCAGGCTACAGTGATTTAATCGCCATGAAATTAGGAATGACTGGGCAATTGAGCTTCTATACGAAGGAGCTTGCTTTCCCAGGCTATACAACAGCCGACGTTTTGAAACGAGTAAAATCAGAGGGAGCAAGTGACTTATTAGCTAATGCAACACTTATTACTGTTTCGGCAGGCGCCAACGATTTACTGCGGCTAGTGCAAGCAAATCCAACTGCCGGTACATTAGCCTTTTCACAGCTACAAACCGATTATGCATTAAACATTGCCAGAAAAAATATGGAGAAGATTTTAGAAGCGTTAAAAAAGCGAGCACCTAATGCAAAGATTTATGTAATGGGCTATTATTTTGCTTATCCAAATGTTCACCCTTCGCAAAAGGAAGGAACAAATGCACAGCTCGTTAAGCTAAATACGATTTTACAGCAACAGGCAGAGTATGCTGGAGCAGCTTATGTAGACGTATATAATGCTTTTGGGTTAAACGCTAGAAACTTTTTACCCAATCTCTTTGATGTACATCCTAATTTTGAAGGCTATCGCCAAATGGCAAATGCATTTTTACATGAATATAGTGGAAGTAAAGCTCTAGCCATTTCTTCAAACGAATTGCCGAAGCCCAACCCTATTTCATTTGACCAGATTTTAGAACAACTAGTGAAGGCAGAGCAGAAACAAGAGGACAGAGAAAAAGAAAAAACAACTCCTACGGCGCGTGCCCTCCCAAGTTTTAAAGGATATGCTGCTTTTATGGAGAAGGTAAGAGCTAAAGAAATTTTTTAATGTAACAGGGCATTCGACAAGGATGCTCTTTTTTATGTTGAAGATCTATCAAAATATAGGCGACGGAAGGAATCGCCAGAGCGACGGAAAGAATCGTCGGAGTGACGGAAAGAATCGCTGAAGCGACGGAAGGAATCGCCAGAGCGACGGAAGGAATCGCCAGAGCGACGGAAGGAATCATCAGAGCGACGGAAAGAATCGTCGAAGCGACGGAAAGAACCGCCGACACGTCGACTCCCAAATTATGATGGGGAGCCCTATTATAATTTTCAAACTAATAAAAGGAAAAACAAACAATCCAACAGCCATGATAAAATGAAATAGACAGGAGGCGCACAAAATGAAAATATTTCATACAGCAGATTGGCATTTAGGGAAGCTTGTACAAGGCGTCTACATGACCGAGGATCAACATTATATTTTACAGCAATTTAAGCTAGCTATAGATGAAGAGAAACCGGATGTTATCGTTATAGCCGGTGATTTATATGACCGTTCGATGCCCCCGATTGAGGCAGTGAATTTACTAAATGATATTTTGGCGGAAATTGTGCTTGATAAGAAAATTCCTGTGTTAGCAGTTGCCGGGAACCACGATAGTGCAGGTCGATTAAACTTTGGCAGTAGTTTAATGAGTGATAGTGGATTACATATTAAAGGCCAGTTTACGAAAGATCATGCACCAATCGTTTTACATGATGAATATGGTGAAGTACATTTTCATCTCGTACCTTATGCAGAGCCAGCGTCAGTACGGACGATTTTAGAGGATGATTCCATTCGGTCTCATCAAGAGGCGATGGAAAAAATTATTGAATATATTGGGCAAAGTATAGATTCTTCAAAACGTAATGTTTTTGTTGGACATGCTTTTGTGACGAAGTATGGAGAAGTAGAAGCAAATACGAGTGAATCAGAGCGACCTTTATCAATAGGAGGCTCGGATTGCATAAATGCGGCATTGTTTAAGCCTTTTCATTACACTGCACTTGGACATTTGCATAAAGCGCATTTTGTGTTGAATGAAACGATTCGATATGCGGGTTCTCCATTGAAGTATTCATTATCAGAGCACCTACATGAGAAGGGCTTTTTAATAGTTGAGCTAGATGCACAGGGAGAAACAACTGTCACAAAGCGAAAGCTTATACCGAGACGAGATTTACGAGTGGTAGAGGGGATACTGGATGATTTATTGCAATTACCACCAAGTGATGATTATGTATTTGTACGTTTAACAGATACTACGCCAGTAACTTCGCCGATGGAACGTATTCGTACAGTGTTTCCTCATGCGATGCATGTTGAGCGTAAAACAATACGCCAAGAAGTAGCACAAGAAATTCAAGTGGTTGAGACAGAGAAGATAGAAGACATTGATTTATTCCGTTCATTTTTTACAGATATAATAGGTATACAGCCAGATCAAGATACAGAGCGTCTATTTACAGAGATGCTGCAAGAATTATTAGATGAGGAGCGAGAGACAGTAAAATGAAGCCTTTAAAGTTAACGATTACTGCATTCGGTCCATATAAAAATACAGAGGTTATTGATTTTCAACAGCTAGGTGAACATCGTCTATTTGCGATTTCTGGAAAAACAGGTGCAGGGAAAACGACGATTTTTGATGCTATATGCTATGCACTTTACGGATCGGGTAGCGGTGAAGATCGTCAAGATACGGCAATGTTGCGAAGCGGGTTTGCTGATGATGATGTGTATACTGCTGTGGAACTTGTTTTTGAAATGCATGATAGAGTGTATCAAATATTACGTCAGCCAGGTCATATTAAAGAAAAAAACAAAAGTGTTACTGGTAAGAAAATAGAACTGGCTGAAATCAAAGGAGACACACTTGATTATAGTATTGTAGAAAAGCAGCAAACACTTGAGGTAGATAAAAAGCTACAAGAAATAATAGGCCTCACAAAGGATCAGTTTAGTCAAATTGTTATGCTGCCACAAGGTGAATTTCGCAAGTTATTAACTTCAGATTCTACGAATAAAGAAGTTATTTTGCGCAAGATTTTTAAAACAGACCGTTTTGGTGCTATGACAAAAAGACTTGATGCGAAACGCAAAGACGCAGAAAGTGATTTACTGCGCGCGAAGCAATTAAAGGAGCATCTCCTTGGCCAAATTGCTGGGGCTTTGCCACAGCGTTCGTCATCTTTATTTACTTGTATTACTAATAATACCGAGAATATGCATCAGCTAAAGAAGGCTCTGGAAGAAGAGCAGACCTACTATACTGAATGTATACAATTGGAACAGCAGCGTTATAAAGAAGCTTATGCGTATCATCAAAAAGAGCAAGAGTTTTATAGTATGGCGAAAACATTGAATGAGCAATTTGATGAGCAAACGAATCGTCAGAACCGTCTGGAAGCATTGCTACAAGAGCAAGATGTATATAGCGCAAAAGAACGTGAAATTGCATTAGCAGAGAAAGCAGAACGTCTTGTTATACTCGAGCAACAATGTGTCGATTTACGTGCTGAGCAAAATCGTAAAGAACAATCCTGTCAGCAAGCAGTGACAGAGCAACAAAACGCAGAAGCTCAGTTAAAACTAGCACAGGAAAAATTTAATGTTGAAGAGGCGAAGGAACCTGAACGCCAACACGTTCTACAACAGGAGTTGCGGCTACAAGCATTATTACCAACTTTCGAGGCGTATGAGAATAATCTTCAGCAACTGCAAATAGCTGAACAATATGTTACAACAGCCAAGCGAGCTGTAGACGATAATAGTAAAATCGTAGAAACAGGACAAATGCAAGTTCAGCATTTAGCAACAACAATTGAACAATATGAAAAACAACTTGAGCCATATGAAGGTTTTTTAGAACAGTTACCGAAGCTAAAAGAACAAGTATCATACTTAGCGCAAGTTGAAAAATACACTAGAGCAGTTGAAGTGGCAGAGCAGGATGTAGCCACGACTAATGTCCACTATCAAGAAAGTAAGAAAGCTCTTCAAAAGTTGGAGCAACAATGGATTGCGAGTCAGGCAAGTATTTTAGCACAGCAGCTTAAGGATGGAGAGGCTTGCCCAGTGTGCGGTAGTACAACACATCTCGAAACACATCGTGAGCAATTAGAGATGATCGAATTAGCACAGGTGGAAGCTTTGCGAGTAAAGACTACTAATGATGAGCGCAAGTTTTTAGAGAAAGAAGCTCTATTGAATTCTACAAAGCATCTTCTGCAAGAGGCATTAGAACATTTAGAAACGAATGAGATTGATCAATCGAACCAAGCACAAATTGTAGCTTCCTTACAAAATATAGAGCAACAAATTACAATCTTAAAAGTAGTGAGCAATCAATTGTCTGATGTACGTATGCAACAAAAGGATCATCGTGCACGAATGGAGCAGCTACAAGAAAAGCAATTAAAGCTAGAGCAATATTTAGCTGAAAAGACGAAGGAATTGACTAAACAACAAGCAGTTGTAGAAGAGCAGCAAAAACATATTCCAGAAAATCTTACGACGCTACATGCATTGAAGCAGGCAATTGCTCATATAGGTTCTCAAAAGGTTGCCTTACACACTGCGTGGACTATCAGCCAACAAAGTTTGCAAACTGCAAAGGAAGCAGCAAATAATGCTAGAATGACCGTCGAAATATCGAAACAGGCTTTTGAGGAGTTAAAGCTGAAAATGGATGAAAAGCGCGAGCAATTTTCAGTAAGTATGAAGGAAGCCGGCTTTGAAAGCTATGAAGAATTTGCTACTGGAAAGCGTAGCGTGTCGCAAATAGAAGCTTTACGGAAGGCTTGCAGTGATTATGCTATGCAAATCCACACGTTACAGGTACAAATTACTGAGGGAGCGAAGCACCTTAAAGGACAAGAGAAACAAGATTTAACGGCAATGGAAGAAAAATTAGAGGTGCTTCGTGTAACCTATGAGGAAGCCTTTAAAGTATTGCAGCAGATGGAAGGATTTGCGAAAGCTTGCGCAGACTTTATCGAAAAAGTAGAGGAAGCGGAGCTGGAAATACGCTTACTTGAAAAAGAAGCGGGACGAGTAAAAGAACTTTATGCAATGTTAAATGGGCAAAATGCGAAAAAGCTGTCCTTTGAGCGTTATATTCAAATCAATTATTTAGATAAAATTACAGAGGCAGCAAATGTCCGGCTTTATCATTTATCCAACGGTCAATTTGAGCTACGACGTTCAGATCGTTTAGAAAAGCATGCTAAGCAAAGTGGACTTGGGCTAGATGTGTATGATGCCTATACAGACCAATTACGTGATGTAAAAACATTATCAGGGGGAG
Source organism: Lysinibacillus zambalensis (assembly GCF_040183165.1). Classification (NCBI taxonomy): domain Bacteria; kingdom Bacillati; phylum Bacillota; class Bacilli; order Caryophanales; family Bacillaceae; genus Lysinibacillus; species Lysinibacillus zambalensis. Next base: position 72,858 of record NZ_JBEGDG010000016.1, read on the forward strand.
AAAAGTTTAATGCTTCTTTAAGTCTTGCTCTTGGGATGGCAGATGTCATTCAAAGCTTTCAAGGTAATATCCGTATTGAAACAATGTTTATTGATGAGGGCTTTGGTTCTCTTGATGAAGAGGCATTAAATAAGGCGATTGATACTCTTATTGATTTACAAGATTCTGGACGCATGATTGGCGTCATTTCACACGTTGCAGAGTTAAAAGCTACAATGCCTGCAGTGTTGCATGTTGAAAAAACAATGAACGGACATAGTCAAACATATTTTGAAGTGAAATAAAAAAGAGGCGTATTTCCGATGTGTGGAAATACGCCTTTTTATTACTTTTTAGTTACGGTAGGATTTGTTCCTTTTTTTGCAGCGATTACTTTTTTAACAATTGGAATAACGATTGGTGCTAATTTTACGGCGGTTTTGACAACTTTAGATACTTTCAAAAAATAACAGCTCCTTTTAGTACTCTCTGTTCAAGGTTGAAATGAAACTTATCGGATAACGCGAACTGCTTGAATAATATTCCAAATGACAATTCCGATTGAAACAAGAATGTAAATCACAAATGAAACTAACCAAATGATAAGAAAAGAACTACTACCTGAATCTGGTTCAAAAGTGTTGAATGATAAAGTTGAGAAAATAAAGACTGCAAAAAATATTATTCCAAATGCAACTGGGATTAAATGTGATATTAGTGCTCGAAGAGAATGACTCTTTACATCGTTATCTTTTGAAACAAAGTAAACGACTAATGGCACAATAAAGGGTGCAAAAAAGATACTTAGATAACTAAAGGCAGATAAAATTTTTTTGTTCTCCATAGTTGTACCTCCTTTTTAAATATTTACGCATGAAAAACAGTAAAGTTTCAAAAAAATTAATGTGGAAGAGGTTGTAATCGTTACAGTGTTTGCGTACAATGAGGTTGTTAAACTAAATTAAGATGTAACGACCACAAGGGGAGCTGATGATGTCAGCTGAGACTGGGCACGTAATGCCTTAACTCTTTGAACCTGTAAGTTAACGCTTGCGTAGGGATGTGGATAGAAACCGACACTTTTACGATGTGAGGCTCTGTCCTGGCATCGTTTTTTTTATCTTTATTGATGCTAGATAGGGACATATTTGCCAACTGATTTCTATTCCTGCTCTTGTATCCTACATCGGAACAAAGGAGAGAATAATTATGGACAATAAAAAACTATTAATGCTTGTGGAAATTGCGATATTCGCAGCGATTGGCCTTGTGCTCGATCAGGTTTCCTTTAAAGTATGGGCACAAGGAGGCTCTGTTAGTCTCGTAATGGTGCCAATAATGTTAATAGCATTTCGCTGGGGTCTTATTCCAGGCATGGTAACGGGTTTACTTATTGGTATTATGCAAACAATGTTTGGCGCCTATATTATACATTGGCTTCAAGGAACACTTGATTATGGTGTTGCCTTTACGGTAGTTGGCTTAGCGGCCGTTGTACGTGGACCAGTGCTTGAGGCTGCAAAAGATTTAAACAAAAAGAAAATGGCTCTTTATATTATTTTAGGAACGGTATTAGCGGGCTTTTTACGTTATGCAGCACATACCATTGGGGGCGCTGTATTTTTCGCAGAGTATGCTGGCGATCAAAATGCATGGGTTTATTCAATCATCTATAATGGAACATATATGCTACCAGCAACGATTTTAACAGCGATTGTCGGTGTTCTGTTATTTACAGCAGCACCTCAATTAATGCAACGAAAATCATAATTATTATGCCCTTCACATGAGTGAAGGGTTTTATTTTTAGACTGTTAAAGATTGTTGCTATTAAAACATAAAGACAGATTAAATCAAGAAACTGTGCAGTAATTAAATTGCCCTTCCTAAGCAATTTCTACATAGCTTTCAATTATTCCGAAAATTACTATGTTGAATAATCAATGGTAAAAATAGTTGAAGGATGGTATATTATATAAATCTTTTGCCGATTTTACGAAAGGGAGTGCGTTAATGAATAAAACACTTGAAAATTTACAAAAAGAAATTATATTTGAAGCAAAAAAAGGTTACCCCATTTTGCTTTCTGGCGCCGTTGTCTTTTTAATTTTCACCCTAATGCCCTTAGTTTTCCCAATAGAAGCTGTACGTTTGATTTGGATATTTGGCTTAGGTGTCATTTTTCCTATTGGGATGGTCATTAGTAAAATTCTGGGGGTTAATTTACTCTCTATTGACAACCCTTTAGGTACTTTAAGTGGGATAGTAGCAGCTCCTCAAGCTTTTTATATACCTGTATTTATAATTGTGTATATGAAAATACCTGAATACCTGCCCTTCACAATTGGCTTACTAGCAGGCTCTCATTTTCTGCCTTACATATGGATTTATAAAAGCAAAGCTTATTTATTTGTTACTTTAGGAATCTGTCTTTCTGCTCTAATTTTAGGTGGCTTCTTTGTTGGTCAAGCTTTCACTCTAGTACCTTTAGCGATGTCTATTGTTTATGGAATTGGTGTTCTTTTAATTCTAAGAGAACTCAAAGTCAGTCATGTTTAAGCACCTATTGTCAGTTGAATAACAGTAAACCACTGAATCTTTTTAAAAAGCATCTGAATAAAGGTGCTTTTTGTCTTTTCTAATGCTTGAACTGTGAAATAGTTAGATTCAGCCTTTAGGAAAAAAGGGTGAGCGTAGTTAGAAGTGGCTTTAGTTAAAGATTCGGTTAGCGGAAAATAAAAAAGAAGAGTTAAGCGAAACGTCAGCAAATGTTTTATCTGTGCGAAAGCGTAGCGACAGCAACAATAAAGGGCCCAGCCGGAACGGAAATCAATCTCACGTTATGGAGATAAGCCTGTTTTCGGCACTTTATAATTTATGATGGCATATAATATTTAAAGCGTTTAGCGTTTTAAGCATAGAAAGTTATGTTATATTAAATAGTAGATATTAGATGAAAGGGACGTTAAAAATGATTGTAAAAACGCAAGAAGAGATTGAAGCCTTTAAAAAAATCGGCCGTATTTGTGCTGAAATTCGTGAAGCAATGAAGGCTGCTACAAAGCCAGGTGTAACAACACTAGAACTAGATGAAATTGCAGGTCGTATGTTTGCTGAGGCCGGAGCAGTTTCTGGACCTAAAGGGGAATATGATTTCCCAGGATACACATGTATTAGTGTTAATGAGGAAGTCGCACATGGTATTCCAGGTGAACGTGTGATTAAAGAGGGAGATATCGTCAATATAGATGTATCTGGTTCATTAAACGGCTATTTTGCTGATACAGGCATTTCATTTGTAGTTGGTGAAGGCTATGAGGATAAAGAAAAGTTGTGTCGCGTAGCCAAAAGTGCTTTTGATCGTGCGATGACAAAAGTAAAAGCTGGATCAAAATTAAACCAAATCGGAAAAGCTGTTGAGCGTGAAGCATATGCTAATGATTTAACAGTGATTATGAACCTAACGGGACATGGTTTAGGTCGTTCTTTACATGATGAGCCAAACCATATTTTGAACTATTATGATGCATGGGATTCTACAATTATGAAAGAAGGCATGGTTCTTGCAGTTGAGCCGTTTATCTCAGCGAAAGCAGAGCATATTGTGGAGTCTGGTGATGGCTGGACATTCGTTACGCCAGACAAATCATTAGTTGCTCAAATCGAGCATTCAATTATCGTTACAAAAGACAAACCAATTATTTTAACTTCACTTGATGAACAATAAAAAAGCTAAAATCCTGCTACCAATTTATTTTTGGTAGGCAGGATTTTTTTTAATAAATAATATACCGACAAGTAGCACTCCACATAAAAACAAGGCTGCCGTTGACACAAGTAGCTCATCAAAACCATTATGTAATACAACCCCTATATAGGACCAGATAAATACACTTGGATAGATAATATCAAAATAATGGAATCGAATATGTAGTGCTATTGCTACCCCAAGTGTCAGTAAAATAACTGCCCACAGTGGATCACTAAGTCCAAAACCATTCCATTGATAAGATGTTAGCGTGAAGCTTACATTTGTCATCAGGCTGAATGTAACCCATGCGAAGTAAATCGAGAAGGGTAAACGACCTGTAAGTGAGTTATTGCTGAGAGGGTACGTTTTGTACAACTTAGATAAATACAGTACTAAAATAAACGTACTGACGATTGACACGATAAATAATTCGTGGTGCCAAACAACAATTGCTAGCGCCTGCATGATACATATGCTACTAAAGAGAACAGTCTGTTTAATAGATGTCTTTTTTAGATTCATGACTAACCAATAACCAAGTAACATGTAAACCACAATCCAAATCACATAACTAACGTTAAAAGGTGCAAATATTACTGGAAAACGATTTGAGATCTCTAAGGAAGATTGACCGTTTATTTTCATGAAATAGGATGAAAAGGTTAGGATAAGTGAGACAACGTAAGTGATTGTCATCAAAAAAAATCGAGGCATGTTTTCCTCTCCCTTCGTGTTAAATTGTATAGGGAAAAGACAAATAAGTATAGGACTGTAACATTATATTTTCATTATAACGGAAATTTCCAACAATGTATCGTGTTGTTTCGCTAAAATTATCTACAATTTACCATTTGAATGGGCATCCATATATTTCTTTAGTACAATGGAAGTATACAAATGTAAGGAGTGAAGTTTTAATGACTCAAAATTTAAATGATCTAGATCTATCAGTTAATCTAGATAAGAAAATGTATAAAAAGAAATTAAAAGTACTCCAGTATGAAATGTTAAATGCTCAACAGTTTTTATTAAACAATAAAATAGGATTAATTTTAGTATTTGAGGGTATGGATGCTGCTGGTAAGGGGGGCGCTATTAAGCGTCTAATTGAACGTGTTGATCCACGTGGTTATGTCGTACACCCGATTTCAGCGCCTCAGCCCCATGAACTTCGCTACAATTATTTACAACGCTTTTGGAGAAAGTTGCCACAGCATGGACAAATCGCAATTTTTGATCGCTCTTGGTATGGTCGTGTATTAGTTGAGCGTATTGAAGGATTTGCAACAAATGAAGAGTGGTCTCGTGCATATGAAGAAATGAATAATTTTGAAAAGATTTTAACGGCAGGAGATTATATTGTCATTAAGTTTTGGCTTCAAGTATCAGATGAGGAGCAACTTAAACGTTTTAAAGAACGTGAGCAGGATCCGTATAAGTCTTGGAAGCTAACAGATGAAGACTGGCGAAATCGTGAAAAAACGCCACTGTATGTAGAAGCTGCAAATGAAATGTTTGAGAAGACTGATAAGAAAAATGCTCCATGGGTTCTAATACCAGGAGACGATAAAAAGTATGCTCGTGTACAGGTACTGCAAGAAACACTAGCACATATCGAACGTGAAGCAAAAAAACGTGGCCTTCATTTAACGAATGTCTTAGACAAAGCGCATTTAGAAGATGCTGAATCGTCTAGCCTTGAATTGCTAGAAGAGAAGCCTAAAAAACAAAAAGTGAAATAATGTTATTGATGCTGTAACAACAAGACGAGATGTTTTAGTTGTAGCAGCATCTTTTTTTACATACAATAAAGTAAAACTTCAATTCCGTGGGTGTTTACCCACAAATTGGGCTTATTACTAAAAGTCGAGGACGATATTTGTTGCAATTTATACCATATATAAGTTGATCTTCGTTATGACTGGGCGACTTCGTGGGGATCAGCGATAGAGGAACGAAGGTTAAAACCATCACATCCTGTGATAACGCCTTCGTGACCAACGTCAAAGCACCCAGTCGGAACGGAAATCAACCACACGTTATGGTGAAGGAAGATTTACAAATTGTTTTTTTACCATTGATAAAATGAATTCAGGCATTAAAAACGTATTGACAATTATCGGAAGGTTAGTGTGGAGAAATGGTGCTTAAAATTTGGAGACTATTGAGGAAAAAGGGTGAAAATGTGGTATCAATTCAGGGGGATAAATGCTACATTCGCACATTTTACGAAAAAGATGCACAAAGTTTAACTGATCTCGTAAGCCGCAATAAATATTTTTGGTCCACATACGAACCGTTACAACGACCTGAATATTATACAATTAATGCTCAATATAAAAAAATTCAAGAAAGCTTATACTTAATGGACTCAAAGAGGGAGTTTACTTTCGGTATTTTTGAGCCGGGTACAAATAATCTAATAGGACATATTGCTCTTTATGCAGTAAAGCGTTTACCGTATTCCAGTGCATTTGTTGGCTATGCGATGGATGAAATTTATGTGGGGAAAGGGATCGTAACAGAAGCGGTTAATATGGTCGTGCAATTTGCGTTCGAGCAAGTAGGCTTACATCGTGTAGAGGCTTATGTTTCAACACAAAATAATCCTTCTATTCGTGTTTTAGAAAAGTCTGGGTTTCAGCAAGAAGGCCTCTTGAGAAAGCTGCTGTACATTAATGGCCAATGGGTGGATCATTACATGTATGCACGTTTAGAGAACGAATAAAAAGAAGCGTCTAACTTTCAAGTAATGAAGGATAGACGCTTCTTTTTTTACTATTGTTTACTACCGTCTATGATTAAGTCAAGGCGACCTGTATTTGGATCAATTACTAATCCGTGAACAGGCACATCTTTCACCATTAACGGGTGATTGCGAATTGTATCTACGCTTTTCTTAACACTTGTTGATACGTCGCCAAAGCCACGTAAAAACTTTTTTAAATCAAGACCTGAATTTTCTACCGTTTTGATAGTTTCAGGGTTAATTCCTCTAGCAACCATTTTACTTAGCATAGCTTCTGGGTCAACTGCGCTCATACCGCAGTCGTAATGCCCAATAACATACACTTCATCTGCTTGTAGTTCATAAACAGCTACAAGTAAACTACGCATAATTGCACCAAAAGGGTGACTAACTAATGCCCCAGCACTTTTAACGATTTTTACATCACCATTACGTAAATTCATAGCTTTAGGTAACAGCTCTACAAGGCGAGTATCCATACAAGATAACACAACGATGCGTTTATCAGGATACTTTGTTGTAATAAAAGGCTCATATTTTTTTTCTTGAACGAAATCTTCATTAAACTTAAGAATATCTTGTAACATTGTCATGAAAGATTGCTCCCTTCCCTACAGAAATATTTTAGAGCAAAATGATCAATATGCAAATAATAATGACAATATTCACGCAATTTTTTTACGAAAAAAAAGAAGTTTAGTAATCTTTTAGCGAAAAGAAATAATTAAAAAAATAAAAAACAGCTACGTTATGTAGCTGTTTTTTATAGATAGTTTAGAATTTTTCACTTGGTTTTGGATCTACAGTTACTGAAGACTTAGTATCTAAACCAACTTGTAAGTAGTGGATGAAGAATGCCGTAGCAATTAGTAAAACAACCGAAAAACCTAGTACAGTCGTAATGAACATAATGAAAGCTCCTCTCTACTGAAATAATCTACAATAATATCTAAAGTAATTATACAATAGGTTACTAGGAAAATCTAAGGAGAATTTATGACATCCATAAGATACCTAGTCTGGACTAAGATTAGTAGGTATAAAATACTTGAAATACCTAGTTTTTATTACAAAGAACAGATTCTTTTTTCCTTCCCGCAGTAATGTTATTTATACTCATTTATCTCAAAACTACTCGTAAAGTCATGTGACAAGCTTTGATTAAACTAATTCTTCAATAGCTCTCACATTCTCTTCCTACCTTTCATACGAAAATAATAGGCAGCATTCTCAATAACGAATTGATTAGAGGCATTTTCATCAAAAATAATAAACAAGAATGCGAAATAGGTATTTCCGTGTCTATAGATGGTGAAAGAAGTTTTTTGCCCAAGTACAAAGCCGAATCCGTACGCAAGTATACCGAGGTATATTTGATTAAATAGAGGAAAAAAATAAATGATTCTTTAGGAGTACTTTAATTGTGAGAGTGAAAAAAAGTATCGTATGACACATCGATAAACAGCTGTTTTACACTATTTTTCTATAAAATTTTAGTAATTATCTGAAGAAGGTTTTGATTATCAGTCGAATAGCTTATATAGTGATATTGATATTTTTAGGTATTTACTCCTTCTTTTGCGACTCATTCAGTATGTTTTAATAATTTTATGTTGAAGGATAATAACAAATTCTTAAGTAATTTCAAATAAAGACAATTTAATGTATTATTCTTAATTCAATATAATCAAATATGGTCGAAAAGTGAATAAAAAGTATTTATTACATCGAAAAAAATGTGAAATACATTTATACTATATTAAAATTATGGAAAAAAGGACGAAATAAAGCTTAATAGGAGATTTGGAGGTTCTAGAATGGATATATCGTCGATTGTAGGGTTAATACTTGCGCTAGTAGCGCTATTAACGGGAATGGTGCTAAAGGGTGTAAGTTTAAGTGCGTTTTATAACCCAGCTGCCATTCTAATTATCATCTTCGGTACAATTTCCGCAGTAACAATTGCCTTCCCAATGAAGGAGTTAAAGCGTGTACCAAAGCTATTTAAAATTCTTTTTAAAGAAACAAAATTAGCAGATGATATTGAGATTATTAAGATGTTTTCACAATGGGCTGATTTAGCTCGCCGTGAAGGTCTATTAGCGCTTGAGAGTAAAGCTTCAGAAATAGAAGACCCATTTTTGAAAAATGGACTTACATTAGCAATTGATGGTCAAAATGCCGACTATATTCGAGACGTCCTAACAGAAGAAGTCGAAGCAATGGAAGAACGTCATGCTAGTGGTTCTGCAATCTTTACACAAGCTGGTACATATGCCCCGACTTTAGGGGTACTTGGTGCGGTAGTAGGTTTAATCGCCGCGTTAGCAGATATGAATGACATAGAAAAGCTAGGACATGCTATTTCAGCTGCTTTTATGGCTACATTACTAGGTATTTTTACAGGTTATGTTTTATGGCATCCATTTGCGAATAAATTAAAACGTAAATCTGCTATCGAAGTTAAACAAAAAAGAATGATGATTGAAGGAATCCTTTCTGTCTTAGAAGGGGAGGCGCCACGTGTTATCGAACAAAAATTATCTTCTTACTTAACAATGGAAGAACGTCGTCAAATTTCTGATGAAAGCGGGGCGGGCGGCCTTGGCAAAGAAAGCTAAGAAAAAAAAGCATGATGAGCATATCGATGAGTCTTGGTTAGTTCCGTATGCAGATATTTTAACGCTGCTATTAGCCGTATTTATCATATTATTTGCATCAAGTTCAGTAGACCAAGAAAAGCTAGAGAGAATGTCAGCTGTGTTTAATCAAGTATTTGATGGTGGTACAGGCTTTTTAGAGCAGCCTGCACCGATAGAAAGTCCAAATGCAGAAAGTGACAAAACACCACAACAAGCGCAAAACTCCGCGTATTTAAAGGATCAGAAGGAGTTAGCTGAAATTAAAGATAGTGTTGATAATTTTATCGCAGTTAATGAGATGGAAGGTCAATTTGCAACAGCGATGACTGATGAGGGGTTACTTGTTACAATTCGTGATACTATTATGTTTGATCCTGGGAAAGCAGCGATTAAACCAGAATATATTCCTATAGCTAAAGAGCTTGCTGGTGTATTAGTATCCGATCCAGCCCGAAACATTGTCATTACAGGACATACAGATAATGTCCCAGTAGGACCTAATTTTTCGTCCAACTTAGAGTTATCATTAATGCGTGCTTCGAATTTCTATATGGTTCTATTGAATAGTAATTCTAAATTGAAATCTGAGAACTTCAGTGCTAAAGGTTATGGTGAAAACCGAGCTATTGCTCCGAATGACACGCCTGAGGGTCGTGCGAAAAACCGTCGTGTAGAAGTGTTAATACAACCTCTTGTAACTGAGGATGGTACTGCTGCAAAACAAGCAAAATAGAAAAAAGCTATTAGTAACAGGCTTTGATGCCGTATTGCTAATAGCTTTTTATTTACAAAATCCTATTTATTTGCGTAAAGCGCCTAATTCAGCAACGATAGCCTGCATTTCGCTCGGACTAAATGTATCACGCTTCATGACCATTTCGTATAAATAAACAAGATCTTCGTAATCAGCTTCATTGAAATTTTCCGATTTCATTGCATCGACATTCACCATACGAAGCTTTTCTTTCATTTGATCAACCATATAAATAACGTTCTCTTTTGACGGTACTGATAAATCCATTATTTAAACCTACCTTTCATAATCCTCGGAAATATCATTTCATTGAATAAAAAAAATGTCAACACTGATTTGGGCATTGCTTTAAAAATAGACTGTTATTGGGTAGAATAAGGGCAGTGATAGTTTAATTATGGTTCATTACCATAACATAGGGTTGCTTTCTGTTCCGACTGGGGACGCTTCGCTTTCGTGCAGAGCAAAGTTTCATGGGGACGTCCAGTCACCACTCCAATCAACTTGTATACAAAATCATCCCTAACTTTTGATGATGAGTCTTAATTGTTCTAAGGAATATACATTTACCAAGCAGGGGGTATTTAATATGGGACGAAGTAAATTATTAGCATCTATCGTAGTTGGTGCTGCAGTTGGTGCTGCATTAAGCATGTTGGACCGTACAACGCGTGAAAAGACAATAGCTACAACAAAACAGATGAAAGAAGCAATTACGTATTATGCAGCCAATCGAGAGGAATTACAAGTGCTAGTTGAGGAAAAAGTATTGGCCGCTAAAGTGCTATGTGAAGGTGTGTCAGAAAATGTAAATGCGATTGCTGAAAAAGTGGATGAATTTAAAGAATTACCTTCCACAATCGAAAGCATGATTAATGATACAAAAGCAGCCTTTGCTTTACCTGATAAAGAATAGTTGTTCGTACAGGAGGAAATTTGTATGAAAAAGAAAAAAGCATCGATACGTACAGCTGTTGGAGTGGTGAAGTCATTTGTCTCACCAGACGAAGACACTGTAAATGTGATGACATCAAGAGGCTTTATGCAAGATTTAATTCTCCGCTTTCAGCGAGTGGAAATATCAGCTCTTGCCGCAGAATTGGCTTATTTCTTTTTACTATCTTTTTTCCCACTATTAATTTTTTTAGTTACATTACTACCGTATTTGAATTTAGAGACGACGCAAGTGTATTCCTTTCTAGTGAATGTTATGCCGGACGAGGTATATAGGCTTATTGAAAATACATTAAATGAAATTTTAACAAGCCGTAATAGTAGTCTATTATCCATCGGGGTACTAGGAACAATTTGGTCTGCTTCTAAAGGGATTAATGCGTTGATTAGAGCCTTGAATAAGGCCTACGATACAGAAAACAGGGGAAGTATATTGGAACGAGGGTTATCCCTTGTTTTCACCATAGCGTTTGTCGTTGTTTTTGCTGTTGCACTACTTTTACCGGTTTTTGGGCAACAAGTGGGGCATTTCTTATTTTCGATTGTTGGCATTGAGGAGCAATTTGAAATTATCTGGCATAGAATGCGCTGGTGGATACCCCCTCTACTTATTTTCATCGTATTAATAGGGGTCTATAGATTTATTCCGAATACAAATCCACGTTTGAAATTAATGAGTGTTTGGCCGGGTGCGTTGTTTTCGACGTTGGGCTGGCTGGCAGTTACGTTTGTTTTCTCCTTTTATATTAATAATTTTGCGAATTATTCCGCTACATATGGCAGTATTGGTGGCGTTATTATTTTAATGCTTTGGCTATATTTCACGGGGATTATTGTAATTTCTGGTGGCGTTTTAAATGCGACGATGCAGAAAAAAGCATTACAAAAAGAACTTGTGATGCAGGAGACTTTAACAAATAGTTAGGAATATTAAAAAGGACAGCCTCGAGATCACGTTTTGTGATACGAGGCTGTTTGTTTTATACGTTTTTATTCAGCATACGTAAGCCGTTTAAAATAACTAAAATGGTGCTTCCTTCATGACCGATTACACCTAGTGGTAAATCGACGACTTGTAAAAAGTTTGAGGCAATTAATAAAACGATAACGCCGATTGAGAAGAAGATGTTTTGTTTAACGATGCGTTGCATTTTACGTGATAAGCGTACGGCATAGGCAATTTTTGATAAGTCATTTTTCATTAAAACGACATCGGCTGTTTCTAAAGCAACATCTGTTCCTTCTCCCATAGCAATTCCAGTAGTGGCAGTTGCTAATGCGGGTGCATCATTAATGCCGTCACCGACCATTCCCACAAATTTATGTTCAGAAAGAAGTCGTTTCATCTCAGTCACTTTTGTTTCGGGGAGGCATTCTGCGACGTATTCAGTCACACCTGCTTCCTTGGCAATTACCTTTGCTGTCTTTTCATTGTCGCCCGTCAGCATGACAACATTAATACCTAGTTCTTTTAGTAATGAAACTGCTTTTTTTGCTTCGTTTCGCACGGTATCCTTTAAGGCTGCCAATGCAACGATGCCATCCTTGTCACGAATGAAAATAACCGTTTTTCCTTCTGAAGCGAGTTTTTCTGCTACGCCATTTGCAAATTCATTTGCCTCATCTGTACCAACAAAATCAGGTTTACCAACAAGGTACTCGACCTCATTAACGTAACCTTTAATACCCCAACCTGGGATATCTTTAATAGTGGTCTGAGGAAATTGTGTGATCCCTTCTTTTCTTGCGAATAAAGTAATTGCTTGAGCAAGTGGGTGGTTCGATTGAGCTTCAATTCCCGCAAGGATGGCCATTGCGTTTTTGCGGTCTAATCCTTCGCGAACAATGAAATCAGTAACGGTTGGTTTACCTTGTGTTAAAGTACCTGTTTTATCTACTGCAAGTGCACGCAATGCACCTAGATGCTCTAAGTGTAAGCCTCCTTTGAATAACACACCATGTTTTGCACCATTTGAAATGGCAGCAAGTGTCGCTGGCATAATAGATGCAACAAGTGCGCACGGAGAAGCAACTACTAGGAGTACCATTGCTCGGTAGAATGTTGTCGTCCAGTCCCAACCTAGTACAAAGTGAGGTAGAAACATCATGAGGGCAACGGCAAGTAACACGAATTTCACATACGTACCTTCGAATTTTTCTATAAACTGTTGTGATGGAGATTTTTCACTCTGAGCATTTTGTACAAGTTGGATAATTTTTTGGAATAGTGTTTCAGAATTTGGTTTTGTCATTTCCATCGTAATGGCACCATTTAAGTTCACTGTTCCTGCAAATAACTCGTCGCCTTCCTGTTTTGCTACTGGAAGTGGTTCGCCGCTAATAGCAGATTCATCGATAGAAGACTGCCCTTTAAAGATTACACCGTCTGCTGGTACACGTTCACCGGGCTTAATAAGTAGATGATCACCAATTTGTAGAGTTGATACAGCAACTTTCATTGGTTCAAAACCACCACGAACAAGCCAAGCCTCTTCAGGTTGTAAATTCATGAGTGCAGAAATTTCACGGTGACTTTTGTTCATTGCGTATGTTTCGAGAGCGCCACTCACAGCGAAGATGAAAATAAGAATAGCACCCTCCGTCCAATAACCGATAGCTGCTGAACCAATCGCGGCTAATACCATCAATAGTTCAACGTTAAGCGCCTTATTCTCAATGGTTTCTTCAATACCTTCTTTTGCTTTAGCAAATCCACCGACGCAAAATGCAATAATATATAAAAGAATAGAAGCTGTTGTTTGCCCACTAGTATCTAATCGCCATGCAAGCAAAATAAACAAACCTGCTATAAGGGCGGCGATTAATTCAGCGTGTTCTTTTGTTTTCTCAATTAAACTAATATTTTCTCGATTAGTGTGTTTCACTTTTATCCCTCCTGATAATGAAAATCAATATCAAAGTATATGTAAATCAATGATTATAAACTTTTTCTAATTGAAAATAGATTTCAGTTAACATCTTTCTAATTTAGAATTATTATAACAAAAGAATTTAAAAAAAGAAAGTGAGAAATTAGAAGGGATTTTAACTCTTTCAGCAGTCCTAAGCACGAAGCTGATTTTGAACGCATTGTTTATCGGTAGCGAAAGCAAAGCGGCAGTTACAATTATGCTTATGCATAATTAATAGAAAGTGGAATAAAAGTGGCATTAGATGGAGTTTGGGGTGATTGTGAGGCTTTTTGAAATGTTTTTGAACAAGTGAAAAGCACAGATATTCATAGGAATATTCTGTGCTTTTCAAATTTGTGTAGTAAAAATGGCTTAATTCCAGAAAGAAATTGCTTCTTTATTAGAATACTCGTTCTGCGTGAAGAGCAAGTTTTTCTAGAGATGATTTATCTACATCTGCGTGTAGTGAGTTACCGTGAGAGTCCATTGTTACAACAGCTGTGAACTTCTCAACGTTTAAGTGCCACATCGCTTCAGGAATACCGAATTCCATTAGGTCAACACCATCAACACCTTTAATGCAGTCTGCGTAGTATTGTGCAGCACCACCGATTGCATTTAAGTAAACGCCACCGTGTTCTTCTAATGCAGCAAGTGTTTTTGGTCCCATACCGCCTTTACCGATTACAGCGCGGATACCGAATTTTTTCATGATGTCACCTTGGTATGGCTCCTCACGAATAGAAGTAGTTGGACCAGCTGCTTTTACTGTCCAGTTACCTTCTCCGTCTTTTGCCATAACAGGGCCACAGTGATAAATAACTTGTCCATTAAGATCAACTGGAGCATCGTGGCTCATTAAATGATGGTGAATTGCGTCACGGCCAGTATACATACGACCAGTAATTGATACAACATCACCAACTTTTAGAGAGCGAATTTGTTCTTCAGAAATAGGAGCAGTAAGTTCCACTACGTTTGTAGTATCTTCTGTTGTTGCTGCAACTTCATCTTCTTTAAATGTAATTTTTTCGCCTTCTTGATAATGCCAGTTAATAATTTCGCCAGTTTGAGGATTGATGTCCACAGCCATACGACGGTATGCCCAGCAGTTATAAGCTACTGATACGTAGAATGAAGCAGGGATACGGTGCATAACACCAATTTTACAACCAAGTAATGTTGCTTCACCACCGAAGCCCATTGTACCGATTCCAAATGTATTTGCAGTTTTCACTACATAGTCTTCTAATTTTGCAAGATCAGCATTTGGATTTGTATCTTCCACATGACGGAATAATTGTTCTTTCGCTAAGTCGTAACCAGAAGAGCGATCGCCACCGATACCTACACCGATGAAACCAGCTGAACAGCCTTGACCTTGAGCTTGGTATACTGAGTGAAGGATACATTTACGGATACCATCTAAATCACGACCAGCGCGGCCAAGACCTTCAATCTCACAAGGTAGACTATACTGAATGTTTTTATTTTCACAGCCGCCACCTTTAAGGATTAATTTAATTGTAATATAGTCTTTTTCCCATTGTTCGAATTTCATAACAGGTAGACCGTCACCTAGGTTATTACCGCTGTTAGCACCTGTTAATGAATCAACCGCATTTGGACGTAATTTTGCATCTGCAGAAGTATCGACAATAGCTTTTTTAATAGCTGCTTTAATTTCTAATTGGTTTACACCAACAGGAGTATAAATTTTGAATGTTGGTAGACCAGTATCTTGACAGATTGGTGATACATTATCTTCTGCCATAATAATATTATTTGAGATTGTGTCTAAGCTCATTGCCGCGCGAGTACCTGAATTCTCAGCTTCTTTAGCTTTCTTAATAGCACGACGTACGTCTTTTGGTAGATTTGTAGACGTTTCAGTAATTAAATCATAAAGACTTTTCTCCAAAGTTTGGATATTCATTTAGTATTGCCCCCCATAAAAATTTGATTATTTCCACGTAATATTATACTCTTTTCAACTAATGAAAAAAAGAGTTCAACTCATTGTGGTAGGAATTAAAGGCCTATTCTCAAAAAGAGGAAATTTATTTGTGAAATTATGTTAATCAATTTATTGTTAAGGTTGTAATAAGATAATTGCAGCCGGGTAATAAATAATACCTTTAAACGAATATAGTAGGAATCGAAGACGTTTTCTCGAGAAGCACTTGATTTATGCACTTATTTGATTATACCTACCGGTGAACAGAAGTTTTTTGCCTAATTCATAAGCTGTAGTTTCATCATAATTAAGATTGTTAAAACAGAACATTTGTTCTATAATTAATTTAAATTTACTTTAGGAGGTAATAGAATGAAGTTACATAATTTACCTGAAGCGTTTGAACAAAATAGGACTGTAATAGAGGATACGATACAGCCGACTGTATTGATTGAAACGGAAGTACGAAAAACTTCTTTATTTGAAAGTAAGTTTGCTGGTGATCCGTATTTTCCACTGTCAATGGAGTATCCGAAAAGTCCAGAAGGGCAACCATTAAAATTACTAGCTCAAATTAATTTTGCAGATGTTCCGAAGCATTTACCAAACTTCCCTAAAGAGGGAATCTTGCAGTTTTATATTGATGGCTACGATGATGTACTAGGGATGGATTTTGACAATGGTCAAAATCATGAGGGCTTCCGCGTTGTTTTCCACGAACATATTGTTAATGATGAGTCACAGTTAGTACAAGACTTCTCGTTTGTTGAAGCGAACGAAGAAGAATTATACTTTCCTGTGGAAAAGGAAATGGCATTGTCCTTTGGAACAGGCTATGAACCATTATCAGCAAATGACTTTAGAAGTGAAAAAACATATGCGAAAATCCTTGCTACTATAGAAGACGATGATCAATTAGTAGACTCATTTTATGAAACATTAAATAGTACAGGTCATAAAATCGGAGGATACCCATTCTTTACCCAAGAAGATCCAAGAGCTTATGGTGACTATACAGATTCAACAATTTTGTTGCTTCAAATTGACAGTGTAGGTGATCATATTCTGTGGGGGGATGTCGGAGTCGGCAACTTTTTCATCACAGAGGATGAGCTAAAACGTAAAGATTTTAGTAAAGTTCTATATAATTGGGATTGTTATTAATTTAAATAAAAAGCAAGTGGATGCGTTTCCACTTGCTTTTTATCTTCATTTTATTCTAGGTAGTGAGATGGATGTTGATAGGATCCTTTTTATAACCTACTGAAATAGAAGAACTCAGAATAAGAACGCCACGTCCTGTGGCAACGATTGAGTGACCAATATGGCCTAAAGTCTCCGGACGTAATGTTTATCTGTAGCGAAAGCAAAGCGGCAGCTACAATTCAGCCAAGGAGAAATTGATTAGTATTTATTGTTCACGAGCATTAAATTGCTCCATTTTGTCCTCTAAATCATCCATCATTTGAATTAAACGATCAATATCCTCTAATTCAGTTGTTTCAGGATCAATAGCATCTAAAACTTCTAAAAACATTTCAAGACGCTCTTTTAAGTAATTCATTTGTTGTTTTTTATCAGTGATTGGATTTGACATACATACACCTCATTTCGTCCCCTCCATCTTAGCTGATTTGGGACTAAAATTCAATGTTTAGGTAAACACCTAGGACTTAGCGATTATTTTAAAAAAATAATAGACAGAATATTTACAATATTGAAGGCGTGTGTTAAATTAATATTAAGAAAAAGCAAAGGAGCTGATTTAAAAAATCTAAAAAGACTCTAACTCGAAAAGGAGGGAGTTTAAACAAGTACTCGGCCAATATAAAAGCCGAAATTCGTGTTTATACAATTAAATGGAGATAAGTGTTAGTTAGGCCTTAGCGTAAAATCACATGTGGTGAGCGCTAAGGCTTTTTGGTATGCTGTTCTTTGGAAGAATGATTGGATGTTGGAGGAAAAGATGACGTACTTCTCAGATTACAGCAAAAAAAGATTTGCCATTCTAGTGTTGATTGTATCTATTTCAGGCTTTTCACAAGGGATGCTTTTACCGCTAATTTCAATTATTTTCGAACGTGATGGGGTATCCTCCGCGTTGAACGGATTGAATGCAACAGGTCTATACATAGGAACTTTATTAATCTCACCATTTATCGAGCAGCCATTACGAAAATGGGGCTATAAACCGATTATATTAATTGGCGGTGCATTTGTGTTTGTTTCACTGCTAATATTTCCTTTATGGAAAAGTGTGACTTTTTGGTTTGTACTGCGCTTACTCATTGGAGTAGGAGACCAGGCATTACACTTTGCGACACAAACGTGGATTACAAGCACCACAGATCATAAAAGCTTAGGAAAGGGTATGGCCATTTACGGCCTGTCCTTTAGTACAGGCTTTGCAGTTGGACCTTTAATGGTGAAACTTATACAAGTTGCAGAAGCATTACCGTTTATTGTGTCCTCTGCTTTGTGTTTATTTGCATGGGCTTTTGTATTCCTTTTACAAAATGAAAAACCAGAGCGTTTAACGGGAGACTTACATGCAAGAGGCTGGCATCGTTATAAAATAGCCATTGCATTTGGATGGATTGCATTTTTAGGGCCATTCGCTTATGGATTTTTAGAATCTGCTTTAAATGCTTTGTTCCCGGTTTATGCTTTACGTAAAGATTTTGACGTGAATATGATTCCTATTATGTTATCAGTCTTTACATTTGGCGGAATATTAACGCAGGTGCCGCTTGGTGCAGTAGCGGATAAAATAGGACGACGTTATGTCCTGATGATTGGCTCATTTGGAGGGGCTATTATTTTTGGGGTTGCCAGTTTTTTAGAGTATTCTCAAATGGCAGTAGCCGTAGCATTTTTCTTTACAGGTACATTAGTAGGTTCGATGTTTTCATTAGGTATTACCTATATGGCAGATTTAACACCAAAAGAGCTACTGCCAACAGGAAATCTGCTTTGTGGCATTGCCCTTAGTATCGGTAGCTTAACAGGGCCATTTTTAGGGGGCATTTATTTAGAATATGTAAATTACAGTTTCCTTTTATTGGTAGCGATGCTTTTGCTAATGATAGCTATTGTTTTGTTAGTATTTGGACGAAATAAAAATAAGCGAATGGTCTCGATGTAATATCTTTTGGAAATCATCCTTGAAGCGGAAAGAAGAGAGTCGGTTAAAAAGTTCGGGTAGAGGAAGTAAAAGCTCGAGTAAATTGCTAGCTTGTAAGCTTTTGCGCTATGTATAATTTGGGGCAAAATAAAAGAGCGGGGCTCATCTTCCCGCTCATAAAACAAAAAACGCCCAGCAAATCCGTGCTGTTATGGCGTTCTTTGGCGTGACAAGGATGTTCCGTCCAAGTCACATAGGTTTGGCACCTAGAATGATATTATACAGACAAGCAAACATAAAATCAAATAAAATTTGCAGACAAGTAATATTTGGACTTTGTATTTTTATCTCTATATAATAGAAGAACACTAGCTAAGATGACTAATTATATGAGGAGATTAAATCATGACTGGATATAAAAAAATATCAATTCACCGTGCATTAACAGAATTAAAGATGCTAAATCATCGCATCGAAGCAGCAACGAATGAGGTTAGTTCAGTGTTAGCTAATCGTAAAAGCAATAGCAAAATTAATGGTGTAGAGATTCAAGAATATGAAAAGCAAATGCAAGCCTCATACGATAAAGTAGTTAGCTTAATTTACTATCGCAACCGAATTAAGGCATTAGTTGTAGAGTCCAATGCTATAACAAAAGTAATAGTAGGAAAAGAAGGAATGACTGTAGCGGAAGCAATTGAACGGAAACAGTCCATTCAATATGAAAAGGAACTGTTAGAAGTCATGCAACAGCAATATCGTTCAGCGATAAATATGGTTGCTAAAGAAAATGATGCGTTGCCAGCAAAGCTAGAAACGTATTTAGTTAATATATTAGGGAATAAAGATAAACAATCTCCTGAGGAAGTTAAATTACATACGGACACATTTATGAAAAGAAACGAGTTCGAATTAATAGATCCGATGAATATTAAAAAGAAAATGGAAGCATTAAATAGTCGAATTGAAGAATTCGAATCAGAGGTCGACGCTGTATTATCGGAATCAAACGCAACGACATTTATTGAAGTGCAAGCCTAACTAAATTTGCATGGCCTAGCGAAAATGGAAAACGAAAAGTCGCTCGCGCTTCAAGACATGTGTGCGAGTTAAAACCTGAAACATGTCTTACTCAAAGGATACTTTAATTAATCTGAGTTGAAAGCTCAAAGGTTAAAGGTAAAAGTCCAAAGTTTACGTGTCAAAGTTCTTTCGTATTAAAGCTAAAAAATTAAAGTATAAAAATCTTTTAAATCCTGGGCAACTGGTTAAGGTGTCGATTTTTCTGGACCATCCATCATCCACCAGGCAGCTGGAGCTGTGCAATACATAGAAAAATAAACAATGTGGGCGTCTCTTATTTTTAGGGGACGCCTGTTTTGTTTCTAGAGGGACTCAGGGGTTTACATATGAAATGAATGGGGAAATTAAAACGATTAAAAAAAGACGCCTAGAGTATTCTCAAGACGTCCTTCTTCATTATTATTTATTCTTCAACACGAGCTTTGCAACACATTCTACCTGTGCCGTCTGTGCAAACATATCCACTGGCTGAATGTACTCTACATCATAAAACTTCGATAATTCATTTAAATCCTTCGCTAATGTTGAAGGATTACAAGACGTATAGACAAAGCGCTTCGGTTTTAGCTTCAACACCGTGCGGATAAACTCTGGTGCTAGACCTGTACGTGGTGGATCAACTGTAATAACATCTGGTGTAAATCCTTCTTTGCGCCATTTTGCTAAAACACTTTCTGCTGTGCCGACTGCGTATTTTTTATGCTTGAAGCCATGGTTTCGGGCATTTTTACGTGCATCCTGAATGCTTTCTGGAATAACATCCATCCCACGAACTTCTTTCGCTTTGTCAGCTAGCCATAAACCGATTGTTCCAACACCGCAGTAAGCATCTACAACTGTTTCTTTGCCTGTTAATGCTGCTGCTTTTTTGATTTCATCATAGAGATGAACAGTTTGTGTTGGATTCAATTGGAAAAAGGCACGAGCTGATAAATCAAAGGCTAATTCACCAAGCTCCTCGTGAATCGTTTCCTTACCATCGAGGACAATCGTTTCGTCGCCAAAAATTAATGATGTTTTCTCACGATTAATATTTTGAGCGATCGATACGATGCTTGGGTCGATTTTTTTTATACGTGCAATGAGCTCGGCTTGATGTGGAATTTCCTTACGTGTTGTGACAAGCACGACTTGCGTTTCACCCGTACGAATCCCTGTACGTACAACAATTGTACGCACTAAGCCATCAAGCGTACGACCATCGTAAATAGTAATATTCAGTTTTTGTAAAATTTTCCGTGTTGCCACCGTGATTTTTGATGTAATCGGATGTTGCACTAGGCAATCATTGATGTTCAGTAACTTGTTGCTACCTTCTGCAAATAGCCCTGCATAGACACGTTTACCCTCTTTACGTACTTGATATTGACTTTTGTTTCGATAATTCCATGGATTATCCATCCCTAGAGTTTTACGAACTTCAACTGAAGTTGCTAATGGTTTAGCATAACGTTCTAATGCTTGAACGACGATATCACGTTTTTCAATTAGCTGTTTTTCATATGTCATATGTTGAAGCTGACAGCCGCCACATTCGTTGTAAACTGGGCATGGTGCTTCTTGGCGATGTTTTGAAGCTTTGCGAATCGTTACTACTTCTGCTTCTGCAAAATTTCGCTGTGTTTTAGTCACTTGTGCTGTAATTTCTTCACCAGGAATGGCACCCTTTACAAATACGACATTACGCTTATAAAAGCCTACGCCTTCACCATTAATACCTAGTCTTTTTATTATTAGAGGAAATTTTTGTCCTACTTCCATTGTTGTTTGTTGCGTCAAGCGTTCCACGTCCCTGTTCTTTTAATATCATCTCCCCATTATAACTAAGGAGTAGACGATTGCAAAGCGACAGGGAAATCTTCATGTTCTAAAACTAAATCGTTAAGGGATAAAAATGTATAGCCTTGTTTTTTCGCATCGGCAATAAACCTAGGAAGAGCTTCAGCGTTATCCTGAGCAACAGTATGCATTAATATTACGGCACCAGGATGAAGCTGTTCCATTAATGCATTATACGCATAATCTGCGCCACGTCGTACATCCCGTTCCCAATCTTTAAAGGCAACAGACCAGAAAATATGACGATAACCTTCAGCATTTCCTACTTCTAATAATTTCGCATTAAATGTACCTTCAGGCGGGCGAGCATATGTTGTACGTTCAATACCTGTCAATTCACGTAGTTTATCGTCAAGCTTTTTCCATTCTTTGCGCATACCATCGGGCGTTAGTCTCGCCATATTTGGGTGCCCATATGAATGGTTGCCGATCATATGACCATCTTTAACCATGCGTTTTACTAAATCAGGGGCACTTTCTAAATAATGACCAGTTAAAAAGAAGGTAGCTGGTGCGTTTTCTTTCTTTAACGTATCCAAAATGCTTTCCGTAAACCCATTTTCATATCCGTTATCAAAAGTTAAATAAGCAACTTTATTATCAGGCTTCCCTTTATAAATGGCGTCATATTTCTCAACTATCTGATCAAGCTGTGCTCCAGCCTCTGCTTGTTCACCGTTCTTCGCTCGCTTAAAGCCCCAATTGTATTCATCAGATCCAGAGGCCGAAAATGGATTAAAGCTAATTGCCGCGGCAATAATAAAAGTAGCAATTACCGATCCCACTATATGCTGTTTCCACATAAAAACGCATCCTTTCTTTTTTTTAGAATGTGTTATTTGTAAAAAAATTATCCTACTTGATTTCATTAAAAAAGTCCCTTTTAAATGGAGAAATTTAACTTTTTTCAGCAAATGTTTTTTGTACCGAAAGCGTAGCGACAGGTACAGAAGTCTCCCACTTTTATAGGCAGTAAGATGAATGCAGATTTAAGCTGCTTTTCCGCGGGTGTCCAAACATTCGTAAGAGAAATGAATACCCGCGAGAAACGAGGCGAATACCCGCGGAAGAGGAGAGAATACCCGCGGAAGAGGAGAGAATACCCGCGGAAGAGGAGAGAATACCCGCGGAAAAGGAGAGAATACCCGCGGAAGAGAAGGGAATACCCGCGAAAGGAGAGAATACCCGCGGAAGAGGAGAGAATACCCGCGGAAGAGGAGAGGATACCCGCGGAAGAGAAGAGAATACCCGCGGAAGAGGAGAGGATCCCCGCGGAAGAGAAGCCAATACCCGCGAAAGGAGAGAATACCCGCGGAAGAGAAGGGAATACCCGCGGAAGCGAGGTGAATACCCGCGGAAGAGAAGGGAATACCCGCGGAAGAGAAGGGAATACCCGCGGAAGCGAGGCGAATACTCGCGGAAGAGAAGCGAATACCCGCGGAAGAGGAGAGAATACCCGAAGAAAAGAAGTAAATCCCGCGAATCGAACGAAAACCGCAAACCGAGAAAATACCTCAAAAGCAATACTTACGAAAAATGTTATAATGGTTATAGTGAGGTGTTACGAATGCGTGTTATTACGAAGATTGCACGTCAAAAAAACAATCCAGAACGTTATAATATATATTTGAACGAAGAATATGCTTTTCCTGTAGATGAGGCAATTCTCATTCAATTTGGGTTAACAAAGGGCAAAGTGCTTGAGGAATTTGATATTCAGGAAATTGCCTATGAGGATGAGATTCGAAAAGCTTTTAATAAAGGGTTAAATTTTTTATCTTATCAAATGCGCAGTGAGCATGAGGTTAAGAAAAAGCTGCTCTCGTTAGAATTTGGGGAAGCGGTTATTTTAGAGGCTATACAAAAGCTTAAATCGTATGGCTTTTTAAATGATGAAACTTACTCCAAGGCGTTGCTTGATACGAAAAAGGCTACGATGAAAAAGGGACCCAAAGCAATTAGGCAGGACCTTATGAAAAAAGGGATTGATAAAAGCTTACAGGATGAGGTATTGGCTACATATAGTCATGGGGAGCAGGTAAAGCTTGCGACGCAATTGGCTGAAAAGGTCATTCGATCGGAAAAAAAGAAAACGCCAACTCAAATAAAAGCTAAAATTCAAGATTTTTTAATGAGAAAAGGTTATTCTTTTAGTGTTGTTGATGAGGTGCTTAGTCAAATAGAGATTGAGCAAGAGGAAGATGAATGGCAACAGCTACTTGATGTACAAGGCGAAAAAGTTTGGAAAAAGTATTCATCAAAGTATACTGGTTTTGAATTGAAAATGAAAATAAAGCAGGCGCTCTATCAAAAGGGGTTTCCTATAGAAGTTATAGATCGTTTTATAGAAGAGAAGGAGAATGAGGAATGAACGAAAAAAATTATGCTGCGATGTCAGAGCATGAACTACGTGAAGAAATAGCTAGAATAAAGGAAAAAGCACGTAAGGCGGAACAGCTAGGCATTATTAATGAATTCGCTGTATACGAGCGCAAGGCTTTAATGGCTGCAGCTTATTTAGTGGATTTAGATACAATAATTCCTGGAGAAATGTATCGTATTGACGGTTCTGAAAATGAATTTTTCCAAGTGGATTATTTAAAAGGACGTTTCGCATGGGGCCATCGCTTAGG
This sequence comes from Lysinibacillus zambalensis, assembly GCF_040183165.1. NCBI lineage: Bacteria > Bacillati > Bacillota > Bacilli > Caryophanales > Bacillaceae > Lysinibacillus > Lysinibacillus zambalensis. The sequence continues at coordinate 97,235 of NZ_JBEGDG010000016.1, forward strand.
GGGCGAAAAATACCAAGAGGCTTTACCTGTTTCAATGCTATCTCCTGTAAAGGTGGGCAAATAAATGGATGAAAAAATTGAAAAGCTAACAGCTGAGTTACTTGCAAAAAATCCGGAAATGTCAGTAGGTCGTGCACGAGTATGGATTGAGCTTTTATGGAGTGATTTCGAATCGACTTCTGCGAAAGCTGGTTACGCTTATCGTGGTACGGAATACACTGAAAATTTGGTGCGTCAATTAATTGCCAGCTATGCTGATAAACTGCATGCATTTGCGGGACGTAACCCCAAATACGCACATTTACTTGATGCTAGTGATGATATGGTACAATAACAAAACCCTGGCCAAATTATGGCCAGGGTTTACTGATGTTTAATTACTTGCGCCAACTTGTAATTTTTTCTGGAGTTTATCTTCTGTAAAAATCCAGCCTGTGTATGAAGTGATAATCTCATTGTCCTCGTTTAAATGAGCGACAGCCACGAAAGGATAGCGATTATCACTACGGTAACGCAGATCAATTAATCTTACTTCTGTTAAGCCATTTTCGAGTTCAGAAATTTCCCAACGATACAATGGTGAGAATGACACGAATGCAGCGAGATTGGGATCTTTCAATGCTATTTCAATAAGAGGCGTTTTCGGCAAAGGTTTTATTTCGAATTTATCGTAAATATTAACAGCTCGCCCATAAGCACGGCCAACATAATAATGCGTTTTGGATTTTGCTGCAATACGCCAGTGGAAGAATCGCATTGTAGGGGCTACAATAACATACTCTTCATCCTGAATCGTATTATGTACAGCTTTCTTTACAGCCTTTTGGACCGCAAATCGTAAAATGTAGTAAACGATAATTATGAGATACATGATACTAAATGTCCAAACAGGATTAACACCAAATGCCCAAAGCAAAATGCCGATGCAATGTAGTGTGAAAATAATAGGATCAAATGTATTAATGACACCAAGTGCAACCCATCTTCTAGAAAACGGTCGAAGTGCTTGTGTACCATAAGCGTTGAAAATATCAACAAAGACGTGAAGTGCTACAGCTAAAAATGTCCAAAGCCATAAATGAAACACATTTGCGTCTTGAATAATAAGTGCTAAAACCGCTGTAATTAAGATCGGCCAAATAGCTACTGCTGGAAGTGAATGTGTAATTCCACGATGATGTCGAATATAAATTGCGTTGTTGCGCAGCTTTAAAACTGTATCGACATCAGGTGCCTGTGAGCCAATAATTGTACCTGCCATTACTGCGGTAAAGGTCATTGAATGACTTGCTACAACGGGATCAGCTAATGCAAGACCACCGAGGGCTATACCCATAACGAAATGTGTACCTGAATCCAAAAATATCCACTCCTTGTATGCATCTAAATAGAGTACAATTTGCATACATGTATATTTCAATAATCCGTAATACTTGATATTTCTCTATTAAGACTGTTGTGCTAAAATCTTGAAGCTAGAAAATAATGGCGCTTTTTGTCGTTTTAGACAGATGATCTTTTCTTAATTGTATACTCTTTTTATCATAAATAAAATCGTAAAAACACTGGAGGTCACTGTGAATTATCCATATGTAACAGAATTTCGACAATCTTTAGTCGAATGGTTTAATGTTGAGAAACGTGATTTACCTTGGAGGCATACGACGGACCCTTATAAAATTTGGGTATCGGAAGTGATGCTACAGCAAACACGTGTCGACACAGTTATTCCTTATTACAATCGTTTTATGGAAAGTTTTCCAACATTAGAATTACTCGCGGAAGCTCCACAAGAATACTTATTAAAGCATTGGGAAGGCCTCGGCTATTATTCCCGTGCACGCAACTTACAAGCGGGTGTTCGCGAGGTATTAGAAAACTACGGTGGGGTAGTACCCGATAATCGCCATGAGATTTCAAAATTAAAAGGCGTAGGTCCGTATACTGCTGGAGCTATATTAAGTATTGCCTATAATAAGCCCGAACATGCAGTGGACGGCAATGTTATGCGTGTTTTAAGTCGAGTGCTTACTATTCATGATGATATCGCTATTCCAAAGACTAAAAAGATTTTTGAAGAGGCTGTTGAAGAGCTAATTGATCCTGAAAATGCATCGTCCTTCAATCAAGGCTTAATGGAGCTAGGTGCACTTATTTGTACGCCAACTTCACCAAAGTGTTTATTATGTCCGGTTCGGGAATACTGTACCGCTTTTAATGAAGGCGAGCCTGAAAAATTACCTATCAAATCTAAAAAAGTGAAGATGAAGCATCTCACATACGATGTGCTTGTATGCCAAGATGACAAAGGGCGAATTTTATTAGAGCAGCGTCCAGCAGAGGGTTTACTAGCTAATCTATGGCAGTTCCCAATGCTTGAGCACGGTAAAGATTCAATAGATTCTTTTATTAATGATTATGCTATGAATGTTCAATCGCAACAGGATTTGCTAACATTTAAACATGTTTTTTCACATTTAACATGGCATATAAATAGCTATTTTATGAAATGTAATTCAGCAGAAAAGGGCGAATGGCTGACTCCCGAACAAATAGAATTGTTACCAATGTCCGTTCCAATGCTGAAAATTTGGCAGGAAATAAAGGATTAATCTAGAAAATTATTTATATAAAATTTTTAGGCATAAAAGCATTCACCTCGGTACACAATAATGAGCGTGGAGGTGAATGAAAATGAAAAAGCAAAACAACCAGAATTTCCAACCGAATAAAAACATGCAACGTCAAAGTCAAGAATTTGGTTATGAAACAGACGTTAATGAAGTGCAAAAGCAAAATGCTAAAGCTGAGCAGAAAAAATCTCAAGCTTCAGGTAACTTCAATAAAACTAACCAAGATCTTGGTGAATAACACTTTGTAATTGCATAATTGCATTTACCTCTGAGGAGCTGTCTACAATCGAAAAGATTAAAAAGGGCAGCTCCTTTTGAATTTTTATATAGCAAGATAAGAAAATGGTTTAGGTGATAGGGAACTGCTCAGGTAGCTGATTAAACCATGCTCCAATACATGAATTTAAACAAAAAATTCCAATTGGGTTAGTGTTATGATAAAATTTGCTTTTAGTTAACGAAATTTTGTACAAATTTAAAAGAGCGCAGGGAAATTTGTGGTTTTCTAACTACACCTTTCGCCTACACATTGCTATAATATACTAGAGACTGCTAGATTAAGGTAGCATAGACGAAAAGGTGGGCTTCAAAGATGGCAATACCGGTAGAAGGAGAAACGATACAAATACATAGTTATAAACACAATGGCCGTATCCACCGTGTTTGGCAAGAAACAACGGTTTTAAAAGGAACAAAAAATATCATTATCGGTGCGAATGAGCGGACACTTGTGACAGAATCCGATGGTCGAACGTGGCTAACGAGAGAGCCTTCTATTTGTTATTTCCATGCGGAGTACTGGTTTAATATCATTTGCATGCTACGTGAAGATGGTGTGTATTATTATTGTAATCTAAGCTCACCATTTGTTTTCGATAATAATGCCATTAAATATATTGACTATGATTTAGATATTAAAGTTTTCCCCGATATGTCTTATTCACTCTTAGATGAGGATGAATATGAGCTACATCGTAAGGAAATGTCTTATCCAGATGTCATAGATAAAATTTTAAAGCGCAATGTCGATAAATTAATTAGCTGGATTCAACAAAAAAGAGGCCCCTTTGCACCTGATTTTATCGATGCCTGGACAAGTCGATATAAGTTTCAGCTCGATATGCAAGCAGATGATTATTAGTTGCACCTATTAGTTTTACTAATAGGTTTTTTTTATTGGGAAATAAGTATTAAAGTTGATTGCAAAATAGTTCGTGACAAAGCTAAATTAACTGTATTTAAAACAAAATATTGCTATAATACGTTTGGGCATTCATTTTGTGGATGTCTGTTTCTTTTTATGTACGAAGTGATACAAGGAGTTCTCCTTGCATTTGCTAAACATGGTTTTTGATAAGGATGTGATAATAAATTGGGTAGTATAAAACGTTATATGAGATTTGTAAAACCATATACATGGGAAATAATTTTAACGATTTTAATTGGTATAGTGAAGTTTGCGATTCCGTTATTTATTCCATTACTCATAAAAATTGTGTTAGATGATATTATTGCTGGAGATCATTTAACGGATGCAGAAAAGACAAAAGAATTGTTTTATTGGTTAGGTGGCACGATCATTGTATTCTTTATTATTCGACCACCGATTGAGTATTACCGTCAATATTTTGCTCAAAATGTCAGTAACAAAGTGCTTTTCGATATTCGAAAACAAATATATGCACATTTGCAGCGACTAAGTTTAAGATATTATGCCAATACAAGAGCTGGCGATGTGATTTCAAGAGTGATTAATGATGTAGAACAAACAAAAAACTTTATTATGACAGGCCTGATGAACGTTTGGCTGGACCTTGCGACAATTGTTATTGCAATCGGTATTATGTTTGCTATGGATGTTAAGCTAACGCTAGTAGCATTGATTGCTTTCCCATTCTATGCGTTTAGCGTAAAGTTCTTCTTTGGCAAGCTTCGGTCTTTAACACGTAAACGGTCACAAGCACTAGCTGGGGTGCAAAGTTACTTACATGAACGTGTAGCTGGAATGAGTATTATTAAAAGCTTCACGCTAGAAAAACATGAGCAAAAGTTATTCGATGAAGCAAATGGAGAATTTTTAGAGAAAGCGCTGGATCACACGAGATGGAATGCTAAATCGTTTGCAGTGGTGAATACAATCACGGATGTAGCACCACTCCTAGTCATTGCTTATGCAGGTTATCAGGTTATTAATGGACCTCTTTCAATTGGGACGATGGTTGCCTTTATTGCCTATATCGAACGACTTTATGGTCCACTTCGTCGCCTTGTAAGTTCATCAACAATGTTAACACAGTCCATTGCATCAATGGATCGAATGTTTGAATTAATAGATGAACCTTATGAGATAAAAAACAAGGCCAATGCGTTAGAGCTACCTCGGATAAAAGGTGAAGTTCGTTTTGACAATGTGAACTTTCAATATGAAGAAGAGGGCTCACAAATTTTAAACAATATTAATTTTACAATTAATCCTGGAGAGACAGTTGCGTTTGTAGGAATGAGTGGTGGAGGAAAATCAACTATCATTAGTTTAATTCCTCGTTTTTATGACACAACGAGTGGCACCGTATGTATTGATGATTATGATGTGCGTGATGTATCTCTACATTCATTACGCTCACAAATTGGAATAGTCCTACAAGATAATATTTTGTTTAGTGATTCCGTAAAAGAAAATATTTTAATGGGCAAGCCAGATGCTTCTGATGAAGAGGTTATTGCTGCGGCAAAAGCAGCGAATGCACATGATTTTATTATGAGCTTACCAGATGGTTATGACACAAAGGTTGGGGAACGCGGAGTGAAGTTATCAGGTGGACAAAAGCAGCGGGTAGCGATCGCTCGTGTGTTTTTAAAAAATCCTCCTATTTTAATACTAGATGAAGCAACCTCTGCATTGGATTTAGAAAGTGAGGCACTTATTCAAGAATCATTGGATGTACTTGCACATGAACGTACGACAATAATAATTGCTCACCGACTTTCTACGATTACACATGCAGATAAAATCTTTGTTATAGATCATGGACAATTAATTGAAAGTGGTACGCACGAGCAATTAATGCAAAAAGAGGGCACCTACTTTAGTTTATTCCAGGTACAGCATTTAGATTGATACATCATCATAATGTGTGGTTGATTTCCGTTCCGGCTGAGCGCTTTCCTGGAGTTACCCAGCCTCCGCTCAATTTATTCTCGGGACATACGTTTTAACAAAAGTGTCATCTCTATATTTTAGGAATGAGTCAATAATCTAAAAATAGCCTTCCGTTTAAGTATAAAAGGAAGGCTATTTTTTTGTCTTATTTATAAATTAGTATTAATTAATAAGACATTATTAATATAAAACTCGAACGATGTAGAAAATCTATGTTTATTGCAGAACAATTATGATTGAAAGAGCGATGTTTTTTGGTTAGAATTATCTGAAAATAGGGAATTAAGTGATAGTTATAGTGATTAAGTAAAAATATAGGACGATGGGAGATTGATCATGAGAAAAAAGCTGCTAGAAATAAAAGGCCTACAGACAACCTTTTTTACAGATGATGGACAAATTCCTGCCGTAGATAATATTGATTTTTCTGTTCATGAGGGAGAAATATTAGGGATAGTAGGGGAATCGGGGAGTGGAAAAAGTGTTACATCCCTGTCCATTATGGGGTTAATACCGTCACCGCCTGGAAAAATAACCGGGGGAGAAATACGGTTAGATGGCAAAGACCTCATAACATTATCTGATAAACAAATGCAGAAAGTTCGTGGGAAAGATGTGGCGATGATTTTCCAAGAACCTATGACATCCTTGAATCCTTTGTTTACAATTGGGGATCAGCTAAAAGAAGCGATTTTAATCCATAATCCAAAATGGTCGAAAAAAGAAGCCTTTGCAAGGGCAGTTGAAATTATGAAGCTTGTAGGTTTACCTCGTGCTAAGGAATTATTAAAAGATTATCCACATCAGCTATCTGGGGGAATGCGACAACGGGTCATGATTGCGATGGCGCTTGTCTGTGATCCGAAGGTGCTGATTGCTGATGAGCCGACTACTGCACTAGACGTTACGATTCAAGCTCAAATCTTGCAGCTGATGAAAGATTTAAATAAACGTTTAAATACAGCTGTTTTATTAATTACGCATGATTTAGGTGTTGTGGCAGAAACATGCGAGCGAGTGATTGTGATGTATGCAGGTCAGATAGTTGAGGAGGCGCCTATTCAGGAGATATTCGTTAATCCGAAGCACCCTTATACACAAGGACTTATTAAGTCTGTACCAGATATGCGTTATAAGAAGGACAACCTTTACTCTATACCAGGCAGTGTACCAAAACCCGGAAGTATTCAGGTAGGCTGCCGTTTTGCAGCACGTTGCGAATTTGCGATGGAACGCTGTGTACAAGAAACGCCACCTTTATATGAAGCAGGAGAGCAGCATAAATCAAGATGCTTTTTACTAGAGAAACAGGAGGTGGAGCAACATGTCGAAAACTTTATTGAAAGTTGATGGTTTAAAAAAATACTTCCCCATTCGGAAGGGGGTCCTTAATAAACAAGTTGGGGACGTAAAGGCAGTAGATGATGTTTCCTTTGAAGTTTTTGAAGGAGAAACATTAGGTATTGTAGGTGAGTCCGGGTGTGGTAAATCAACGACTGGTCGACTTTTAATGCGATTGCTTGAGCCAACTGAGGGCAAAATTGAATTCGCAGGAAAGGTGATTTCTGAATTATCCAATAATGAAATGCGCAAGGCCCGTAGAGATATTCAAATGATTTTCCAAGATCCTTATGCCTCTCTTAATCCTAGACATAATATTGGGAAGATATTGGAGGAGCCTCTTATTGTTCATGGAATGGGCAATGCAAAAGAACGGAAGAAGAAAGTGTTAGAGCTTCTCGAAATTGTTGGGTTAAATGAATATCATGTGAAACGGTATCCACACCAATTTAGTGGTGGTCAAAGGCAGCGTATCGGCATTGCCCGTGCACTGATGACGAATCCGCGCTTGATTATTGCGGACGAGCCTGTCTCTGCTCTTGATGTATCTATACAGGCTCAAGTATTGAATTTATTGCAAAACCTACAAAAGGATTTAAAGCTAACTTATATTTTTATCTCCCATGATTTAGGGGTTGTACGCCATATTAGTAATCGTGTAGGTGTGATGTATTTAGGGAAATTAGTGGAGATGACAGCAAGCGAAGATTTATATGCTGAGCCACTTCACCCGTATACACAGGCGTTGCTATCCTCGGTACCTGTTCCAGATCCTACGTTTGAACGTGAACAGGTTGTTATTTCTGGAGATATTCCGAGTGCTTCGAATCCACCAAGTGGTTGCACTTTCCATACAAGATGTCCATTTAAAAAAGAAGAATGTTCTCAAGTAGTTCCGAAAATGCAAGAGGTGAAACCTGGTCATTATGTTGCTTGTCATCTTTACGATGCAAACCAACATTCAATGATATAAAAAAACTTAGGGGGAAATCGAATGAAGAAAAAAAAGCTTTGGACTTTGGGTGTAATGCTTATCCTTGTTCTCTCGACAATCTTAGCTGCTTGTGGCGGTTCAGATTCTAAGGATACGGGTAGTAAAGATACATCAAGTGGTGGTGACTCAACTAGCAGTAGTGAACCAAAAACATTAGTATATGGTCGTGGTGGCGATTCTACTGCACTTGATCCAGCGACAGTAACAGAAGGTGAATCGTTTAAAGTTACCGTTAATATCTATGAGACTCTAATTAACTTTGGAGAGAACGATGTAACGCTGCACCCAGGGTTAGCAAAATCTTGGGAATCTTCAGAAGATGGGTTAACGTATACTATGCAACTTGAAGAAGGGGTTAAGTTCCATGACGGTACTGACTTTAATGCTGAAGCAGTCGTGAAAAATTTTGAGCGCTGGAAAGCTGGTGGTGCTGATAAATTCCCATATTACGCTTCTCAATTTACGGTAAACGAAAAGCCAGTAATTGAGTCAATCACTGCTGATGGGGATTATAAAGTTATATTTAAACTAGCTCAGCCACAAGCACCATTCTTGAAAAACTTAGCGATGTCACCATTTGCTATTGCTTCACCAACAGCATTTGAAAAGGATGATGAGGCACTTAAAGATCATCCAGTAGGTACTGGTCCATTTAAATTTGTAGAGTGGAAACGAAATGATTCTATCACTATTGAGAAAAACCCTGATTACCGTATTGCAGATTTGCCGAAATTAGATAAAGTTATTTTCCGTTCTATTCCAGATAATTCCGCACGATTCAATGCATTAACTAACGCTGAGGTTGATGTAGTTGATGGCTTAAGTCCATCTGATAAAGCTTCAATCGAATCAAATGCAGATTTACAATTAATCGAACGTCCGTCTATGAATGTTGGTTATCTTGGATTAACAGTAACTCGTCCACCGTTCGATAATGTAAAGGTTCGTCAAGCCGTAAATCATGCAATCGATAAGCAAGCATTAGTAGATGCATTTTATGAAGGCTTAGGCGAGACAGCAAAAAATCCGATGCCTTCAATAATTGCAGGCTACAACGATGAGGTTGAAGGCTATGACTATGATCCGGAAAAAGCAAAAGCATTATTAGCTGAAGCTGGCTATGATGGTAAAGAAATCGAGCTATGGGCAATGCCTGTACCACGTCCGTACATGCCTGACGGTCAAAAAATTGCAGAAGCTATTCAGAAGAATTTAGCAGATGTTGGTATGAAATCTAAGATTGTAACGTTTGAATGGGCTACCTATTTAGAAAAGGCGGAAAATGGAGAGGCAGATGCGTTCTTACTTGGTTGGACAGGTGATAACGGGGATGCAGATAACTTCCTTTACACTTTATTAGACGGAGATAATATTCATTCTAACAACTATACATTCTATGACAACAAAGAAGTTCACGAATTATTTGTTGCAGCACAAACTGAAATGGATGAGGACAAGCGTAATGACCTTTACAAGCAAGCGCAAGTGATTATCTCTAAAGATGCACCATGGGTTCCGCTTGCTCACTCTACGCCAATTTTAGCTGCTAATACTAAAGTTACAAACTATGTTGCACATCCGACAGGTTCTGACCGCTTAGATACAGTAGATGTGAAGTAGGTTTAAACGGCTATCCCAACAGGTTTTAATTTAAGAAGAGAAGAAATTTTAAAGAATCTGCTTGCTTTCTGCGGGTAAGCCGTAGAAATCTAGCGGATTCTTTTGTTGGTGAAAGCTGACCCTTTCTACAGTATGTGTAAAGACCTCAATGCTTTTCGTGCAAAAGTATATTATGAAAATAACAGAGGGGTGAAAAAAATGCTTCACTATATGGGGAAACGATTATCTCAACTAATCCCAGTTTTGCTTGGAATGACTTTCATCGTCTTCATGTTAATTCGTGCAATTCCTGGTAATCCAGCACAAGTAATTTTAGGGCAGCAGGCAACGAAAGAAGCGGTCGAAGCGTTAAACGCAAGTTTAGGATTAAATAAGCCGTGGTATACACAATATTTTAGTTATTTAGGTGGCATTTTTCAGGGGGATTTAGGAGTATCATTACGTACTAAATTACCCGTATCAGAGGAAATTTTCCCGTATTTAGCGGCAACAGCTGAGCTAGCGCTGTTTGCCATGATTATTGCAGTGATTGTTGGCGTGAATGCAGGCATTATTTCTGCATGGTTCCAAAATTCTTGGTTCGATTATGTGGCAATGGTAGTTGCTTTAGTCGGGGTGTCTGTACCAGTTTTCTGGCTCGGTTTAATGGAACAATGGGCTTTCAGTAATCAGCTTGGCTGGTTCCCGACATCTGGGCGAGAAGATGTGCGAGATCCAATAACCGCCATTACTCATTTTTATTTACTAGATACGCTCATACAAGGCCGCTTTGATCAATTTACTGAAGTAGTAAAACGATTAGTATTACCAGGCATGGCTCTTGCGACAATTCCAATGGCGATTATTGCAAGAATGACTAGGTCGTCTATGCTTGAAGTAATGCGCTCTGACTATGTACGCACCGCTAGAGCAAAAGGGCAAAAAATGTTTATTGTTGTTTATAAGCATGCATTGAAAAATGCAGTTATCCCAGTGTTAACTGTCATAGGGTTGCAAACTGGATTGCTACTAGGTGGTGCTATTTTAACAGAGACAATTTTCAGCTGGCCTGGAATTGGTCGTTATATATATGATGCCATTGGCTTCCGTGACTATCCTGTTATTCAATCAGGTATTTTAGTAATTGCTTTTATTTTTATCATGATTAACTTAATTGTGGATTTACTGTATACAGTGATTGATCCGCGGATTAAGTACAAATAGGGGGGAAGCAATAATGACTGGAGCCATGGATGTAAAAACAGAAGCAGCACCAAGGCGTGAACGAGCGGCAGGTCCTTGGAGAGAAGGCTGGCGTAGCTTTAAAAAGAGCAAAATCTCCCTGGTAGGTGCAGGTATTGTACTATTTTTTATTTTTCTTGCTATATTTGGTCCACAGATTGCTCCTGAAGGAATGAATGAACAAAACCTTTCGATGCGTTTATTGGCACCATCAAGTGAGCATTGGTTTGGAACGGATGACTTTGGTCGGGATATTTTCTCTAGAGTTATTCATGGAGCCCAAATTTCTTTGAAAGTAGGCTTTTTATCGGTTATTCTTTCTGTTATTGTAGGTAGTTTCCTTGGCATTATTGCGGGGTATTATGGAAGATGGGTTGATACGATAATCTCGCGTATTTTCGATATTTTGTTAGCATTCCCTAGTATTTTACTAGCGATTGCGGTAGTAGCAGTACTTGGACCATCATTACAAAATGCACTGATTGCCATTGCTATTATTAACGTACCGAATTTTGGGCGCTTAATTCGATCGAAAGTATTGAGTGTTAAAGAAGAGGAGTATATCGTAGCAGCAAAGGCGATTGGAATGCGTGACTCGCGAATTTTGTTCTCGCATATTTTGCCAAACTCGATGACGCCAATCATCGTACAAGGAACACTAGCGATAGCGACAGCAATTATTGAAGCGGCAGCACTAGGCTTCCTTGGATTAGGAGCTCAAGCACCTGCACCAGAATGGGGGAAAATGCTGGCGGATGCCCGCGTATATTTATTAAAGGCACCGTGGACGATGATTTTCCCAGGCTTAGCTATTATGTTAACGGTTCTCGGTTTTAATCTCATGGGTGATGGCCTACGTGATGCGCTTGATCCGAAAATGAAAAGCTAATAAAAAAGGGCGAAGAGATGGACATCGTGCCAACTCTTCGCCCTTTTTAGCTAATCAATTATTCCTTGGCATAATTGCGTCCGGAATTGGCTTTGTACTTAGGCCTGCACGAGGGCCGACACGATGTCGGTCATTTTGGTAATGCCACAGGACGTGGCGTTTTTACCGATGCAGGTCAGTTAGCCGTTATCGCATGGATGCGATGGTTTTAGGCGGCTAACATCCCCTAAGAAATCATTTACGATTCCGTGACATCCGCCGGAGGCTTTAACTTCTGTAGCTGACGCTTCCTTTCCCTACAAAAACACTTGTACCTATCGCTTCGCTTTCGGTCAAAAGACATCTGCTGAAAGAAGTTAAACAAATTCCTCTTCAAATTCCACATTGATTTCATGACCATGATGAGTTTGATACGACACAATGAGCGTATCCAAATGCTCTAGGTTTTCTTCGTAATCTAAAATACGCGATAAAATATAAAGCAAGTGATAGCTCGAAAATTCTGTATCGCCTTCGTCATGCGCATAACTGATCTGCTTGATGAATATTTCCATTAACTCGTTACGTTGAACATAATCGATGTTTTTACTCCACTCCGAATGTTCGGGCTTTAATTTCCCTGTGTATTTTAACAGTAGCTGCTCATGGTAAGTTAGGAGAAAATCAAGCCGCTCTTGAATCATTAAATGGAATTGTGTCGGGAGCTGTGCTAATTCGTTTTCATGATTATGAAGACGATGAAGAAGCTCTAAACTTTTCTTCGACGTTGTGATCATTTGACGATACACAACTAATTTACGTCCTTTTACAAATTTTTTATTTTTAAAGTAATTACGCTCTTCCTTATAAAAATCATACAGTGTATCAACACGTTGCATACGAGACTTAAATTTGCTTAATGCTTCTTTAGTAGAAGTATGCTCAGATGCTTGACGAACAGCAAGTCGCGTCCATCGAATGATATCATCTTGTAAAAAGTAAATCTTACGGAATAGCTTTACTTCATATTTGGGCGGTAGGAAGAACAAGTTGACAACAAATGCTGCTAATACCCCAACTAATATGGTAAGAAAGCGAATAAGACCAAATGTAAGAAAGTCATCTCCTTGAATCTCCATAATAGCTACAACAGTAACAAGTGCTAGAGATAACGACTTTTCAAGTTTAAATTTCAACATAATACCGATAGCAACAATGACTGCAATGCCGATTGCTACTACATGGTGACTAAAAAGTAGGCCAAAAATGACCGCGATGGTAGCTCCTATAATATTGGCTTGTACTTGCTCCACAATTGTTTGATAGGAGCGATAAATAGATGGCTGAATCGCAAAGATTGCTGCAATTCCTGCAAAAACAGGTGAAGGAAGCTCTAGTAACTCAGCGATAAATAGTGCAAACACGATGGCAACACCAGTTTTAAATACACGGGCACCTAATTTCATAGAAAATGGATGTCCTTTCTGTCTAAAATTTTAACTACTTGAAGTCTCCCACCTCAATAGGTGGATAGATAAATAAAGACTTAGTTGCTTTTCAGCAGGTGTTCAAACATCATCTGTACCTGTCGCTATGCTTTCGGTACAAAAGACATCCGCTGAAATAGAGGGACTTAGGCTGCATAATTAATGCTTCTTTACATTATAGAAGGAAGTGCTCATAAAATACATAGATTTGTATGTCCATTTAAAGAAAAAGACGACTCGCATGGGAGTCGTCTTTAAAAGTTAGATAATCTAGATGCTATTATAAATTGCGTTACGCACTAGGCGTTTAGCCTTTACAATTACAATTGTGAAAATGCAATATCTACAGCTTTGATTGTTTCAACAATATCAGCTTCTGTATGCTCTGTTGTTAAGAACCATGCTTCATATTTTGATGGTGCTAAATTAATGCCTTGTTCAAGCATTAATTTAAAGAAGCGTCCAAAGATTTCACCGTTTGAGTTTTCAGCCTGCTCATAGTTTTCTACTTTCACATCTGTAAAGTAAATAGTAAGAGCACCTTTAAGGCGATTAACAGTAATTGTTACGTCGTGTTTTTTGGCTGCAGTCAGGATACCTTCCTCTAAAATAGCTCCAAGACGATCCATTTCATCATAAATACCTGGAGTTTGTAATACTTCTAGGCAGGCAATACCAGCTTGCATGGAGGCAGGGTTTCCTGCCATTGTCCCCGCTTGATAGGCAGGACCTAGTGGAGCAACTGTATCCATAATTTCTTTGCGGCCGCCGTATGCACCGATTGGTAAACCACCACCGATTACTTTGCCTAGCGCTGTTAAGTCAGGTGTTAAGCCTAACAAGTTTTGGGCACCGCCGTAGTGGAAGCGGAAAGCAGTAATAACTTCATCGTAAATAGTTAAGGCACCTTTTTCCTTCGCTGTAGCATGCACTAATTCTAAGAAGCCAGGGTTAGGTTCTACAATACCGAAGTTCCCAACGATAGGCTCTATTAAAATGGCTGCGATTTGATCGCCCCATTTTTCCATTGCTTCTGTAAATGCTTCAGGGTTGTTAAATGGTACTGTAATTACTTCTTCGGCTGTTGAAGCTGTAACACCTGCTGAGTCTGGCGTACCTAATGTCGCAGGACCAGAACCAGCAGCTACTAATACTAAGTCAAAGTGACCATGGTAGCATCCAGCAAATTTCATAACTTTCGTACGGCCAGTATAAGCACGTGCTACACGAATTGTTGTCATGACAGCTTCTGTACCAGAGTTATTAAAGCGCACTTTATCCATAGATGGCATTGCTTCTTTAAGCATTTTAGCAAAAGTAACCTCGTATTCAGTTGGAGTCCCAAATAAAGTGCCATTTTCAGCTGCGTGTGTAATAGCCTTTGCGATATGTGGGTGACCGTGACCAGTAACAATAGGACCATAAGCTGCTAGATAGTCGATATAACGGTTGCCATCAACATCCCAAAAATAAGCACCTTTCCCACGAGCCATAGCAACAGGTGAACCTCCGCCGACTGCTTTATAAGAACGAGAAGGGCTATTTACACCACCAACGATATGCTGTAGCGCTTCTGCGTGTACTGCTTCAGATTTTGTGTGATTCATATATATTGCCTCCTAAATCTTTATACTTCATCTATTGTAGACCTATCAGTGCAAGAAATCCAAAGAAATTAAGGGATATGATTTGTTTTGCTATTTAGAGTAAAATAAAGCGTACAGAGGAGGAGATTGATATGGCTTTAATAGAAGGTAAAAAAGCACCGGATTTTTCCCTTATGAATGAAAAAGAAGAAGTAGTAAAGTTAGCGGATTTTAAAGGACAAAATGTTATTTTATATTTTTATCCTAAAGATATGACACCAGGTTGTACTACAGAGGCTTGTGACTTCCGTGATAAGCATGAGGATTTTAGTAAATTAAATGCAGTTGTGCTTGGTATTAGTCCTGACGAAGCTAAAAGGCATATCAAATTTATAGATAAACATGGATTACCGTTTTCACTATTAGTGGATGAGGATCATGCCGTGGCAGAGGCATATGGAGTTTGGGTGCTGAAGAAGATGTATGGACGTGAATATATGGGGATTGAACGATCAACATTTTTAATTGATACAGAAGGAAATTTGATAAAGGCTTGGCGTAAAGTACGTGTAAAAAATCATATTGAAGAAGTATATACATATTTAGCAGAATGGGAGGCGAAGCAATGAGAATTTATTTTACGTTTGAACCAAGACCAGATTTACGTGAGCCACTAGTAGAAGAATTTCCACAAGTGGATTTTGTTTTTGAAAATGGTTTATCAAATAATGAGCTACAAGAAGCGGATGTGCTTGTGACATATGGTGAAGATTTAAATGATGAAAATATTCAGTATGCGACAAAGGTTAAATGGATTTTTGTAGCTTCAGCGGGAATCGAAAAAATGCCAGCTCAAGCCATTATTGACCGAGGAATAGTAGTTTCGAATGTGCGTGGCATTCATAAAACGCCAATGGCAGAATCAATGCTTGCTCATATTTTAGCGATTAAGCGCGCACTACCATGGGTGTATGAACAGCAGAAGAAAAATGAGTGGTCAAAAAAAGCGAAACAAACCGAGTTGCGAGATAGCACAGCACTTATTTTGGGGCCTGGAGCTATTGGCTCGGAAGTAGGTCGCTTATTGCAAGCTTTTGGTGTTGCGACAATTGGCTGTAACCGTTCAGGGAACGAAGCGGCATATATGAATGAGATGGTGAGTTTTGATCAATTAGCCGAAGCTTTACCTAATGCTGATATTGTTATTTCAGTTTTACCTAAAACAGAAGAGACGACACATTTATTGAAAGCAGACCATTTTAAAGCGATGAAAAATGACGCCATTTTTATGAATTTTGGTCGTGGGAACTTAGTAGAAGAGACTGTTTTGATGCATGCCATTCGAACAGGTGAAATTGGTTACGCTGTTTTAGATGTATTTGAACAAGAGCCTTTAGCTGCGGATCATCCAATATGGACTTTGTCGAATGTCATTGTGTCTCCGCATATTTCAAGTCACTCATCTCGCTATGTTGAACGTAGCTTAGCGATTTTTAAGCCGAATTTAGAGAAGTGGTTACGTGGTGAAACAGATGTAGAAAATAGGCTGGATTTATCAAGAGGTTATTGAAGCAACAATCCTAAATCAATTATGCCTCGGCATAATTGGTCCGGAATCGGCTTTGTACTAACATCCTTTGCGAACTCCTTTCCGATTTCCGTGACATCCGCCGAAGGCTTTAACTTCTTTCAGGTGTTTGAATACCCGCTGAAAGAAGTTAAAGTGAAATGTGTATGAATGTTGACAGAAGTAAGTTAAATTGGATACACTAATTATAACTATTATCAATTAATAATCTTTATGGAAGAGGTGCATGACGATGTCTGAAATGCATTTACAGGATGCACTTGACACGTTGAAAACAACTGGTGTTCGTATTACTCCTCAGCGTCATGCTATTTTGGAATATTTAATTCAAACAATGGCACATCCAACTGCCGATGAAATTTATAAAGCACTTGAAGGGAAATTCCCGAATATGAGTGTAGCGACTGTCTATAATAACCTTCGCGTATTTCGTGAAGTTGGTCTAGTAAAAGAGCTAACTTTCGGTGATGCTTCAAGCCGCTTTGATTTCGTTACAAACGATCATTATCATATGATTTGTGAATGCTGTGGAAAAATAGTCGATTTTCATTATCCTGGTCTCGACGAAATTGAACATTTTGCATCACAAGTAACAGGCTTTGATGTGCATGCGCATCGTTTAGAAATTTACGGCACTTGTCCATCGTGTAAAGATGTATCTGCAAAAGTACAATAAAAAAACCCTAGCTCTTATCGAAGGGCTAGGATTTTTTTGCCTTATTATAAGATTGGTCGAACTCTTTTCCTTCTAGAGTTGGATCCAGTGTTAATGGTTCATTGCAGTACATACACATATCTACACGGCCTAATACTTTTGTGTACTTATGGCAATTAGGGCATACGACTTGAACGGCTCGTGTTGAGAGCAATCCAATCCAAGCATATACGACTGTACTACCAATAATACAAAGTACACCAAGGGTCATGAAAATTAAGACTAGAATAGGATTGTTTTTAAAGAAGATTCCCCCATACATAACTACAAAGCCGATAAAAATAAGTGCTAATGCGAATGAACGGATTTTATTAATTTTATTTTTGTAAGGTTTCATTTATCATCTTGCCTCCCAATCTAAAATCTACTATAACATATAAGAACAAAGTATTTTAACTTTGATAACGTGGAAAGAAGGAATACTTTTAGAGTATGTCGAAATTTTAACGAAATCAATCTCGCCTTGGCGTAATTGAGTCCGGTGAAAATCCGTCACATCCACTGAACGAAGATAAAAGGTTACAAGCAAATAGAGGGGGACTGAACATGGAACAAGTTTTACGTCCAATATATCAGGAACGTGCAAGTCAGTCGAATACACTAGGCGTTATTTTAGTGGAAAAACGAGAGGAACAAAGTAATGTTACAGATACATTTGATACAATCTTACTTATTATCGTAAAAGAAGCAGAACAGCCAGTCTTTACGAAACACTACCTATATGAAGGAAATAAAGTAGCTTTACATACGGTTACTGAGAAAATAATACGAAAATGGTTGCTTATTGGCTCGAATAAAAAAGTGGTCGATTGGATTTTCTTTGGAAGAGTATTATTTGATCGTAATGAATTTCTTCATAAATTAAAAATTGAATTACAGGAGTTTCCGTTTAGTGGTCGTAAAATCAAAACTGGCATTCAATTTTCAAAATTAATTCGTCGTTACTTAGAAGGAAAAGAATACTTTGATAAAGGTAGCTATCTTGATGCTTATAATCATGTAGTAGATTCGTTACATCATTTAGGCCGTTTATCCATTATTGATAGTGGACTTTATCCTGAAGTAACTGTTTGGGCACAGGTGAAAAAAATAGAACCAGCGATTTATAAATTGTACGAGGAGCTCGTTACAAGTACTGAGCCAATAGAGAAACGATTAGAGCTATTGTTTTTAGCGAGTGAGTTTTTAATACATTCGCGTACTCGAGACGGCGCTCAGCATATTTTAGAAGTCATGCAAACAAAGGATACTTGGACTATTCAGGAATTGCATGATCATGGTGAGCTCATGAATTACTCAGTAGATTTAGAAGTATTTGTAGAGTATCTAGTGGACAAAGGTTATATTCAAATTGAACCGATCGTTGCGAAAAGTGAAATGATATTCCACCGTCATTATAAGGTAAATAAAGAAGCTCTAGAAATGGAGCAAGGACTGTAGTATGCTAGTTATCGAGGTATGAAAAATACCTCGATATTTTTTATAAAAAAGTTATTGACTTTTAATTAGTTGATATTGTATTATATTAATTGTCGCTAAGACATAATAAAAAAACTCAACGAACGAAAAAAACTTTTAAAAAAAGTTGTTGACATGAATTGAGTTAAATGTTAATATAAAGAAGTCGCTGAAAAACAACAGCGGCAAAATGAACCTTGAAAACTGAACAAGCAAAACGTAATCAATAAAGTTTTTAGTAACTAACCTTGAGTTGGTGAACGA
>NZ_JBEGDG010000105.1:0-470 GCF_040183165.1 Lysinibacillus zambalensis
AGCCAGTAGCGCCAGTAGCGCCAGTAGCGCCAGTAGCGCCAGTAGAGCCAGTAACGCCAGTAGCGCCAGTAGAGCCAGTAGCGCCAGTAGCGCCAGTAGAGCCAGTAGCGCCAGTAGCGCCAGTAGCGCGAGTAGCGCCAGTAGCGCCAGTAGCGCCAGTAGCGCGAGTAGCGCCAGTAGCGCCAGTAACACCAGTAGCGCCAGAAACGCCAGTAGGGCGAGTAGCTCCTGGAGGAAGAAGTTAGATAGGGATTTAATCCTTAGGAGTATTACATTTTTCGGTTTCAGATTGGCTGCTGCGAAAAATCTGGTTTAAGAGGTTTTTATGCAAAATCAGAGATTGGTAATATGAAATTGCCCAGCAATTATTATTACATTTTTGTTGTTAAAAGAGATGTTAAAAAGACTACATACTTAGATTTAATTTGTGTTCTTCAAAATTTAGTGGATAATAAATTTATACATGTTAT
>NZ_JBEGDG010000106.1:0-468 GCF_040183165.1 Lysinibacillus zambalensis
GCTCCCTCATTCACTCGTTTGCTTCCTTGTACTACTTGTGTCTTGAAGCTCTCTTCGGCTTTCAATATACATCGTATTTCTTCGTCAGCTTCAGTCGTTCAGTCAGTCACGTACTTGAGTACGCTCCTTCCCTCTCTCCATCGCTTCCTCGAACTACTCGTATCTTGAAACCCTTGATGAAAGAATGAATTGTTCTTTCAAAACTGGATAAACGGTGCATTGAATGTTTCAAACAAGACGCGGAGCAAAAATCGGCATTTGTAAGCCAAATACCGAAAATGCATCCTTCAATGTCGCCCAGTAGGCAAGCTCCCCTGGTCCACCAACAAATGCTAGCACCGGCAATGTCATTTCCTGCATTAACGGACGCGTCACAACATTATTACTTAACTGCTCAGGATGTTCTTCAGCATTTTTTTATACTTCTTCACGTGTTAGTTTGATATTTGCTGCTAGATTGACAAAATG
>NZ_JBEGDG010000017.1:0-113366 GCF_040183165.1 Lysinibacillus zambalensis
CTTTTCTTCACTTCTACTATAAAAAAATAGTAGCACAAACCATGGCCTTGGTTTGTACTACTAATGTTAGTATGTTTAGTATTTATTGATTCTTTTTATCAAAGAATAAATTTAAATCTGTTTTGTCAGTATCTTCAGCTAAAGCTGTGTGGATATATTGGTTTAATTCTTGTACTTTTGCTTTTTCAAAAAATGGCACACTTATATAATATGGTGTCCCTGATTTTTCTATGCTTAATATTGTTTGAATTCCGCTCCCAGCAATTCCGATACCAATAATTAACCAAAATAAACCACCGATAAAGCTTTCACCTATAGATGAAAATCCAAGTGAAATTATAAATAGTCCAATTATTATTGCTTTAACATTATATTTTGAAGATAACATTGATCCCGAAATATTCTTCAGAGGTATATTTTGTTCATCTTTTCCTGCTGGAATAAATCCTAGAATTGTGTTTGATAAATTGGTTTTTACAAATCTGTTATCAATTTCTACGGCTCCTTTCACCCAAAAAAATAATAGACTTGTTGAAAAAATAATTTTTTTCATGTTAAAGCTCCTTCTTTATTATATAAAATTTAGAAATACTATGTTATTTTCTCTCAATTTTCTATTTATGTAAATAGTTTTAGTGAAAATTTACTATTTTTTTGTTTAGGAAGACAAAAGTAGTGCACTTGGTTGTGGTTTTGTTTGTAGTATATTGATTCTTAAGACTGTTTTGTACATATTTTTTCTCTCTCGAAAGTACTGATTATGGTTGAATACACTGCATTTTTAAGATGTTTTTCAATGAAAAAAAGTTATGATATAACTTCCAACTATATCTTATGTATAGTACAAATGGAACAACTTGTATTGATTAATTCGTTGCAAATTGATTATGTATGTTTTCTGAATATATTAATAATGATGAAATGATACGTATTGGAACTTGGAAAAATGGATTTGTTTTAAAGAAGTGACCTATATCGGGTACGAAAAACAACTACAATTTAAAATCTTTGACAATCATAAATATTAAAAAAATATGTCAAACTTCCAATCAAAATCTGGATTTGAAACACACATTAAACACTTTTTAGGCTGCTTGGTTCCTTATAGTAATGGGGGTTAAGAGCATAATTTTTCATATACCGTTTTTCATGTTGATTTGAAATTTAGTTCGATAAGAATGTTTTGTGAATTTCTTGGTCAATTAACGAAATTGAGTAAAAGTTTTTTTGAAAAAATGAACTATTTTTGATGCTAAATTGTTACTTGTGTAGAAATCGGAAAAGGAGGTGGGATTGTGAAACAGATTAGCGATGAGAGGGTATTGTTTCAAACATATTATAAAGACGTTTTCAGAGCTTGCTATTACATGCTTCAAAATAAATACGATGCAGAGGATCTTTGTCAGGATGTATTTGCAAAAGCTTTGAGTGTAGATTTTCAAGCTATACAAAATCAAAAATCTTGGTTACTTAGTATTGCTATGAATATGTCTCGAAATTATTTAAAGAAAAAGAACAGGCTCCTATTAAAAGAAAATTTTGATTTCCTATCATTTATACGAGTTGACAATACCCAAAATATTGAGCGAACAATACAGCTCAATGAAAATAAAAGTGAGTTAGTCTATTTAATGAACAAACTGCCTGTTCGTATACGGAAGGTAATGATATTAAAATATGTCCATGATTGTAAAGATAGAGAAATCGCTGAAATTCTAAAAATCCCAGAGGGGACGGTTAAATCAAGGCTTTTTAAAGGTAAAAAATTAATGAAAAAGTTTATCCAAGTAGATGGAAATTATTTATTCGAATGGAGGGATCATCGTGAGTAAAATGGACGATTTAATAAAAGAAAAAGTGAAGTACGATCAAGTAGATTATCCTAATGAGAATGAAATGTGGAGTAAAATCATCCGTAAACAAGAAAATCATAAGTATAAAACTAAAAAGCATAGCTATAAACCCAAAATTATATTAACTGCCATAATGTTTACAATTGTTTTATCAGCCACACCTGTATTTGCCAAATATACAACAGAAATCTTGGACTGGATGCGAAATATGAATAGAACAGGCGTTATTACTTCTTTAGAAAATGGCTTTGGGCAGGAAGTCAATAAAACTGTAGAAAACGAAGCGGGTGTATTAAATATTCATAATGTAATTTCAGATCAAAATGGGACTACTATTAACTTTAGCTTAGATATTGATCACGATTATCCAATAGATTATGCAGATTTCGAAAAAGCATTACTCAAAATAAGTGACGGCAAAGAAATAAAGTTGGAGGCTAACGCAGTATATAATCAGGAAACAGATCAATTAGTAGGGATTCTAAAAACAGATGAGGAAATCCCACACAACAGCAATGTTACACTTCAATTTGGTGGTGTAAAGGAGATACAGCAGAAAAGTGTAGAGTTAAAAAATGTAGTTCAATCGAACGCGTTCCCTGAAAAGATTACTATAAATCAAAATGGAATATCACAAATAGAATTCACTTCAAACGGATATCAAAACGGACAATATACATTGGATTATCTTATCGACCTGGAAGAGTCCAATAACATAGAAGACGCATATGTATCTTATAAAATTCAAGATGAAACCATTGCGAGTTTTGGCGTCACTCATAAACGTCCTCAAGCAAATGTCATTAAAAGAAGTGATTCACTAAAGGTCCAAAAAGAAGAGGTAGAAAAATTAGGAGTATTTTTAAGTTATATTGATACAGTAAGTTATAAACCAGAAACGTGGAGCCTTGATTTCCAATACAATCAGGATCTTGCTAAAAAGTCTACTTTTGTTATGGATATAGACGAAAAAATTGAGATAGGCTCTCAGCAACTTCAATTTAATGAGCTTGTCATTACACCGAGTAATGTGAAGCTTTATATTGAAGAAAAATATATAGATTCTAATTCTAATATAGCTCATTTCAATTATCGTCAGTTTAAATTACGAATTGGTGAGCAAGAATTATCGGGAGAGTATTATAAAGATTATATTTCCTTTGACACACAGGGGCTGTTAAAGGATATTACGAATAAAGAAATTTCACTTATATTAAATGATGCGAAGCTTTCTTATGAAGCTGAAAAGCAAGACAAAGTAGAGCTAACAAATATTTCTGGTGTGCCAAAGACTATAAAAACAGAATTAAACGGGTATCCAATTGATATTACCTACTATACGAAAGGTAATGATTTAATTGTTGAATCAGAAAGTAAGAACGAGCAATTTGGTGGTATCACACAAAATGTTATATATCAGAATGGCAAAAAAATCTTTGCAGAAACTCGTTCTAATGATGGCGTGTTAAGAACACATAAACAAGTAGAAACATTTAAAAATATAAAGGAAAAAGATATTACATTAAACTTCTTCCTTTATACTGTCAATGAAGATCGAGCTAAAACTATTGTTTTACAGTAAATATTTGCGGTGTAACTTTTTTCAGCAAGTGTTTTATGTAACGAAAATGAAGCGGCAGTTTACAAGTGGATGATTCAATTGAATATAGAAAAAGCGTGTTTTGATACATTCAAAATACGCTTTTCTTTTCCTTTAATATATAGCCTTAAATTCACCGTGAACTTGTAAATATAAATTTCGATGTTGAAACGACTGTCTTTAGTCTAATTCAAGCTGGTACTGTGTTAGAAGTTTATTCTAACAGTTCTTTCTTTAATTAATATGAAGATATTGTTAACTCGTTACCAGATTTCTCAATACCAATAAAATTAGAAGAATAATAAATAAAAATACACCTAATGAATGATACTATTCATCTAAATGTGTGTAATAAATTATTTGAAAATAATATATTTCTCGATATGAAACCTTATTAGGGTTACATTATTTTGCACCATTTACCCGGAATCTGTGCTCTAGGGCATCGCTTTCTTAACTCAACGGTGAACTCGAATGTACCCTTTAGTGAAATCTTGATACCTTTAAGAATAGTTAGCAAAAAACTTTTTATAGACATTTCACCAACATTTAGAGAACTAGTTAAATATTTTTCAAATAAAGAATAATTGTGCTATTATTTTAAGAAACATGATTTTAATAGCGGAGGATAAATTTTTTATGAAAGTACTTGTAGTAGATGATTCCGTGTTTTCTCAAAAAACAACAATACAAACATTAA
Organism: Lysinibacillus zambalensis; assembly: GCF_040183165.1. Classification (NCBI taxonomy): domain Bacteria; kingdom Bacillati; phylum Bacillota; class Bacilli; order Caryophanales; family Bacillaceae; genus Lysinibacillus; species Lysinibacillus zambalensis. The sequence goes on from NZ_JBEGDG010000017.1 coordinate 4,154, forward strand.
AATCTATTTACCCTGATGCTGTTTATGAAACAGCAAATGATGGTGTTGAAGGTATTGAAGTATTTGCAACTTTTCTACCTGACCTTGTATTTATGGATTTATTAATGCCTAAGATGAGTGGACAAGAGGCAATTAGACAATTATTAGAAAAATACCCAACGGCTAAAATTATCGTGCTTTCAGCTGACGTACAATTGGCGGTTCGTGACGAGGTTTTATCTGCTGGAGCGTTAGCATTTATTAATAAACCGATAAATGTTGCGAAACTGAAGGAGATAGAATTATTGATAGAAGGGTGATTTAGTTGTTGACAACAACACAAGAGGATATATTGAAAGAGCTGTATAATGTATTTGTCGGCGAGGCAGCTAACTTATTATCAGAGATTCTTCAAAAAAGAATTTTTTTGTCAGTACCAGAGATAACGTTACTAGGGTTACAAGAATTAAAGTCTGGCAATCAAGAAGAGCTGACTCCTGTAATAAATGGTACAGTACTATCCACCTCTTTAAAGTTTGGTAATGTCTTTTCTGGTAGAGCAGATTTTATTTTTCCGGCAGAGCAAATTAAATATTTGACTGCGCTTTGCTTAGGGGAAGAATATACAGAAGAGGATGAAAAACTTTCATTTAATGATGAGGATTTTGATGTTGTAAAGGAAATAGGCAATATCATTCTAAATTCCATTATGGGCGGTATGGGAAGCCTGTTGAAAATGAAGCTTGAGTATGATGTGCCACAAGTAATTTTACATAATGAAGGAGAGTTTTATAAAACACTTACTAGCTCTGGGGATAGTAATGTGTTATTACTTTATGTAAGTTTTGATGTGGATAATTCAAAGGTACTAGGCATCATCTTAATTAAGTTTTCCTTAGAATCAATCGAATTTTTAATTCAAAAAGTGGACGAGATTAGTAGGGATTTGGATGAATGATTTATATGTTGCGATCGTCAATCAGCTAGATAATGGCATTATTTTATTGGATGAGCAATTGAACATTCAATTATGGAATAAATGGTTAGTCAAGTACACAGATAAAAGTGAAGATGAGGTTAAAGGTTTACCGATCACAACAGTTGTTCCACGTTTTGATAAAAAGATTTATGCCTATATGTTTGAAAAGGCTTTGTTGGATAAACAAAAAAGCTTTTGCTCAGCGGCGATGCATCAATATTTTGTGGAACATAAGTGTGCAAAGATGAAGCCAACTCGTCAAAATATATTAATTCAACATATACAAATAGAACATACATCGTATTTAATGATAGAACTTTATGATGTATCTGATCACTATAAGCGCATTCAAAACTTAAATAAGTATTTAAAAAGTTCCATTGATTTCTCTAAAAACTTGGAGCACTTTGTTTATTATGATAGTTTAACGAATTTACCGAATCGTAAATTTGTGTTGGATCGTTTAGAGCGTTTAATTGAAGGAGAGAATCAGGGATTTTCCCTATTTTTCATAGATTTGAATGGCTTTAAAGCTGTAAATGACCAGTATGGACATCTACAGGGAGATTTATTACTACAAATGTTTGCGGAACGGTGCAAGCAATTTACTCAAAAGCAGGAAGTCTGGACGCGTCTTGGTGGAGATGAATTTGTGTTATTAGTTGAACATATGACTACGCAAAATGCAGTTGAACAGTATACAGCTAAAATACATGAATTATTACAGGAGCCGTTTAGCATCGAGGAACAGCAAATTCTGATTTCAGCAAGTATTGGCTGTGCGCGTTTTCCACAAGATGGGGCTACAGCAAAGCAATTATTAAATGTAGCAGATAGTCAAATGTATCTTCAAAAAGCAAAAAAAGCATAAATAAATAGATTGTCGAGCTTCATCAAGGTACAATTTTGGGATACTGCGGCACTCTTGGTTTGGATACGTATCAAAACCAAGAGTGTTTTTGTTTTGATTAAGATCGATGTTACATATTTAACCGGGGATATTGTTTTATAATTACAGAAGGTTTCAATGAAATAATAACAAGCGGATACCGTGTATAATTAAGATATGGTATCCGCTTATTTCTTTCATTATTAATGCTAAAAAAGGAAGAACAAAATGGTTAGTACACATAAATAAAAGTTTAGCTAGCAATTGATTTACACAGCAGAAGGACACAAAATGGTTATCCAATTAATAAACGTAATAAAAATGTCGGGGAATTACACAGAAATGTCACAAAAATAATAAAGATATCAGTACATTTAAAAGATAATATTCCGATATTTAATTATGTCTAATGTCTAACGTCTATACTCATGAAGCATCCATTATTTGGAGTGAAAAAGTAATTTCAAAATCTAGAGTAACTTTATACAAAAATTTGAATAATAAATTAATCCTCTTTCTTTAAAAAGTAAAAGCTCTATTAAACCGGATGTTATTTGAATAGTATACTAGAATAACATTAGGAACTCCTTTAAAACAAAAAAATATTAGTGTAATAGAGCATGGAGAGATAGTGGCAGGAGGAACAAAATGAGAAATTTTTTCGAAGATCCGTACATAAATATTGATCAGCAACTAATAACCTTAGTCAGTGAAATTAGTGAATATAAAGGTATGTTGACCGCTTATAAAGAGCAAAGACCTGATATATTTACTGGCCTTGAAAAAGCTATACCCCTACAATACATAAAAAACTATATTTCAGTTTATGAGGACATAAAAGTTTCAAATAAGCGATTAAAAGAAATTATTTTAGATGATATGATGCCTCAATCAATTTCGGAAGATGCGATTTTTTGTTATTATGAAACTTTGACTCTTGTACATAAAAAATCTCGTACTTTTTCTATAAGTCCAGATACTATACAAGAATTGCATTTTCAATTAATTCATTATAATACCTCTGACAGTGCAAAATGGCGCCAAAAGCCATTTTCTATTCCAGGAATTCCCGAAAAAGGGATGCACACGATTTGTTATCGTCCTCTTCCACCTGAAAATGTTCCGCAAGCTATAGAACAATTATGCAACCAGTACGATTTATTAAACCGCAAAAAAGAGATGCCTACACTTATATTAATCGCTCGTTTTATATTTAATTTTTATTGCATAATCCCTTTTAGTCAAGGTAATGGTAGATTAACATTAATGTTCTTGCAATTACTATTAGTAAAAAGCGGACATACATTTGTAAAATACGTTTGTTTAGATGAATATATAAAGAAAAGAGAATCTGAATACTATGAAGCTATATTTAAATCATCTGTTAATTGGTACTGTAATGGACATAATATGAACTTCTGGTTAAAAGAGTTCTTAATGATTATTTTAGAGGCTTATAAAGATTTACATAGCAGAGTACTGGATTCTATATGTAAACATACTAAGGTAGAGCGAATTCAGAATTTCATTCATAATCAACAACAACCTTTTACAAAAGATTGCATTCGAAGCATTTATCCAGATATAGCCGAAAGTACAATTAGTAAAGCTTTAACTGATTTGCAATTATTAGGTGAAATTAAGCTTATCTCAAAAGGAAGAAATGCCCGCTGGATGACAGTCCAACCTTAGTCTATACCTTTTTAGGTGAGCTACTAAGTTTTATAAAACAAAATAAAAATTTAATTTAAGAACCAATTGCCAATCTTCAATAAGCAATTGGTTCTTTACATTTCAATCTAGAAATATGAAAAATCTCAAAGGTGCCTTGTAACTACAAAGTCAAGGATACCCCTCAATAATGAAAAGTTAGTAGGTACCATCTCACAGCTAATATCTATTCTAGAAGAGTCTTATTGGGAATCAATATATCTAAACTTCAGCTTATTTCGGCAGGTGTCCAAACGCCTTCTGAAATAGAGGAACTAAGTCTAAGAACGCCACGGTATTACCGAAATGTGCTGGCCCATGCCTAGCCTAAGCATAATGCCGATTCCGGACTTAACTATGCCAAGGGAAAATTGATAGCATTATTCTAATTCGCTTAATTACCTAATTATTAACAAAAATATGTCATTATTTAGTTGTCAGACGACTGAACTTCGCTGTATTGTGACACATTCAGATGAATATTGTTAATATTAATCAATTTTTAGACTCGAAATTACAGTGAAATAACCTATTTTAGCTTGAAATAGGTTAATTTCGTAGTTATTTGCTAAAAAATGTGTACATGACTAAAATTTACATCATAGGAAATAGAAAGAATTTTTCCTAAACTCAAGTAAATGGGGGGTACTCAAAATATATATAAAACCGCATGAATTATTATGAAAAATATCAAATAGGGAGGTAATAGAATGAAAAGGAAATTAATTAAAGGATTAATGATAACATCCATTGTTGCAACAGGAGTTATTCCTGTACATACTTTTGCAACACCTATTGCTCAAGCAGAACTACAAGAAGAGAACATGACTCTTTCTTCATCTTTAAGAAAATTAGGTGCACAATCTAAATTAATCCAAATGTATATAGACCAATCTTTAATGAACCCGAATGTACAGCTAGATGAAGTACCAGCTTTACATACAGATCAATTCCTAATTAAACAAGATATGAAAGAATGGACATCGGAACTCTATCCAAAGTTAATTTTAATTAATTCAAAAAGTAAAGGATTTGCCACTAAATTTAATAGCTATTATCCAACATTAAAAGATTATGTAGATAATAAGGAAGATAAGGAAGGTTTCCTTGATAGGCTGGAAGTCCTTCAAGAAATGGTTATGACAAACCAAGAAAATATTCAATATCAAATTAATGAATTAACAGATCTTCAATTACAGCTTGATAAAAAACTTAAAAATCTCGATACTGATGTGGCAAAAGCTCAGGAAGTACTTAGTTTAGAAGGAACAGGGAAGATAGACAAGCTAAAAGGCGAATTACTTGATACTAAAAAATCCATTCAAAATAATTTGCAAGAAATAGCGTTTCTACCAGGGGCTTTAAATGAACAAGGACTAAAAATATTCCAAGAAATCTATAGTCTTTCAAAAGATATTATTGAACCAGCTGCTCAAACAGCGGCAGCAGCGTATAACAAAGGAAAAGAAATTAACAACGCTATTTTAGAAGCAGAGAAAAAGGCAGAGCAAGAAGCAAAAGATAAGGGTAAATCTGCTTTAGAGATTGAAGCTGCTAAAAAAGAAGCGCGGGAAGCAATTGAAAAAAATAATAAAGGTGAAATTGCAGCAGCAGCGGCTACAAAAGCGAAAGAGCATGACCTTATGAAAGTAATTGACTCAGAAAGAATCAAGAAAACATATAGTACCTTCGCTGAAGTAAATAATCTAAAGGCAGAACAACGAGCATATTTAGATGATTTAGAGCAGCAAAACCAAAAATTATATGATTTAACAACGAAACTATCGATAGCAGATTTACAAAAATCAATGCTTCTTCTTATGCAAAATGATTTACATACATTTGCTAGTCAAGTGGATGTAGAACTTGACCTATTGAAACGCTATAAAGAAGATTTGAATTTAATAAAAAGTAGTATCACAAAGTTAAGTACTGATGCTGAAACTGCTAACAATCTATCTCAAAAAGATACATTAAGACGATTAAAAAATGGTATTGGTCAACTTGAAGAACAAGTTCATAAATTTTGATAGAATATCGAAAAATTAGGAGGGATTAGATTTGAAGAAATTTTCATATAAGGTGTTAACCGTGGCCACTTTGGCAACGGTTATAACTGCAACTAACAGTGGTCCTATTCAGGCGCTTGCGCAAGAACAGAGCTTTCAGGAACAGAAAATTGGGAATTATTACACATTAGGACCTGAAGGACTGAAGAAAGCGTTAGCTGAAACAGGTTCTCATATTCTTGTAATGGATTTGTACGCAAAAACAATGATTAAACAACCAAATGTAAATCTATCAAATATTGATTTAGGTTCTGAAGGGGGAGAGTTAATCAAAAATATTCACCTTAATCAGGAACTGTCTCGAATCAATGCGAATTATTGGCTAGATACAGCGAAGCCAAAAATTCAAAAGACAGCACGTAATATTGTAAATTACGATGAACAATTTAATAGTTACTACGACACATTAATAGACACTGTAAAAAAGAAAGATAAGGAAGGGCTAAAAGAAGGTATTGGTGATTTAATCAGTTCGATTGATATAAATTCAAAAGAAGTTACAGACGTCATAAAGATGTTAGAAGACTTCAAAACAAAGCTATATACAAATACTATAGATTTTAAAAATAATATTGGTGGTCCAGATGGGAAGGGTGGATTAACGGCAATATTAGCGGGTAAACAGGCATTGGTTCCACAACTTCAAGCTGAAATTGAGAATCTACGTTCCACTCAAAAAGCACATTTTGACAATGTACTAGCATGGTCAATTGGTGGTGGATTGGGAGCAGCAGTTTTAATTATTGGAACTATTGCAGGAGGGGTAGTAATTGTTGTGACTGGCGGAACAGCAACGCCACTTGTTGTCGGTGGCCTTACAGCTCTCGGCGCGGCTGGTATTGGTTTAGGAACAGCAGCTGGTGTTACAGCATCTAATCATATGAACTCCTACAACGAAATTTCCAATAAAATCGGGGAATTAACGATGAAAGCCGATTTCGCTAACCAAGCAGTTATTTCACTTACTAACGCCAAAGACACTTTGACATACCTATATCAAACAGTGGATCAAGCGATCATGTCTTTAACGAATATTCAACAACAATGGAATACAATGGGGGCAAATTATAAAGACTTATATGATAATATCGATCAAATGCAAGATCATAAGCTCTCTTTAATACCTGATGATTTAAAAGCGGCTAAACAAAGTTGGAATGATATTCATAAAGATGCGGAATTTATTGCAAAAGACATTGCTTTTAAACAAGAAGATAAAAACTGAAAATAAATTACATATAGGAGGAATATGAAATGAATAAAAAATCTCTTTACAAAGTACTCGCTGTATCAACGTTTTTAACTTTGACAACAACTTCTGTAGTCTCTCCAGAAGCAGCATTTGCAGAGACAAGTAAAATTGAGCAAACAAGCAATAGTGATACGTCTCTTTCAGCAAATGAAGTGAAGATGAAAGAAACTTTGCAAAAGGCGGGGCTTTTTGCAAAATCTATGAATGCTTATTCGTATATGTTAATTAAGAATCCAGATGTGAACTTTGAAGGGATTAAAATTAATGGATATCCGGATTTGCCAGGTAAAATTGTACAAGATCAAAAGGATGCTAGAGCACACGCCCTTACATGGGATACAAAGGTAAAAAAACAGCTTATAGATACATTAACAGGTATTATTGAATACGATACAAAGTTTGAAAATTATTATGACATAATTGTAGATGCAATAAATACAGGAGATGGAGAGACGTTAATAGAAGGGATTACAGATTTACGAGAAGAGATTCAACTAAATCAAAAGTATGCTCAACAATTAATAGAAGAATTAACTAAATTAAGAAATGATATTGGACAAGATGTTAGAGCATTTGGCAGTAACAAAGAGCTTTTACAGTCGATTTTAAAAAATCAAGGGGTTGCAGTTGAGGACGATCAAAAGCGCCTAAATGAAATTTTAGAATCAGTAAACTACTATAAGAAACTAGAGTCTGATGGAATAATAACAATATCTGTGCCTTCTATTCCTACGTGGATTGCTGGTGGTGTTATGCTGGGGATAGCGAGAGATCAATTAGGTCAATTAGAACCGTTATTAGCACAATTAAGACAGACAGTTGATTATAAAACAACATTAAATCGTGTAGTTGGTATTGCACATAGTAATATTAGTGAGATGTACAATGCACTTGATGATGCTATTAATGCCCTTACTTTTATGTCTACACAATGGACTGATTTAGACTCTCAATATTCAGGAGTATTGAGACATATCGAGAATGCATCTGATAAAGCGGAACAAAATAAATTCAAATTTTTACTACCTAATTTGAAATCAGCTAAAGACAGCTGGAAGACATTAAAAGTAGATGCAGACACATTAAAAGCAGGGATAAAAGAGTTGAAAATATAACCCGTTGTTACTCCTGCTAAATAATAAAATAAGAGGAAACAAAAGAGCGAGAAGTTAGTCACTTCTCGCTTGTTTTGCGTACTCACTCAAACGTAGCGTGATCTATATTAATAAATCTGATACTACCTGAACAATCAGCAAGAAAAAAATGATTGGTAATAAAATTTGAATCCATCTTGTTTTGATATAAGGGATGATCTTTAAACCTAAGAACGAGCCAACGATAGAGCCAATTGAAACAGGAATGGCGATTCCCCAATTAACTATGCCCGTAAAGTAGTAAAAGAGAAAGGCACCTGTACAACTTGAAAACGTAATCATTCTTGTTAACTCAACTGCTTTTATATACGTATATTGCTTTTTAAGGTGATAGGTTACATTCATTAGAGCTGAGCCTGGTCCAAAACCACCATCATATATTGAAACCACAAATGGAATAAGTTTATTAATTGGTTGTTCCTCTGTCTCTTTAATATCCTTTACCATAAATTTATTACTGCAAAGCACGATGGAAAATGCGAAAATTAAGAAAATGCAAGCTACAATATTCATGACTTGTTCTGATAATCGTGTGGCTAAAAATGCGCCCAATACACCTCCCAAACTAGATATAATCATTATAGATGCAAATTTTTTTATCGATAAATGACCTTTAATTATAAACGATACGACATTTGATAGAGCTGAAAGTCCTGTCGCGAATTTATTAACAGCTACGGTTGTATGAATCGGAATACCAATAAGTAACATTGCGGGTAACAAAACAAAGCCTGCAGCGCCGAAAAGAACACCAATGACTGCTGCGAGTAAGCCAATTGTAAATAAAATAAATCCATTTACTGAAAACCATTCCTGTAGTAAAATTTCCATCAAATCACCTCTACATCTAAATTACTGCTAAATAATACATAAAACAAATATATATAAATTGCTTATTCATAAATTAAATTTATCATTATTCAGCGGGAGACTCCCATCTTCGAAGGTGGTGGGGTGAATAGAGATGTGATTCCTTTTCAGAGGGTGTTCTAAAACCTACTGAATAAAGATAAAGCCTCCGGCGGATGTCACGGATTTTGAAAGGAATGCCTATAAGGATGTTAGCCTAAAATCTTCGCATCCTGCGAAAACGGCTAACTGACCTGCATCGTGCAGGCCCGGGCACAATTCAAAATCCGGACGCAATTACGCCAAGGCGAAATTGATCGATAGGAAGGAGTGAATGAAATGAATTTGCATGCATTAAGGATTTTTACGAATGTAGCAAAGCTTGGTGGAATTACTGCAGCGGCTAATAAAATGCTGCTTAGCCAACCAGCTGTCACAATTCAAATACGGAAATTAGAGAGCGAAATAGGGGCAAAATTAATTGAAGGAAAAGGACGTGGCATTCAATTAACGCCTGAGGGGAAGTTTTTGTATGAACAGGGAATGCGTTTATTTTATTTAGAAGCACAAATTGATGAAAGACTCGGTAAATTTTTAGCGAAAGAAGAAAAAATACATATTGCTTCTTCCTATATACCAATAAACTATATACTCCCGTCGATTATAGCAGCGTATAAGCTTGCTAATCCTCACATTGAATTTTTTGTGTCGCTAGGTAATGTAAAATCTGTGGAAGAGCAAGTTCTTAATTATGAAGTAGATTTTGGTTTTGTCGTACAAAATAAAATGGGTCACCCTGATTTACAGTTTGAAAAAATAGTAGATATCCCGTTTTGGTTTGTTGTGCACCCATCACATTCTTTGGCAAATCAAACTGTCTCCATTTATGAATTATCGAATGAGGACTTTATTTATCGGGAACGTGGTAGCTCGACGCTTGATTTATTGGAGTCAGTTTTTTATACGTATAACTGTCCTTTACCTAAATTAGGACTTCAAATGCAAGGCTTACATGAATCGATTAAAGTAGTGGAAGCAGGGTACGGTATGACTTTAGCACCGTCCTACAGTGTAACTGAAAGTATATCAAATGGAAAACTGGCTAGGGTGTATATAGAACGTGCAAATATTCAGCAAAGTTTATTTATATGTACACGTAAATCAGATATAGAAGGGCATCCATTTATTCAGTATTTAAAAGAGAATTTAAACGCTGTAAATTAACCTATTTAAAAGAAATAGAACCAAAATCGAGAACTAGTATTAGAATGCGTATTCCCGATTTTTTTTCATATAATTTCTCTTCTTTTTAATTTCCATTCCTTGTCATAATAATATATAGTAATTGTACTCAAACACAGTGAGTAATTTAATTCTTTAATAATAAGGAGGATAACATGGGGAGATTAGTTCATTTTGAAATTCATGTAAGTGACATGGAACGAGCAAAGAAATTTTATGGAGAGGTATTCGGATGGTCATTTCAAGATTGGAGTGATTATGCAGGAATGCCTTACTTTGGAGCGGTGACTGGTAATGCGGACGAACCAGGAATCGATGGGGCTTTAATGCAACGTCAAAGTGCTTCTCCGGAATCCAATCAAGCTTTAAATGGATTTGCTTGTACAATGGGTGTGGAAAATTACGATGTAACGGAAGCTAAAATTATTGAGAATGGCGGCACAGTTGCAATGCCGAAGTATGCTCTTCCTGGAATGGCATGGCAGGGATACTATATTGATACTGAGGGCAATATATTCGGTATTCATCAGCCTGACAAAAATGCGAAATAGAACCATTATAATTTAAAATTATGTTTTTAAATATAGGTTCTCTGCATCTTTATTATCCAAATATAATTAACACAGAACGCTTGGTACTAGAAACCAAGCGTTTTTTTGTTACTTCCCAGGTATTATTAATGATGATTGGCAGAAAAACAGACGCGGAAATGATAGAAGTACCCTATATATGCTGATGCTCAGCAATTGTTTTTAAAAAACATTCCATTGAATTTGTCATATATGCATCTTTTCGTCGAATAAAGACGGTTGAAATAGTACCGTATTTTTTAGGAATTGGATGACAAAAAACCTTGCCTGTAGTAGAAAGATGCTCAGCGGCTGATTGTGGCACAAGTGTGACGCCAAGACCGATGGCAACACTGTTTAAAATTGTCTCCAAAATATTAAATTCCATAATTCTCTTTGGCAATAAACCCTCATCTTTGAGCCAGAGTTCTAGCTTGGATCGATAGCCGCAACCTTGATTAGAAACAAGGATAGGTGTAGTCATAAATTCTTCTATGCGAAAGGATTTGTTTTGTGAGATGAGAACGAGATTCTCGGTAAATACATCATATTGTTCTAAAGTTGGATGTTTAATCGGCCCGGTTATAAATGCACCATCTAATTGGTGATCCGCTACTTCTTTAATAAGTTCCTCAGTTAAACCAGCTTGTAGTGTTAAGTCGACATTCGGATATCCTTTATAGTAGGACGCTAGAATGGTAGGTAATATACTTACTGTTTCGACTGTACCGATTTTTAAAGTACCAGTCGGTGTATCACTATCTAAAAATACTTGTTTCATTTCCTCGACATCCTGCAAAATTTTAGTAACGTAAGCAAGCATTTTTCGCCCTTCTGGATTTAATGTCATCCCTTTTTTATGGCGATAAAATAGCGGCGTTTTGAGCTCCTTTTCTAATAGCTTAATACGTGCAGTTACATTGGATTGTACATAATTTAATTCTTTTGCAGCATGGCTAACGCTCCCGTTATTTGCGACGCTTTTGAAAATCTGTAAATCTCGTAGTTCCATCGAGCTTCCTCCTTGAAACTATCATTATAAATGATAGTTAATATCACTTTCAATCATTTTACGTGATGTATTTTCTTTTTTATAATTCTCATTGTGATATAGAGGAACTCAGTCTAAAAACGCCACTTCCTGTGGGCAATGACTGAGTGACCAACATCGTGCGGGTAAAAGCATAAAGCCGATTCCGGACGCAATGATGGCGACGCATAATTGATAGTAGTTATATAGAAACGAGGAAAAACAGTGAGAAGAAATCAAATAGTAGTAGGCGTGATCGCATGTTTAATTGCCAGTATGTCATGGGGAGCCATGTTTCCAGTAGCCGATCATGCACTTGAATATATAAATCCGCTCTATTTTTCAACTATCCGATATGGAGCGGTATCGATTGTATTAGTCATTTTATTATGGATGAAAGAAGGGAAGAAAGCATTTCGTTTAGAAGGGAAAGGGAAATTACTCGTCTTTTTTGGGACGATGGCATTTACAGTTTACAACGTGCTTGTTTTCTTAGGCCAAATGTTAATGGGGAAATCCGGTGTTATGGTAGCGTCGATTATGGAAGCACTTATGCCGATGATTTCGATTGCTATTCTATGGGGCTATAAACATGTGAAACCGAAGAAGTATATGATTAGCAGTATGATCATTGCTTTTGTTGGGGCTATTTTTGTTATTACAAAAGGCGATATGGGTTTCTTTCTTACACTAAAACATAATCTAGTTTCGCTCGCATTCATTTTAATTGGTGTTATAGGGTGGGTCATCTATACAATGGGCGGTCAAACATTTAATGATTGGTCTACGCTGCGCTATTCTACATTAACATGTGTATTTGGCACAGCTGTAACAGGTATCATCACAATGATCATGACGATACAAGGGGTTGTATCAGTCCCAAGTACGGAAACAATTTTTGCTATTAAATATGATTTATTGTTTATGATGACACTACCAGGCATTGTGGCATTGCTTAGTTGGAATTACGGTGTGAAAATTCTATCATCCATAAATGGGATTTTATTTATTAATTTCGTTCCAATAACTACATTGGTCATTATGATGATACAAGGATACAATGTAACAATCTTTGATATAGTAGGGACCTTACTTGTTATTTCTGCTCTTATTTGGAATAACATCTGTCAGCGTAGAGAAGAAAACACGAGTCCGCAGGTTATGCATGAGGAAGAAGAATTACGGCAGGCTGTTTAATATTCAATGTGAAGGATTTTTTATTTTCTTTTTTGTACGTAACTTTTTATTTGCACAAGTCTAGTAAAACAATTTATTTAAGAGAGCATGTTTTTATTAATTGAAAAAACATGCTCTCTCTTTATTAGATCTGTACATGAATCTCTAAAATGCAGATATACAATATAGGCTTAATTCTGATTAATTTCTTAACAACAATATATTATTTCCTCAATGGACAGTTTTTACAATATGGAATATCAGCTTTTGTATTTACTTGATAGTATCGGCAACACGTTTTTCGAACGGGTACTTCACTCCATGTCGCTTTTCGCTGAAGAAAAGTTTGTAAAGGATTTTGTTCAAGTCCTAACCAATTCGTTTCAGCACAAGTAAGTTCATTAAAAAACTCATTTAATTCATTTAAAGAATATGCGTCTTCATTTTTGCGAAGAGTTGCAAGTAGCCTTACAGCGATATTTTCCCATAGAATCTTTGAGGAAATTCTACATTCCTTGCTAATAATAGTAATCATTGGTGTTAAATTTTGAGCAAAAAGGCGTTTTTTCCAACAGTCTTCAAAAAGTTCTGTTGGGTTTTCTTCAATTAGCAATTTAAAGGATGTTACATCAAATCGAGCTGTAGACCACCAATCAATTCTTTTCTTTTGCATTCCATAATAGTCAAGACTCGAAGCTGCTACTAACACTGCATAACGTTTTAAAAATAAAGAACCTGCTACAGGTAAGGAAGAAGTATTTAAGTAATTTCCATACTGTTTAATGATTGGTAGTAAAGTATCTTTATTCAATAATTGATGTAAAGGAACACCTTGAGGTGAGGGGTGCTTTTCCACGCCATAAGGCTCTAAATTCATTTTATATACCTTCCTTTTCCTTTCGGGATACATAATGGAGTTCCAAAAAAAGGATCCTCCGATACAGCTACTTCCATACCGAATACTTCTTGAACCATTTCTGCTGTTACAATATCCTCTGGAGGGCCTTGTACAGCCACTGTTTGACGATGAACTGCAACTAAATGGTCTGCATAGCGGCAAGCAAGATTTAAATCATGCAGAACCATAACAATTGTTCGGTGTTCTAAGCGATTTAATTCAAACAAAAAATCTAAGACTTCAATTTGATGAGTCATATCTAAATAAGTAGTAGGTTCATCTAATAACAAAATAGGTGTTTCTTGTGCTAATGTCATGGCAATCCATGCACGCTGGCGTTGCCCCCCAGATAACGAATCTACTGCACGGTCCTTATGTAGTTGGAGCTGTGTAGCGACTATTGCTCTTTCCACAATATTTTCATCATCTTCCGACCACTGTTGAAACCAACGTTGGTGAGGATAACGCCCTTGTCTGACTAATTGATGTACTGTGATACCTTCAGGTGCTAAGGGACCTTGAGGTAATATCGCTAATTGCTTTGCTATTTCTTTAGAAGATAAAGATTGAATCTTTCGTTCATCTATTAATATATCGCCTTCGTGTGGTTTCAATAAACGAGCAAGGGAGCGTAAAAGTGTTGATTTTCCGCTCCCATTCGAACCGACAAGAACAGTAATGTTACCTGCTGGAATTTGAAAGCTTAAATCTTGAATTACTTGATAGTCACCGTACTGTAATGATAAATTTTGAGTCTGTAATCCGAGCATGTTTTTTCCTCCTATCGATGCCGATTCTGAAATAATAAATAGATAAAGAAGGGAGCTCCTATTGCAGCAGTAAATACACCTGCTGGAATATCAAGTGGTAAGAATAAGGATCGTGCCACTAAATCTGCTAACATAACAATAAATGCTCCAATAAGTGCCGTTATCGGAACAAGCCCAATAAAGGATTTACCAACTAATCTTCTTGCAATATGAGGCGCCATAAGTCCAACAAATTCAATTCCACCTGCAAATGCAGCTGCTGTCCCCGCAAATACTACACTGCACATTAAAAATAAAAAGCGTTGTCTTTGGACATTGATCCCCATACTAGTAGAAATATCATCGCCTAACTCTGTTACATTTAAACTTCTTCCCCAGATTAATAGAACTGGTAAAGGGATGAGAAGCCATAGACTCATCGCCAATACATCGCTCATATTTGCCCCATATAAACTACCTGTTAACCATATATAAGCTTTAGTTGTAGTAGCTGTTTCACTTAAGACAAGAAAAAATGTAACACTAGCTTTCAAAATAGCAGATATACCAATACCAATTAATACAAGTCGAATAGGGGTAACTCCGTTATTCCAAGAAATGATGTAAATCACTATTGCTGCACAAAGCCCTCCGATAATTGCAGCAAGCGGCAAGAACTTCATACTGACTATACCGGTTCCTAAAATAATAAATAATACAGCACCTAACGAAGCTCCACTTGTGATCCCAATAATGTCTGGAGAAGCTAACGGATTACGCACTAGATTTTGCAAAATAAGACCCGCTATACCTAATGAAGCACCTACTAACATTGCTAATAACACTCGTGGTAATCGCAGCGTCTCTACTACATAACTATGTTGGTCAATATATCCTGTCAATTGTAAAAATACATCTGTAATGGGGATCCAGTTACTTCCTATTGATAAACTTAATACAAATAATGTTCCGATCGTCAAAAAACAGACTAATAAAATAAGTAACCATCTATGTGACAATCGAAAAGATACTTTTCCATTCAATAGTCGAAATGTCCAATGACTCATTGTTTAGACACCCCTTTTCTAGCTAAATAAATAAAGAATGGACCACCAATGAATGCTGTCATTACACCAATAGGAACTTCTTGAGGAGCAATTACAAATCGTGCCACTACATCTGCTGTTAATAGAAGTGCTGCACCAATAAGTGCTCCATATGGTATCATCCAACGATAATCCATACCAACCAGACCTTTTGCTATATGAGGCACAATGAGTCCGATAAATCCTACAGATCCGGCAATTGCAACAGAGCCACCTGCTAGAATAATAATGAGTACGCCCATTACTACTTTAAGTAAACCTACATTTTGCCCAAGACTTTTCGCAACATCATCTCCGGTACTAAAAATGTTCATCGCTTTTCCTATAAGTAAGCTAATTATTAATGCTAGAAGGAAATACGGTAATACTGGTAATAACATGTTCAAATCTCTTCCAGCAACAGAACCTGCTATCCAAAATAGAACTGTTTGAATGGATTGCTCATCTATGACAAGTAACCCTTGTGTTAAAGATATAAATAATGCTGATAAAGCAGTACCTGCTAAAATTACTTTTATAGGTGTCATACCGTCTCTACCCATACTGCTTAAGAAGAATACAATTACACCAGCAACGGTAGCCCCTAAAAATGCAAACCACATATAGTGCATTAACGATTGAACATTAAGCCAAGTAATAGCTAGTACAATGAAAAAAATAGCTCCTGCATTGACACCAACTAAGTCTGGAGCGGCTAAAGGATTACGCGTTAACGTTTGGACGAATATACCGGCAATTGCTAGATTCATACCGATTACTAAAGCAATAATTGCTCTTGTTAAACGTGACGTACCAATAATCATATGATTCGTATTATCCGGGTTATAATTCGTAATCGCTTCCCATGTTGTCGAGAATGGGATGGTCGTTTGTCCAAGTGCAAGGCTAGCAAAAAACAAAGCTATTACTATTCCTAAGAGTACAATCAATCCTAGTGTTCTTGAGAAAGTTGCTTGTAACATCATGACTCCTCTTCTTTCAAAGAAAAAAGGGAAGCTAATTGCGTTCCCTTTGTTTCATACTATTTTTTAAGCTTAAAATGTTCATAAAGGTTATCTAACATTAGGTTAGCTGCTTGTAAACCACCACCAAAATTCCAAATGATTTCATCGACTGTATACACTTGATTATTTTTCACAGCGTCTAAGTTTTTGTATAAAGGATGTGCTGTCCATTCTTCATTTGTCTTTTTCACAGCTGCATTATCCTCCATGAATTGGAAAATAACATCAGCGTTCATTTGCGGAATGCCTTCTTTATCTGTTAATTTTACAATTTCTAAATTCTCACCTTTTAAATCTTTTGGACCTTTAAAGCCTAATTCATTTAAAACTGAACCAGCAAAGCCTGTCACATAAATACGAGCGTGGTCTTCACGGTAGTTTAATACAGCTGTACTTAATGGCCAGTTCTCAGTAGAGGCTACTTTATTTTTAAAGTCTGCCACGCGTGCCTCCCAATCTCCAATCAATGATTTTGCTTGTTCTTCTTGACCTAAAGCTTGGCCAATTATTGTTGCTGTTTCTTTGAAATCATAAAGAGTAGTATTTACAACAGTTGGCGCTATTTGTGATAGCTGCTCATAAATTTCTTCATGACGGATTTGAGTCGCAATAATTAAATCTGGCTTTAGCGCTGCGATTTCCTCTAAATTTGGTTGTGTTTCTTGACCAACAAATTTTACATCCTTTAAGTCATCTTTTATGTAATCATACATTGGTGTTTGAGCCCAAGATTCTACTACTCCAACTGGTGTAACACCGAATTCTAAAATTGTATCTGTTGCACCTTGATAAAGAGTCACAATACGTTTTGGTGTTCCTTCAATTGTCGTTGTACCAAGAGCGTGTTTAATTTCACGGCTAGTTGACTGTTCTTCGGTTTTTTTCTCCGTTGTGTCTTTGTTGTCTGATGCTTTTTCTCCACATGCTGCTAATACAAATAGCGCTGCGAATATAGTGAAGAATAGTAGTAAATTCTTTTTATTCATCATGTCGACTCCTTGTAATTAAGAATGATTTTCAATTTCAATTAGGATTGTAATATATTTAATATTTAAAAACAAGGAAAATTTTCACTACTATAATTATTTTTATTTATACATGGATACACTCGTTAATTCATTGCATTATTAGAAAATGAACTATAAGATATTATTGATAATCATTTTCAATTAAAAAAGGAGAGTGTAAATTGACAACAAAAAGACATCTTATAATTGGGATGCATTTAGTGGTGAATGGTGAAGGCAAAAAAGGTGCGTTAATTGATGAACAAATTGCATTTGCAAAGCGTGCTGAGGCAGCGAAGTTAGATTTTGTATTTAAGGCAGATTATTTAATAGCGCATCCAGAATTAATAGCTAAAATGAAAGGAACAGTAGGGCTAGATCCAAGTTTTTTAATGGCGACGGTGGCAAGAGAAACTAAACAAATTGGTTTGGTAACAACAGTTTCAACATCATTTAATCCACCTTATATTATTGCGCGCCAATTACAATCCTTGAATTGGATTAGTGAAGGGCGTTTAGGTTGGAACCTAGTAACATCAATTGATGGAGCATCTAATTTTAGCAACGAGTTGATGCCTTCGTCAGAGGAGCGTTATGCAAAGGCATCAGAATGTAAGGATGTTGTCCAGCGACTATGGCATAGCAACCCTTTTGAAATATTAGAGGCAAATGGAGATTTAGAGAAAATTAAAGAGCTTGTGAAGCCGATTAACCATGATGGTGAGTATTTTCATGTAAAGGGACCATTAAATATACCTATGCATCCAGCAGGTGATATTCCTCTATTCCAAGCAGGCGCATCGGATATAGGCCGTCAATTTGCGGCAGCAGTTTCAAATGCTATTTTTGCTGCCACTCCAGATATAGAAGTAGGTATTGAATTACGCAATGACTTGCGCAAGCGCGCTGTTGAGTTAGGGCGTTCAGCAGATGACATGCGTTTATTACCAGGATTGTATTTCTTTATTGGTGATACATATGAGGAGGCATTAGAAATGCACCGTAAAGCACACGAGCATTTAACAATTGAGCGTCGCTATATTGCCCTAGAATCCGTAATTGGAATGGATATTCGTCATTTAGCTCTAATGGATTGCGTAACAGCAAATATGTTGCCGCCTGAAAATCAAAAAGTACGTAGTAAAACGCATGCACATCTCGTGCGCCGATATATTATAGAAAATGAGCCGACTGTTGAAGAATTATTAGAACGTCCAGAGGTAATTGGCTCTGCACATCTTGTAGCAATTGGTGCGCCACAAGATATTGTGAATCAAATTGTGAAATTTTATGAAAAAGGAGCAATGGATGGCTTTATAGCTGTGCCAGGTGGTCCTGCAAAATCTTTAGATTTATTCTTTAGCGATGTTATTCCGAACTTAGTAGAACGTGGTTTATTCCGAGCTGATTATGAAGGTAGCACATTGCGTTCACACTTAGGATTAGATGTATAATGAACGATCGAAACAACCGAATGTAGTAAAGAAAAGGGCAAGTCAGTGTGAATAAACACGTTTTGTCCTTTTCTATTATTTTTACTAAATTTTGTTTGATGCTCTCTAATAGATGTATCGCATTGAACACAATTTTTGTTATAGTGTTTGAAAAACTAGAGAAAGGGGAAGTGCGTTATTATGATGGGAATTTTAGATTTAGAACGATTAACAAATTTATCAAATGTACAGTGTGAAATTATTTTAGGTGTGGCCAAAAACCTTCAAATAATAGCTGACCTTTCTCAAGCGGATATTTTTATCGACTGTCTTTTAGAAGAAGATAACGCTTCTTTAATTGTAGCTGAGGCAAAGCCTACTACTATCGCATCTTTATATAAAAAAAGTTTGCTAGGGAAAATAGCATTTGAAGAAATGGAGCCAGGTGTATTATTTAGTTTAAAAACCGGGAAACCAGTTTTTGGATCAAGAGGAATTACGGAAGAGCGTGGAGTCATGCAACAAGATATTGTTCCTATAAAAGACCTGTATGGGGAGACCATCGCGGTATTAATAAAAGAAAGAGATATTTCACAGGTAGTGCAGAACGAAAGAAATATAGAGCAGCTTATGAAAGCGACTAATAGCGAAGACAAGCAAGGTGTCTTTCAAGCTATTGTCGTTCAGGAAATTCATCATCGCGTTAAAAATAATTTACAGGTTATTTCTAGTTTATTGAGATTACAAATGCAACGCACTCACTCGGAAGAAATAGTTGAGGTATTTCACGATAGTATATCTCGTATATCTAGTATGGCTTTAGTGCATGATTACTTGGCCCAGCGTGGAATTGAGGAAGCAGATATTAAACTTTTAATACAACAAATTTCTACTTTGTTAGTTTCCTCGTCTATTATTCCAGATCAACATATTGCTGTGTCTGTAGAAGGAGAGTCGATATTCTGTCCTTCAGATAAAGCAACAGCTGTAGCACTGATTGTTAATGAGTTAGTTCAAAATAGTATTAAGCATGCTTTTCCTTCAAGAAATTACGGGGAAATTGTTATTAATTTGAGACAACGAAAGCAAATGGTTACGATTACAGTAATGGATGATGGATTTGGAATTGGTAATCCTTTTTCGATAGGCGATCTGTCATCTTTAGGATTACAACTTGTAGAAATGTTAGTTGAAGAGAAGCTACAAGGCGTTTTTTCATTCCCTATTTCTGAAAAAGGGACAAAAGTTTCAATAACCTTTCCGATTGTATCTAACGAGGTTAAATAATACTAAATGTCACTAAGATCACAGAAGTTGATATTGTTTTCGAACTATTTACAAAATATTTGCTAGTAGTGTAGAATTAACTAAAATAATAGCTAAGGCAAAGGCGCCTTTCACGCCCGAAGAAAATTTTCTTCAGGGATATGTGGAAGCGCTTTTTTTGTTTGATTGCAATCTTTAACATAATAAAAAGGGGTGTTAAATGATGAAATGGTCTTGCATAGTAAAGGGAACTCATTATACGTTTTCGTCGGTAAAGGAGGTACTTGCAAAAGCCAGTGAAGCAAAATCCGGGGATGTGATGGCTCGTGTAGCAGCAGAATCATCACTTGAGCGTATGGCAGCAAAAGTAGTACTTAGCGAGATGCAGCTGAAAGAAATTTATGAGAATCCGGTTATTCCGTATGAGATCGATGAAGTAACACGTTTGATTTATGATGATATTAGCGACACGATTTACAAAGATATTCAAAATTGGACAGTCGGTGAACTAAGAAATTATATTCTGTCATCAGATACAGGTACAGATAAATTATTGAAACTTTCAAGAGGACTAACAAGTGAAATGATTTCAGCAGTTGCTAAGCTGATGTCGAGCATTGATCTTGTTCTTGCTTCACAGAAAATGAGATATCAAGCTCATTGTAATACGACAATTGGAGAGCCTGGTCGCTTAGCTTTTCGTTGTCAGCCCAACCATCCAAATGATGTCCCAGAAGGCATTTTGTATTCAATAAAAGAAGGATTATCCTATGGAGCAGGTGATGCAGTCATTGGTATTAATCCGAATGTGGATACAATTGAATCCGTCAAAAAACTTTTGACACTTTCGCATGAATTTATTGAGAACTGGCAGATTCCAACGCAAAATTGTGTATTAGCCCATATAACTACACAAATGGAGGCTTTAAAACAGGGAGCGCCTATCGCACTAATGTTTCAAAGTTTAGCAGGTACACAAAAAGGGAATGAAGCGTTTGGTATATCTACAAAAATTCTTGATGAGGGCTATGAGATGATGGCTCGATATGGTACATCTGCTGGCCCAAACTTTATGTATTTTGAAACAGGGCAAGGTTCGGAAGTATCTTTAAATGCTGATTTTGAGGTAGATATGCAAACGCTTGAATCAAGAAGTTACGGTTATGCACGTCACTGGAAGCCTTTCATGGTGAATACTGTTTCAGGCTTTATTGGACCGGAGACACTTTATGATGGCCGCCAATTAATTAGAGCGGATCTCGAAGATGGATTTATGGGGAAATTGCATGGCTTGCCAATGGGTATTGCTCCAACTTACACAAATCATATGGATGCCGATCAAAATGATCAGGAAGTTGCCGGTATCATAACGGCAGTTGCAGGTGCAAATTTTTATATGGGAGTACCGGGTGGAGATGATGTCATGCTGAATTATCAAGATACAAGCTATCACGATGATGCTAGTTTGCGTGAGATTCTAGGATTACGACCACTTCGAGAATTCGAAAAATGGTTGGAGAATATGGGCCTAATGGAAAATGGAAAGTTGACAAAACGAGCAGGAGACTTATCAATTTTTGATTGAGGAGGGGAGATCAAAATGGATATTCAAGAAATTCAAGATATTGTTCAAAGAGTAGTAGAAGAAGTACAGAAAAATATGAATTCGCCCAAAAACGATACCGCTCAAAATAAAGAAGAAGTCATACATTTTCCAGAAGGACGTATAAAAGGGATTGACAACCCGCATAACGCCGCATCTATTGAACGAGCACAGAGTATTACACCTGCTCGTATAGGTATTGGTCGAACTGGCACTCGAATGTTGACGACAAGTTATTTGCAATTTTTAATTGACCATGCAGCCGCACAGGATGCTGTATTAAGAGATGTCAGTGATGATTTTCTTCAAAAGATGGGTTTACACAAGCTGGAAACAAAAGCTAATGATATGAAATCTTACTTAATGGATTTAGATGCTGGCCGAAAGCTATCAGATGAATCTATAAAGTATCTTAAACAAAATGGGGATAAAGGAAAAAATGTTCAAATTATTGTTTGTGATGGATTGAGCTCCTCGGCAGTAGAAGCCAATGTAGCTGATTTACTACCTGCTTTAATACAAGGATTAAAATTAAAAAATATAAGCGTCGCAAAACCATTTTTTATTAAGCGAGGGCGTGTGTGGGTGCAAGACGAAGTGGCTGCTATTGTTAATTGTGACCTTGTTATTTCGTTAATTGGCGAAAGGCCAGGTCTAAATACAGATGAAAGCCTGAGTGCTTACATGATTTATCGGCCTACTGAAAAAACAGTTGAAGCCGATCGGACGGTCATTTCAAATATTCATAAAGATGGACTAACTTCACTTGAAGCGGGTGCTTATTTATCAGATTTAATCGAACAAATGCTTTTAGCTAAGTGCACAGGCGTTTCTTTTGCGCAACAAAGGAATACCAACACATAGAAAACTTCCTGCAAGAAAGGTTGTGGTGTGATGAAAAAACGGATTCTAATTGCTGAGGACGAACCAATTATCAGGATGGACTTAAAAATGTTGCTTCGGAAAAACGGTTATGAGGTAGTCGGGGAAGCAGGAAATGGTGATCGAGCGATCGAGCTCGCTTTTAAATTGAAGCCGGATCTTGTGTTAATGGATATAGAAATGCCAAAATTAAATGGGTTAAAAGCAAGCGAAGTTATAGGCCGGCAGTTAGATATACCAGTGTTGCTGATTACTGCATATAGTCAAAAAGAATTTATAGAGAAGTCTAGGCAAGATAATATTATGGGCTATTTAGTGAAACCTGTTACTGAAGGTAGCTTAATTCCCGCAATCATGATTGCACTTCAACAAGCTAAGAGGACACAAACATTAAAACAATCTTTACAACTTACACAAGCAAAAATTCAAAAGCGAAAGATGAGTGAACGAACAAAAGGGCAACTTGAATGATGAGGTTTTTAATAAAACGCTGAAGTAAAGCAAGTAGTAACAAACTTAATCTCACTTAAACTAGAATGGTTAAATCTTTCTAGTTTAAGTGAGATTTTTATATTCAAAAATAAATACATGTCATTGTGGGGGAGTACTCGAATGTATGAAGTTTCTCTCTACAAAAAAACACATAACTTTATGGGAATTAATAATGCAGGTAGGTACAAACCCTAATGATACCTAAGTTGAAGTTTAGTAGAATAAAATGAAACTAATTATAAATCTCAGTCGTATAAAAAAATAAGGAGCTTCTGGATAGAAAAATCTACGATGAATATAAAAACAATATTTATAAAGGGAAGTGTGTTATGCAATTCGAAGGTGCGATGTTGGAATATCGTTTGCAAAAAGGTAAAGACAAGTTTGAACCAATCTATTATTATACTAATATTGACTTACCACAAATTTTAACAAGAAGAGAATGTGAATTTTTTATTAAAGAAGGTAAGACTTATAAACAATTGTCTTCTGCTATTGAAGATGAGTTATTCGTGATTTATGTAGAGTTGTATGAAGAAACACCAATGGAAATGCAAGAGCACTTATATGAAGGTATTAAACTTGAAATTCGTGAATTAAATACCTATAAAAATCATCCGCTTATCACATTTGAATATATGGCGAATCATTTAGATATTTTAAGCATGATCGGCAGTATATATACATATATCGAAGACAAGGAGTGGGAGCGTGACTCAGCTGAAATTGATGAAGATCGAGGTGTGTATATTTTATATGTTACGCCAACAGGATATACGCTTGCTACATAGGAAGGTGGATTTTTAACATGAAGAAAACAAAGAAGATGATGACAGGAGCATTAGCAGCTGCGGCTTTGGTAACGTTAACTGCTTGTGGAGAGGAAAGGGGATATGCAGAGCCAACAGGAACGGATTGTGATGATTGGGATTGGGATAAGGAAACGGGTACGTATTATTGCGATGATAATGATTCAACTTATGCGCGTAGTTACTACCATGGTGGGAAATATTATGGAACAAAAACATCATTACAAAAAAGTGCTGACTATAAAACATATGTATCGAATTATAAATCAGGAATAGGCAGTGGTTCAAAAGGCGGTTTTGGAGGGTAAAGATGAACCGATTTCGAGATAATCGACAACAATTTTTTAGCCAAATAAAGGATTTTTGGCATGACATTTATGGGATGGAATATGCTCTATTTGATATTAAGAGAGAAAGTTCAGAAACGATTAATAGGATTCGCCAAGCAACTGACCAGATAGGCCATATTATTTATAAGTCGGCTACTTTGTTGCGTATGGTAGATGATGAGACACTTTTGCGTCTTGGATTTCCCACTGAAACTCACTCTTTCATCCGTTTGCAAACACTTCCAGTAGAAAGTGTCATTGCTCGTTTAGATTTAGTAGTGACCGATGAACAAGTAAAATTGCTTGAAATAAACGCAGATACACCTACATTTATAAAGGAATCTTTTTTTGTGAATGGAAAAGTGTGTGAACAGTTTAAGATGCAAAATCCAAACGAAGGCTGCGAAGACCAGTTAAAACAAGCAATTTTGAAAGCTGTAACGTTGTCGTTTCGTACGAGGAGAAAATATGAAGATAGCAATATTGTTTTCGCAGCACACTCGGAACATGAAGAAGATAAATTGACAACAATGTATTTAAAGGAACTCTCTGGATTAAAAAGTCAGTATATGGACTTTAATCACTTACAACTTGTCGATGAGCCAATTTTAGAAAATGAAGAAGTTGTTCTACCACAAGGTCTTTATGATAGAAGCGGAGAAAAAATCGATGTTTTATATCGACAGACGTATCCTATTGAACATTTGATATATGATGAAGATCCAATAACGAAGGAAAAAGTTGGTCAATCGTTGATGAAGCTAGTGGAACAAAAAGACTTAGCCATTGTGAATCCTCCTTCTGCTTTTTTACTACAATCTAAGGCAATAATGGCGCTCATTTGGGGGCTACATGAGGAAGAACATTCATTTTATACACCTGAAGAACATAACGCAATACATAAATATTTTTTACCAACTTATCTAGATCCAGATGTTTTTTGGCAACAAGGACAAAGTTTTGTAAAAAAGCCTTCATTTGGTCGCGAAGGAGACACTGTCGAGATTTTTTCAAATACAGGTAAAAAAATTGCGGAAGATATTCATAAAACATATATAGATGAACTTCCTGTTTATCAACAATTTATAGAGCTACCACAAACTATGATTCAAACAGAACAAGGTCCAAAACGAGCGCATTATATGTATGGTTGCTTTTATATTAATGGTAAGGCAAGTGCAATAGGTATTCGCGCAGGGGGACAAATTACAGATAACGGATCTTATTTTCTACCAATAGGATATTAGAAAATTGTAAGATTTTAAGAGAGTAAAGTGAAACAAACTGAAGCACGATAAAAGGAGTGTGTATTGGAATGGGATATTTCTCATTAGATAGTTTTTTAAATTTTTTATTATATACAGGGACAGGGTTAATTCTCATTTTGATTGGTATTGTTGCATTTGCTTTTACAACAAAATTTTCAGAGTGGAACTTAATTAAAGAAGGCAATATGGCCGTTGCATTAAAGCTATGGGGAAAAGTGATTGGATTAGGCATCACATTATATACAGTATGGTCTTCAAGTGTTCATATTCTTGATGCTTTTATTTGGGGGTTAATCGGAATTGCTACACAAGTGGTTGTGTATTTAATTATTGAATACGTGTTAACACCAAAAACAAGCTTGGAGAAAAAAGTGGAAGAAGGAAATACTGCAGTAGGCTTCAGCTTATTTGCAGTGGGCATTACGGTAGGATTAATTATAGCAGGAAGTTTATCGTATTAATAAAGTATATTTGATAACACTATAATAATACATTAAAGGGAGCATGTTTTTTTATGAATGAAAAGACATGCTCTCTTTATATTTAATGTTCACATCTGACGGCGCCTAGTCGGACGGAAATCAACGACACGTTATGGTGATGAGTAGAAATATAGAAGGGATAATTCCCTGTATGCCGAAATAAACAAAAGTACAAATAGAGAGCAATATTTCTATATAATTGTACAATTTAACGATGACTACCATCTTATGAGGAGTGATGTAGTATGTATATAAAAAAAACAGGTTGTTTTATCAGTAGGGGAATACTTATTTAGTAGAGAGTTCGTGATCATGGATTTCTCTACTACTAGAGGAGGAATCTGAAGTTTGATTAGTTTAAGATCAATTGATCAAAGTAATTGGGAAG
The DNA here is from genome assembly GCF_040183165.1 of Lysinibacillus zambalensis. NCBI lineage: Bacteria > Bacillati > Bacillota > Bacilli > Caryophanales > Bacillaceae > Lysinibacillus > Lysinibacillus zambalensis. Next base: position 30,768 of record NZ_JBEGDG010000017.1, read on the forward strand.
CTTGTATTCAACTGAAGCCTAAGCAAGAACAAGAAGGGTTTATTGCCTCGAATCTGTATTCAATTGCAGAAAGCAAATTTTTACCATACATGAAGATCAATGCAATCTATTTTGAAGAAATACTTATCGGTTTTGCAATGTACGGGATTGATTCGGATGATAGAAACTATTGGGTGTATAGATTTATGATTGATGAGCAATTTCAAGGGCGTGGATATGGCAAGAGCGCAATGAAATTGATTATTGAAGACATCCGGAGTAGAGATGATCGCACTGACATCATCTGGCTCGGGTATCAGCCGGACAACGAGCAAGCAAGAAAACTATATGCCAGTGTGGGTTTTAAAGAGTCAGGAATGGCACCTTGGGGAGAAATGCTAGCAAAATATAGTTTTCATTAGAATGACTAAATGAATATAAATATTGCGTATCTAATGTTTATGTGGGATGTTCTTAAAGTCTATAAATGGCTTTAAGAACATCCTTTTTGCTCCCATGTCGCAATAGCTTGAATTATAACTATAAATCTATGTCATCAGAAAAAAGCAGCATTTTACACAAACTAAAATGCTACTTGAAGAAAGGAAAACTATGCTGTTTTCTTTTGTATGGGTACAGGAACAGACCGATTTAAAATACTATTGGCTACCATGCCCATCATGATAATGATCATACCGATTAAAGATACTCCAACAGGCCAAGAACCGTTTAAAAAAAGCATTTCACCAAGAACAGTAAATACCATTGTTCCAGCTTGTGTTGCCTCCACAGCCCCTAACAAAGAAAGGTTATTTTTCGCCAAGTCAGTAGCGAAGAAAAATGTCATTGTGGCGATAACGCCCGAACATAATGCTAATAAGAATCCTTGCATGATTTGCCCAGATGTTGGTATGCCAGTTGCAGTCCAACCATAAATAGCTAATATAATACTGACAGGAAGACTACCAATTGCCATGCCTAACACGCGTTGAAATGTATCTAAGCGACCATCAACGATTTCCATCATTTTTCGATTACCGAAAGGATATAAGAATGCTGCGATGACGACAGGGAGGAAGCCGGTTAAAAATTGAGAAACAGAAATATCCCCAGCTTCTGTTAATTGCATACAAATGACACCTGTTAAAATAAATAAGGAAACGAGTAAGCTTCGCATAGGAATTTTACCGCGAACTCGTTTAACTCCTGACTTTGTCTCCAATGTAATAAAAAATAATGGAGATAATAACAAACCAGCTAAAATGGTTATTTGCCATGTACCTGCTACGAGCCATGCGGGACTAAATACAGCAGCATAGCTTAATAATGAATAAAATCCAACCCCTGCTATTGTGCCATAGCCAATCCATGCTAAAGGATGTTTACGCATTTCTACCCATAGTGGACGAAGGTTTTTGCGAAATAGGACGATAAAGAATAAAATGGGTAAAGCGAATAAAAATCGGAAGGAAGCAGTCCAAGCCCAGCTTGTTCCTGATACGTTCATAACTCGATTTATAATAAATGTAGCTGAAAAAAACGCAGATGATAAAATACCTAATAAGATAGCACGCATTTCGTTCGCTCCTTTCTAAATATATATTATAATATAATTATTTAGATGAAAAGTAAATTATAATATACCGAAAGTGAGGTTTGTATGAAAGAACAAGAGGATATGCAAACAAAAGAAGTAATTCTGCAAGTTGGTCAACTGTTACGACAAATAAGGAATGAACAGAAATTAAGTTTAGAAGAGTTAGCGAAAAAAACGGGTGTTAGTAAATTAACATTAGGAAAAATTGAGAGGGGAGAGACGAATCCTACATTAGGCGTCATTTGGAAGATTACAAAAGGATTATCTATTCCGTTATCACGGCTTATGGTTATTGAAGATATAGTAAATGTCGCACGCTTCGGAGAAGGATTTATTATAGAAGAAAACCAAATGTGGCGATTAGAGACTATATTTCGTTACAAAAAAGAAACAGGATTGGAAATGCATCGTGCTTGTTTGCAACCGAATAGCATATATGAGGCAGAACCTCATCATGAAGGAGCTATCGAATATGTAACAGTAATGAAAGGGGAAATTTCGATTCAAGTCGGACAAGAAATATATGCATTAAACGAATTTGATTCGATTCAATTTGAAGCAAATAGAAAGCATAGCTATGAAAACACAGGAGATGAAATTGCAGTTCTCCATTTAACAATGAAATATTTATCTTGAAATAAGAGCTGGAAGAGGTAGAATCAATAATTGTAGTTGATGGTAGTTTAACTTTATAATATTTCAATAAGCAAAATCCCGAATATTGAACGTTATTCGGGATTTTGCTTTTCTTATTATGTGTCTTTCATTTTTCTTAAAGTGCATTCATCATTATAATGTAAATTTTTTAAGCTCTACAGACAATGTATTTGTCATGTCTTGAAGTTCTGAAACCTTTTCACTAATTTTCTGGAAGGAGTGTAGCTGCTCTTGGGTAGAAGCGGATATTTCCTCTGTTCCTGCAGCAGTTTCTTCCGTAATAGCTGAAATGTTTTCAATGGCACTGTTCATTTGCTGGCTCATTTCACTTGTTTGTTCCATATCTTCGGTAAGCTGCTGTAACTGATCATTAATGTCTAACACATGAGTTGCAATTGCTTCAAATGACTTCTCTGTATCGGTCATCGATTGTAATTGTTCTTTTGATAGCTGATGTCCCTGCTCTGCCGTAGAAAGAATGAGCGTAATGCCATCTTGTATATGTGTCACCATAGAAGAGATGAAAGCCGTTGCTTTTTCAGTTTCATGAGATAGTTTTTTGACTTCCTCTGCTACAATTGCGAATCCTTTTCCGGCTTCTCCAGCACGAGCTGCTTCGATGGCAGCATTTAATGCTAAGAGATTTGTTTGATCAGCAATAGCATGGACTGCATTAGCGGCACCTTCAATTTCTGTTGTGAATTGAGAGAATTGAGTAACAGCCTCTTTGATGTTAATCGAAGTGGATGAAATATCCTTCGCAATAGAGGACTGCTTTTCAAGTGAACTACGACCGTTTTGGACAGCAGTAAGTGCCTGGTTGCCGTTTATGGCTGATTGTTCACTTGTCTGCTGAACAGTAGTAAATTGATCTGCCATCGTATTCATAAGGATCGCAGTTGACTGGATATCTTCTGAAATAGTGAGGCTTCCCTTCGCCAATTCGTCCGTTGATGTTGCAATTTGTAGACTGCCTTCATTAATCGTTTCAATATAGCTTGTGACATCCTTAGTGAAGAGACCAACATTTTTCCCTACAATATCAATGGATTGTACGGTGCTTTTTAAGCTAACAATCATTGTGGAAAAGTTCTCAGTTAATTGATCAACTTCATTTCGACTGCCTTTTTTAAAGGAGAGGGCAGAGGTGTCAATTGTCAAATTCCCTGCAGCCACCGATTGTGCATAATCCACAATTCGGTTAATCGGATTTGTAATTTTTTTCGTTGCGACATACGAAAAAATAATTGTAGCAATAATTAAAAGGATACTTCCGATAATTGTTGTTGTAGTAATGAACGAAATTTTTTGCTTTGCTAATTCATTCGTTTCTTTATACCATTCATTTGTGTCTTTTTTTAGTAGAAACATATCATTCAAAATACCAGATATTCTTATTGCTTGTTTTTTTATTTCAGGACGATTGTGAGCAAGAAACCCTGCTTCAGAAGCTTTTGCTAACTCGTCGTATTTACCTTCGATTTTTTTGATGATAGCCTTATGATCAGCTACTTTTGCAATCGTTGAGAGTTTTTCTAAATTTACTTTTGTTTCTTTTAAAATGGAAAGAGCTTCATTTTTATTGGCCTCACTAGCTAAATATGTGTAATTATTTAGTGATTGGCTCGCTACAACTAAACTTTGCTCAAGTTCTTTCACTGCCAGTAAGAGCTCTGTATCATCTTCTGCGGTTGTTTGTATATCAAATGTTTGTACGATAATAAAGCCAATCATTGCCATGGCGAGGACAATGGGTATAAGTATGTTCATAAATAATTTTTTTCGAAGTGTCACTGGCTGTTCCCCTTTTCTGCAGTAACTTTTATTTTACCTGAGACAATACCTTCTTTTGCTTTTTCAATGGCAGTCTGTTGCTCAGGTGTAAGTTTAATAATACGTATATCCGCAAGCCCGACGCCGTTATCAGCTAAACCAAATAAAAAAGATTTTTCAGAAATTTCCCCGTCATCAACTAATGTTTTAGCCATTTTAAAAACAGCTTGGTCGACATTTTTTAACATCGATGTTACGACCGTCTTTTCGGCTATGTAAAATTGATCAGTATCAACTCCCGCCGCATATACGCCCATTTCTTCAGCTTTTTTAATAGAGCCAAAGCCTGTGAATCCCGCTGCATGATAAATAAAATCTACGCCGTTCTTTATGTAACGTTCTGCTATTGCGGCACCTGCATTGGTATCATCAAATGTGCCAGCATACTCACTAACAATTTCGATGTTTGGATTAAAATATCTAGCTCCCTCAATAAAGCCGTTTTCAAAATGATGGATAACTGGAACATCTGCACCACCAATAAACCCTATTTTTCCAGTTTTACTCGTCATTGATGCAACCATTCCAAGTAAAAAGCTGCCTTCCTGCTCTTTAAAGGTTATGGAAGTGATATTTGCAACATCTGATTGACCATCAATAAGGATAAATTGCTGATCAGGATATTTCTTCGCCGTCTTTTCTAAAGCTTCCTGTACAGAGAATCCAAGACCGATAATGACGTTATACTTTTCTGCTACTAGTTCTTCTAGCTTCTGTTCGTAATTGCCATCAGGAGCTTCTTTATAATCGAACAAAATACCTAGCTCATCTCGTGCTTTCTCAAGCCCTTTAAAAGCCGAATCATTAAATGATTCGTCTCCAAGCCCTGCATCTGAGAGTAAGATCCCAATTTTATAGTCATCTTGCGTTTTTTTAGACGGAGTTGTTGAACAGCCTGCTACTAGTAACAAAACTATTAAACAAAAGCCAATCAATATTTTTTTCAAAATGAGTACCTCCAATTATATGTATGATTTATATCGGCGAAAAGTTTTTCTAAGTCAGATGTCAGACAATGGATTTTTATTTTACCATTAAATACTATCAGATTTTTTGTAATTTACTAGAGGGAAATGGGTTTAAATCATTCTCGATATTTTCAAAGCACTGAGTATTTAGTTCGTTTTTTAATGAATTTTCTCTATGTGTATAGTGAAAAAGGTAGGAGGATATTGCGAAATATTTATATTTTTTGCAAAAATAACCCTTTTCTTTGTCAATTAAACTAGCCTCGCAAACATTTAAAGCGTTTGCGAGGCCAATTGTTTATATTAAACTGCACCAAATAATTTTAATACATTAATAATAATGATTCCCACAATGCCAAAATCTGAATCTCCAAATGTAGTGCCTTCGTAGCCGATATCACCCATAAAGATCAATAGAATCGCAGGGATAAAGCTAATAATTAAGCCGTTGGCAAATGCTCCTACCATAGAACCGACTCTACCACCAGTTGCATTGCCGAATATTCCTGCAGCCGCACCTGTGAAGAAATGTGGTACAAGCCCAGGTACAATCACTTTTAGCCCTATGAGAGGAAGTATAAACATCGATACTAGGCCCGCTACAAAGCTAAACAGGAAGCCGATAATAACAGCATTTGGTGCGAACGGGAAAATCGTAGGGCAGTCTAATGCAGGCTTTGTGTTTGGTACAAGTTTATCTGCTATCCCTTTAAAAGCAGGGATTATTTCGGCAATTAGCATCCGTACGCCTGCCAAAATGATATAGACACCAGCGGCAAAGGTAATAGCTTGAATAATGGCAAAGACGATAAAGTTTGAACCGCCAGATAATTGTCCCTCAATATAAGTTTGACCTGCGAATAGGGCAACGATTATGAAAAATAGACTCATAGTTAACGAAACAGCTACAGATGTATCTCTTAAAAAACCTAGAGATTTCGGGACATTTATATCTTCTGTTGATTTGGCTTTGTTGCCAAAGATCTTTCCAATTTTAGCGGATACATAATAGCCAATGCTTCCAAAATGACCAACAGCAAAATCATCACTACCTGTTATTTGACGAACTGTTGGTTGTAAAATGGCAGGGAATACAACCATGCAAATACCTAGTAGTATAGAGCCAACAATAATAAGCGGAAAGCCATTCATACCGCCGACTGAAAGCGATGCTGCAATTAAACACGCCATAAATAATGTATGATGACCAGTTAAAAATATATATTTTAAAGGCGTAAATCGCGCAAATAAAATGTTCATTATCATACCGAAAACCATGATCATGGCAGTGGATGTTCCGAAATTAGTTTGTGCAGCTGCTACAATCGCTTCATTATTTGGGATGACTCCTTGGACATTAAATGCATGATCAAACATATTACTAAAGTGATTTAAAGAACCAATTAAAACGGTTGCACCCGCGCCAAGTATAACAAAGCCCATAATCGTTTTTAACGTACCAGAAAGAACGGTTGAAGCTGACTTTTTTTGGATTAATAAACCGACAAAAGCGAATAGGCCGACTAATATAGCTGGTGTTCCTAAAATGTCATTCATTATAACATCTAACATATTAACACCTCATCCTATCCAATTTTTCATTCGTTTTTTCAAAAGTCTGTTTTCGTAAAGTTTGTAGTTTTTTGATATAATTTTTCAAAATACATAAGACTAGGAGTTTGATATATGGGAGTTTACTTTACGAATCAAACAATTGAAGCATTTAATCTAATAAATGAACAAGGGATTCTAACAGGGAACGAAGATTTTGTTGATGAAGATTTCTTACCTTCATATAAATGGATGATTAAACAAATGGACAGAAGGATTAACAATGACGGTTCATTTCCAATTTGGCTTTGGACAAAAAAACCAAATTTGAATGATGAAGGACACTTTTATAAAGGAACGGATGCTGTAAGTTTGACAGTTGAAGTACCCGATAATAATGTTCTTCTATCTGATTTTGAGGCTTGGCATTGTGTATTAAATGAATGGTTTTGTTCAATGACAGATGAAGAAAGTAAATTATTTGAACAAGATAAATTAAATATCACAAAGGAACAAAGTTGGGAAAGAATTTTTGACTTAGAAAAAATACAAAAATCAGAGATGTGGAACGGGAATAGCCAAATTGTTCAAGGTGTTACAACAGTCATTCACAAAGAACAGATATTGAATATTGAGCATTTTACAGCTAAATAACTAGTTGATTGTCTGATTGGAAGTTACCTCTTTGTAGATTAAATCTGCCTTTTTGTTTTAACAGCAACAATTTTTAAGAAAACAGCCTTTCAAAAAGATCAATACTTCATAACAGCGGCTTCAGCTTTAATTTAATTTCTGAAATACTCATCATATTAACAATACTAACGATGTGACCTCTCTCTTCAGGCAATTGATTGACAATATCGTCCGCACCAATATAAATATCCGCTTTCTCTCCCTTGGCAGATGCTAAATCTGTATGAGTTACTTCTGCAACTTTCCCCAGTTCAATTAATGCTTTTTTTACAATTAGCTCCATAATAAAGCTACTGCCTAAGCCATTCCCGCACACTACTAAAATTTTCATCAAGGTTACTCCTTTGCGACAATTTGTTGAATTTCTTTAATAATCTCTTCTTTATGCTGGCAGGCGATGATACTATCAATTTGATTTGGTTCTTGCAAAATCTTTGTTAAGTCAACTAATGCTTGTAGATGAGACGCATGATCGGTCGTAGCTAAGACAATAATTAAGAAAACAGGTTTTTTTGGTCCAAACAAGACAGGTTTTTGTAAACTTAATAGGCTGATGGCTAACGCGTTAACTCCTTCCGTGGGCCGTGCATGTGGAATCGCTACTTTTGGTGTAATGACTACATAAGGACCATGTTTTTCAATGGAATGAATCATTGCTTCAATATAGCGTTCTTCAATTTTATTCTGCTTTAATAGTGGACTAGCAGCTAAATGAATAGCCTCCTGCCAAGTATTTACAAAATTTGCGAGTTGTATAGTATCTTTTGTCAGTAACTCAGTTAGCAAGTACAACCCTCCTTTCATAGGGATAAACAATCCCCATTCCATGTTATTATTGTTGATTACGGAATTATGTCATAAGAGGATATATTTTTATTTGGAAAAACAAAAAGTGAATCTTTTACATTCAATTTCGTTTAGCTGTATAGGCAAGATTTATGATTAATAAGTCGAATCTTTCTATTTTAAATAGCCCGCGAAAGCAAAGTGAATACCCGCGGAAGCAAGGAGAATACCCGCGGAAGCAAGGTAAATACCCGCGAAAGCAAGGAGAATACCCGCGGAAGCAAAGTGAATACACGCGGAAGCAAAGTGAATACCCGCGGAAGCAAGGAGAATACCCGCGGAAGCGAGGAGAATACCCGCGGAAGCAAGGTAAATACCCGCGGAAGCAAGGAGAATACCCGCGGAAGCAAGGTAAATACCCGCGGAAGCAAGGAGAATACCCGCGGAAGCAAGGAGAATACTCGCGAAAGCAAAGTGAATACCCGCGGAAGCAAGGTAAATCCTCACGCAAAGAGGATCTTTTGGTGTGAATTATAATAGAAGGTAAATAAAAACAAAGAAAATTTTGTTCTAACTTTTTCAATTTAGCTTACACTTACTATAGGACGAACTTAGTGTTGAACAAGGGAGGAAATGACATAGCGAAAAAAATGGGAATTGTCGCGCTACTTATATTCGGTGTTTATGTGCTGTGTATGTATTGGTATATATTCCATAGCGGTGGTGGTACTATACCACGAGCGATGCAGGGGACAGCCGCCGATCCAGTGATGTTTATGTCTGAAAAAGAATTATATTTAAGTGGTGAATATTCGAAAATACGGAACTTCCTATTCTTTGTTGCTACACCTTTGGAATGGTTAGTCTTTTTCATGATATTAATAATGGGCGTATCACGTTATTTCGAAAAGGTAGCGACGTCACAAGCAAAATGGAAGCTATTACAAAATGCAAGTTACTTATTTTTATTATCACTTTTACTATATGTTGTACTATTTCCACTCAATTATTATCGTTACAATTTAAGTAAAGCCTACGGAATAAGTACACAAGGATTTTCATCATGGATGCGGGATGGCATTATTGAATTTTGGGTCAACTTTGGCATGAGCTTAATTATCGTGTCTGTCCTTTATTGGCTCATCCAAAAAAGTGCCAAAAGATGGTGGCTCTATGCATGGTTTCTAACGATTCCGTTTACAATTTTTGTAATGTTTATTCAACCTGTAGTTATTGATCCTTTATATAACGATTTTTATCCGCTCAAAAATAAAGAGCTAGAGGCAAAAATTTTGTCTATTGCTGCACAGGCAAATATACCAGCAGAGCATGTATATGAAGTCAATATGGCAGAAAAAACAAATGCCTTAAATGCTTATGTAACGGGTATTGGCAGTAATTCGAGAATTGTGCTTTGGGATACAACGTTAAATCGTTTAACAGATAATGAAATATTATATATTATGGCTCATGAAATGGGACACTACGTTGAGAAGCATATTTATTTTGGGATTGCGGGATATCTTTTGCTGACATTGCTAGGGTTATGGCTATCAGCGAAATGTTTAAGGTGGATGATTGGACGTTACGGACAGGTATTAAAAATTAAAAAAATCGGTGATATAAGCTCTTATCCATTATTTTTACTCATAACATCCGTTTTATTATTTGCTTCAAGCCCTCTGTCGAATTATATTTCGCGGTATCAGGAAACGAGAGCTGATCAATATGCGATTTCATTAACGGGTGATCGAGAGTCTGCAGTTACTGCATTCCAAAAGCTAACGATATCTGGGTTAAGTGAAGTGAATCCACAGTTACTCGTAAAGTGGTTTCGTTATACACATCCGCCAATGCTTGAACGTATTTATGGGGTTGCAGAGAATGTAGCAGAGAATAAAGAGGAGCCTTTAAAAGAAGTGCCGATAAAAGAGGAGCAGAAAAAAGAATATCAGAAGAAATAAATATCGTTTTTTTTAACTTTTTTCAGCGGTTGTCCAATCATCCGCTGAAAAAGAGGAACCCAGTCTAAGAACGCCACGTGCTGTGGCAACGACTGAGTGACCAACTACGTGCTGTCGCTTCGCTTTCGCACATACAAAACACGTTGCTGACGCTGCGTTAGCACTACGCTTTCGCGCAAAAAACATCTATTGGCTCAAAGCCTCTGGACGCAACTGCGATACTCCAGGTTTTTTGAACGAATAAGTTGGGTATTCTAAGATTAAAACTGTTCGTTAATGATAGGGGAATTGTTATGCGTAATATTGTGGTTATTACACTTGCATCGATATTAGTCGCCTTTGCCTATAATTTTTTGTTAATTCCACATGAGATTTTAAGTGGGGGATTAAGTGGGATTGCTATCATGCTTGGTATTATTACGCCTTTAAATACAGGGGTAATAAATTTACTATTGAACTTGCCTTTACTTATTATAGGGGTCTTAAAGCTAGGGAAACGATTCATAGGATATACCATTCTTTCAGTAGTTGTTTTGTCAGCAAGTTTGTATATTATTCCAATCCATAAAGCTACCCAAGACCCAATTCTCGCCTCATTATTCGGGGGGGTTATTGTGGGCTTAGGGACGGGTATGATTTTTCGTGCGGCAGGTTCCTCGGGAGGTTTTGATATTATAGCGATGCTGTTAAGTCGCAAACGGGATTTTCCACTAGGTACATTAATCTCTGCGATGAACGGTATTGTTGTAGCTATCTCCGGATTCGTTTTTAGCTGGGATGCGGCATTGCTGACGCTCGTATCGATTTATGCCACAGGGAAGGTTGTCGACACGATTCATACGAGTCATATTAAATTGACACTGATGATTATTACGAGCAAGGGTGAGGAAGTCAAACAGCAACTACTGGAAAAGCTCCATCGAGGTGTAACTATTATGGATGCGAAAGGCGCTTATTCAGGAGAAGGGCGAAAAGTACTAATTACCGTCATTACACGCTATCAGCTTGCTGAAGTAAAAGGGTTGATAAAGGAAGCAGACGCCAAAGCCTTCGTCAATATATTGCAAACTACCGAGGTCATCGGTGTGTTTGATAGGGGGATAAAGTAAAGGATAACCTGGATTCGCATAAAAAACGGATGTCTTGCTAGAAACAAATAAATATGTATTCCTTCTACACACGTTGTGGATTATAATTAATATAATCGAACGTGTGTTTTTGTATTTGGGAGGGGTTAAATCATGAACAAAGAAACAATTCACGCATATTGCTTAAAGCTTCACGGAACAACGTATGATTACAAAGAAGAATGGCAGGCGGATCGCTATCATATTGGGGGTAAAATGTATGGGATGATGGGCGGCGATGCTACTGGTAGACCGGTACTTACGTTGAAATGTGAACCGATTCGAGCTGAAGAGTTGAGAGAAGCCTATGAAGGTATTATTCCAGGCTACTATATGAATAAAACACATTGGAATTCAATCTATATGGATGTAGATGATGTACCTATGGATTTAGTTGAAAATTTAATCCAACATTCTTATGAGCTAGTTTTAGGAAAGTTAACAAAAAAAGCTCAACAGGAAATTCACTTATTGAAAAAATGAAGTATAAATACCGGTGCGTCAAATTAAGGCCCTAGGCAAAGAAATGGGTGTAGAATCAGCGAAGAGATACTCCGATCCAGCCGATATTTAATCCACCGCCTAAAGGGAATATATGAATACCCACGCGAAAATAACACAATATATGAAATTAAAAAAGAATCTGCAAGTTTCTCCAGCTTAACCGCGGAGAAAGCAGATTCTTTTTTGTAGCTCCCATGCATACCTAGTTATACCCAAGTTCACCAAATGGCTGAAGCTTGTCGAGCCATTTTTGTTCTAGTTTTTCTAGCTCCTTTTTGGCATCGAAATAGCCCTCTTCTTTTTTCTTCAAATATTCCACAACTTCAATATCAAAAGCATCGTTGCCGAAAGTGTTGTAGTCGGCTTGTAGCTCTTTATTAGTATGTGTATTTGTTTTTAACATAAACTGAAAGCCGTTTAAGCGTTTTAAATTATTGAAGCTACCTACAAACACTTTACCATTTTGTTTATTGGTCATTGTGAAAACACCAGCTTCGATTTTTATTTCTTTATACAGTTCCTTTAATTCTTTTTTATGGTCCATAAGTAACCCTGCTTTCTTATTTTTTGATCCAGTAAGCACTGCCATCCTCTTTTCGATCCATGAAGCCGTATTCGATTAAATAGCGACGTATTTGCACATAGTCTTCATATATCGGTTGGATTATTTCGTTTAATTCTTTCTCTGAATACTGTGTTGTTTCATCGAAAATCTTTGTGATTGCACGTAGTATTACAATTTTATGCTTTTCACGTTTTGGGAAGCGGACAAGCTCCTGGCCTATGCCGTTTGGAAAGTACTTTTCAAGTAATTGCTGTTCTTCAGAAATTGTAATGTTATAACGATCGTCGACCATCGTTGCCGTTTTGTGAATAGGTACAAAGCTATCTTCCTTTTCATTCTGTTCTTTTAATAGCTCCATCATTGCAAGAAACGTTTTCGCTTGACGTTCCTTTTCTTTAAGAGTAAAGCGATGGTGACGTATCGTTGTTGCACTACCAATTTCCAGCTCTTCTTTAATTTCTTGATCGGTTTTTCCTTCATAAAATAAGCGTAAAATATGACTTTGATGATCAGTGAGTCCTGTCATTTTTTTATGAAGGCCATTTAAATAATGAAATACAGATCGATGTGCAGCGGTAATATGATGTTGCATAAATTTTTCTGCCTCGAATAGAACGCCTTCATGTGGATAAATAATACCTTTTTCAATTTTTTCGCCGCAAAGTAAACAAGTGAAGTGTGTTGCTTCATCGTTATAGCCTTTTTTTATGTCATGGATTGAAGCTTGCCAAAATAATTCATTTACATCCATTGGGAATCCTCCTGAAAAACAAACGATTAGTAGTTTTGTTTGTTTATTTATTATTAAAATAACAAATTGTTTGAATAAAATCAATAAAAAACACATCATTTTATAAACGATGTGCGAAAATGTTTATTTATTTTTCTTTTTAAAAATAATGATAGATAAAATAGCTAGCACAATAATAGTGACGAAAATAATAATAATGCTTGTTGAGGTACTTAGTATATTTCCGTGAAGGTCATAGACAATACCATACATTATTTTATAGTCCTCTACCTGTGAAGCAGGAGCACCTTCAAAAACCTTAGAAATTGAGTTGTCCATAAAGGCATTGCGTAGTAGGAGCGTTGTATGGCTGATAGGAAAATACATAATAAGATTTTGAGCAAAGGCTGGAAGTGCACCAACAGGTACATAAACACCACAAAAGAAACCGAGTGCTGTACCGACGATTGTACTAAGTGTTGAAAATGAATGTTGGGTATTAGCAAGTAATACAAGGAACAGGTTAAAAACACTGGCCAGTAACACGGATATAAATAGTAATCCTACTACTTTGATGAAAGCCTCTAAGCTCAATAGCTGACCGCCAGTTGTTGCGATAAAAATTTCACAGCCAATAAGGGCGATAAAGGAAAAGATACAGCCAATGATAAAGGCATTTAATACATAGCTAAATTGAATGGTTGCTCGCGAAATCGGAGCAGTAAGAAAATCAGCTTGTGCTTTTGATTCAAGATCCTTAACAGCAATTCCATACGCGGCAAGTGTAGTCGAAACAGCAGTCATAGAGAGTAAACCAGCGACAATCCATTCATTGACCATCGTTACCAATTCGGGAGTAGACTTTGTCATTTGTTCTATTGCATTTACTTGCGTTTTTTGAAGAAATACTGCGTAAAGGATAATGACGATAATGACGGAAAGCAGCGAGTAAAAGACTTGTGTTTTATCACGTCTAAAAACCTTGTTATTTCGTTGTACTAAGCTAAATAATACTTCCATTAAGCTGCACCTCCCTCGGCCATAATATGAAGAAAGACATCATCCATCGTACCTTTGATGACTTCAAACGAAACAATAAGCGACTCCGCTTGTTTTAATAGTGTTAAAGCATGAAGTGTCGAGTCGACTCGGATGGAGAAAATGCCTAGCTTTTCTGTATAAGAGATGGCATTGTCTTCGAGCCACTGTATCCCTTCTGAACTATTATGAAAAACAAGCGCCATTGAATCATAGGCGTATTTTGTTTTTAGAGCATCTGGTGTTCCTTCTGCAACAATTTCTCCTTCCTTTAAGACGATGACGTGATGAGCGACAGCCGCTTCTTCCATGTAATGTGTTGTTAAAAAAACAGTCATATTTGTTTCGAGTTGAAGCTGCTTAATGGCTTGCCAAACGAATTGACGCGTTTGTGGATCAAGTCCAGTTGTTGGTTCATCTAAAAACAATATTTTTGGTCGATGGATAAGGGCTCGAGCGATATCAGCACGCCTTTTTTGACCACCTGATAAAGTCCCGTATTTGCGCTTTTCAATATCAGCTAAATGCAAATATGTTGAAACGAATTGATAGTTATCGGTTAATTGTTTTTTCGATAAGCCATATGTTTTACCGCGGTGAAGTATATTTTCCTGCACCGTTAAACGTTCATCTAGTAAACTTTGCTGGAATACGACACCTATAGATTTTCGAATTTCGGCATTGTCATTGCTTGCATCAAGTGTGTAGCCATTAATGTTTACTGTACCGTTTGATTTTTTTAATAATGTACAGAGTATTTCAATGGTCGTTGATTTCCCCGCACCATTTGCACCTAAAAAGGCGAAGAGGGAACCTTGCTCAACCGTAAATGAAATACCTTTTACGGCCTGATGATTGCCATATTGCTTACATAGATTTTCAACTTGTATAGCAAAGGTCATATTGTTTATTCCTTTCTTTTTTGAATTACTTGATTGATTTTTGCAATATCACTTTTTTGAAGCACATAAATGATGCACCAAGCGATAAAGAAAATAATAGCTTCACTTATAAAAATATACGGAATGCCGGAATGTTCAAACCAACCCCCGAAATAGCCTGAAATCAACACACACAGCGTAACTGCAATTACATGTAAAATAAACTGAGCAATAAAAGGTAAACGCTCAATATCAAAGATGGTAGATAGCAAACCTATTACAGCTCCAAGGATAGCGGCGATGATAATTTGTTCAAGTAATTCCGGCCCTGATATCATAGCGTTATTAGATATGACACTTAATGTTACTAAGACGTAGGAAGAGCTAAGTGATATGAGTATTCCAATAATCATCATGCGAATAAATTTCATATTATGAGTCCCTCCCAATACCTAAGTGGTGTTTTAGTTCTTTTAAATATTTGCGACTAACATGGACGGACACATCGTTTTCTAAAATCAGTTCTGTTGTACCGATTTTACCCATTTGAATAGAGGCAATTTTATTAATGTTGACGAGTGTCGATTTGCTAACACGGGCAAAGTCTTTCGCTAATTGTGCTTCTAGCTCATATAATTTCCGCTTCGTTTCGAATTCTTGTTCCTCCGTCTGCAAAAAAACTTTTGCACCCTCTGCGTAAATGGAGTAAATATCCGAAATTTTTAGCATATGAATTTCCTGTTGAAAGTAGCCATCTAGCATTGTTGTTTGTGAAGCTTGAAGCTGCTTCATTAGGCGTTCAATTTGCTCGGTGTATTCCTTTGCATGTATATGAATCTCAGTTTCTTCTAGCTCACTATTGATTGTTAAATGAATTTTCATGGGAGGCCTCCTTTACATATCCCCGCTATGGAGAAACACTGAATCAGGTAATAATAATGTAGCATAGAAAATTTTGGCTTGGAGAAAATCTTGGATAAGAGGTTAAATTTTATCGATAACAGGTTCAATTTGAACGATATATGACTTTGCAAAAAAGTGATGAAGTAGAAAAGTAGGCAAGTTCACGGCATAATAGAATTATACAGTCATGAGGGGTTGCTTCTATGTTTATTTTTGACAAGCACATGTTTATTACTTTATGTATTGGCTTAACAGGTGCGATTTTATTTAATTTATTACATATTCCAATGCCGTGGTTACTTGGAGCAATAGCAGCAGTGCTAACTATACAGTTATCGACGAAAGTACAGTTAAAATGGCATAAATATTTCCGTAATTTTGGCTTAATTGTTGCGGGCTATTCCATTGGTTTTGCGTTTACTCCAGAAGCGGTGCAGGATATTAAACAATTTATAGGAAGTATGATTGTTTTAAACGTATTATTTATCGCTCTGTTTTTTGTTGTTAGTTATATAGTGGCCAAACGTGCGGATTTAGATTTTGCGACCGCGTTGACTTGCTGTGTACCTGGTGGCATGTCCCAGGTTGTTGCCTTTGCCGAGGAGCAAGGGGACATGGATATGGTCGTGATTACGTTTTTCCAAATATTAAGGGTTCTTATAATTGTCGGCTTTGTGCCATTAATGGTGTCAGGCGCTGGGGGAACTGCTGTAGTTGTCAACGGAGCGTATTCATGGAGCTTAATAGGATTACTTGCTGTCTGTGGAGTAGCAGGTTGGCTAGCGCAAAAGGCAAAAATTCCGACAGGCTATATGCTTGGCCCGGTGCTTTTATTAATGGGTATCAATATAGCAGGGATCGACGTGCCGAAATTGCCATTGTCACTACTTCATATTGCGCAACTAATGCTTGGGATTTACATCGGACTTTTATTGAAAAAAGACGATTTACATTTATCGAAGAAGCATGTATTTTACGCATTTGTATCGGCAGGTATTTTTATTGGCGCAGCCTATGGCTTAACATTTATTATGAAAAGTTTATACAGCCTTGATTTTAAGACAGGCTTTTTAAGTATCGTACCAGGCGGGCTTGATCAAATGGGGATTATCGCGGCTTCTGTGCATGCAAATGTCACGATCGTCACCGCATTTCAGCTGTTCCGAGTGCTGGTCATAT
Source organism: Lysinibacillus zambalensis (assembly GCF_040183165.1). Taxonomy (NCBI): domain Bacteria; kingdom Bacillati; phylum Bacillota; class Bacilli; order Caryophanales; family Bacillaceae; genus Lysinibacillus; species Lysinibacillus zambalensis. The sequence continues at coordinate 47,723 of NZ_JBEGDG010000017.1, forward strand.
CCGTTTTCCTCGTACCGTTTGTGAAAATGTTTGTGAAAAAAGTGAAAACGTAGGGTACGGGTGGATATCACCAGTTTATTGTATGAAAAATTTATAAAATATAAACACTGTCATGTATATAAGTTGATTGGAGTGGAGGCTGGGCGACTCCTTGGGGATCAGCAATAGAGGAACTGAGGCTAAAAGCATCACATCCTGTGATAACGCCTCCGTGACCAACATCGTGTTGGCCCGAGACCCTGGAGCGAGCAACGCGAGTGAAGCAGCTCATCGGACGCCCCCAGGAAAGCGCCCAGCTGGAACGGAAATCAACCACACGTTATGGTATCGATCCTAGTATTGTAAAGGTGTGTATCGTTGACGATTCACTGGAATGGAAGTATTCAACACCATTTTTTCAGTTATTTAATATTGAGATAAACACTGGTCGGGATATTAGCCAGCTTGATTATTTTGTCTATGCGGCTAAATTTCAACCATTTTTCCCGACTATTATGACCGTAAGTGTTATTTATATTTTTGCAGTTCTTATTTTTTTCATTTACCAACTATATCGTCAATTAGCCATTATCTTGTCAGGAATAATAAGTTGTGTAGGTATTGTTAGTAGTGGTATATTTCTTAACTCTACAACCAGTGGAGGGGATATATTCTTTTGGATTACAGCTGTCGGTGCATTAATTTTTATATGTAATACAATAAGTTTATGGTACAAGAAAAAAATACAATGTTTACGTGCGAGCACTAGTACATAAGTATTTGTACTAGTGCTCGCATTTGTTCAATCTTATAGCTACTCAATTTAATATTGAACAAAATGAGGATATGATCGTGTTAAAAGTATTTTGTGTAAGTAATGAGGCATAGCAGTATCGATAGCCTTAAAAGAAATACCGTCATATGACGGATAAAAAAAGATTGCCCATTAGATATTACCCTAATGAACAATCTTTCTAGCTGGAAAGCTTTTACCTTCACTTCAGCACATGTTATTTTGTTTGATCAGCTAGCATGAATACTAACCTGTATAGATTCCGCATTTCACTAGCACTATGTTTTAGCGTACTTCCGCTACTCGCTAATTCTTGTATTTTAGCTGTGAAAATCGCTATTTATCCAAACTCATTTAGAATTTTTTTGTTTTACATATCGTTTTATTATAAAACTTACTAAAACACTTATAAAAAGTATTAGTAATGGAATGGATTGAATATATATAAAGCCTTTAATAAATGCAAGGAACCCTCCATTGGGGTCATCTGTTGCCATAAGGCCAATAAAAAATGAAAGTGGAGCAACAACTACATTAATTGCTAAAGCGATACCAATGAAGAAAAATGAGAAACTCTTCTTTCCAACCGATATAATAATTACAACTACAATTAAAAATGCCAATCCGAAAACGAGAATTTCTGAAATATCTAAACACCTCTGCTGTTAAAATATGTATATTTAAATTAATAATTCAAAGTATTTTTCATTATATATCATTTATCTATTATTATGATATGAAAATTACTATATATTAGGCAACGCTATATAATAGTATGAATACTATCCTGGCATAGCTTCTGTGTTTTTTACTGATAATAAGTTTCGTGTGCTTCCGCTACTCGCTAATTCTTGCGTATTAGCTATGAGAATCGCTTTTATTTCAAACTCATTTATAAATGGTTTGATTGACACCTTTCATTATAAAAGTTACTACAACACATATAAAAAGTATTAGTAATGGAATGGATTGAATAAATAAAAAGCCTAGAATAAAATCAAGTAATCCTGCGCTGAGGTCATCTGTTGCCATAACGCCAAAAGCGAATGAAATTGGAGCAATAAATGCATTAATTGCTAAACCGATGAAGAGAACTAAATAACCCTTTTTTCTAACCGGTTGGATACATCCTAATACAATGAATAAAGATGCCAATACTCCTCCTAAGAGAAAATAAATTATAACTAAACACCTCTTTCCTTATCTGAACTAATAATTTAATTCAAAGTATGTTTCATTATATATCATTTTTCTATTATTATGTAAAAAAGTTACTATCGTTTTTTGTTTTCATTGTTATAAAAATGATAATAATTTCATCTTTATTAAATGATGATTTTTTATGTGTTTTTTTATAAAGAACACATTTGAAACAACTGTCTTAACCTCTGAAAATTTTTTCTTTTCCAATTTATCGGAATTATGGTATTATAAAGTTAACTATTATGAACGGAGGTGAAAAGGAATGAATAAAAACGCTACGAAGACATGTGTAAAAGTAGATACAGCTATGTATTTTGCACGTGTGATTACTTTCGATTTTGCGAACAACGGGATAGGTCTGTCCATTTTTAAGCAAAATCAAATATCAAACGTAGCGAATTAACCATTCTTTTTCACAAACTAATGAGGAAAAGACTGCTTGTTAATCGAGCAGTCTTTTTTGTGTCTAGAGATGTTTTTCGCACGTTTCTTTGGAGGAGAAAACGATGCAAATTAAGGCTGAACAAATACAAAAAATTATTGGTGGAAATGTTTTATTTGAAGGACTTCAAGTAGAAGTTAATACAGGGGAGCATGTTGCCGTTGTTGGCGCGAATGGCAGTGGAAAAACGACTTTATTACAGTTACTAGCTGGTTCGGATACACCGGATAAGGGTCGAATCATAAAAAGCAAGGAAGCAACAGTTGGGTATTTACATCAAATTCCACATTATCCTACGTACTCAGTAAGAGCAGTACTGGAGGATGCATTTGCGGAAATATATGCATTGAAGGCACACATGACAAAACTGGAGCAAGAGATGCTGTCAGCGGTAACAGATAAGGTACTCCAGCAATATGGTCATGTGCAGGAACAGTTTATGCTGCAGGGTGGCTATGAAATGGATGCGCAATTAGCCATGATTGCAAATGGCCTAGGTATTACACCATTACTTGAGCAGTCTTTTAGTAGGTTAAGCGGTGGGGAGAAAACAAAGGTGATGCTTGGGCAAATCTTGTTAAGCAATCCTTCTATTTTGCTATTAGATGAACCGACTAACCATTTAGATATGCAGGCAATTGAATGGCTAGAAAATTATGTCCGAAACTTTGTAGGAATAGTTATTGTAGTCTCACATGATCGTCAATTTATGAATCAGATGGCTCACAAAATAATTGAGATTGAGGATGGAGAGGCATTTACGTATATCGGTAATTACGATGCATTTGTAGCACAAAAAGAAGCAAAGGTTGAACAGCAGTTTGCTGAATACGAAGAACAGCAAAAGAAAATTAAAAAAATGCAGGAAACAATAAAGCGTTTAAAGCAATGGGCAAATGAAGCGAATCCGCCAAATGCAGGGCTGCATCGACGCGCCAAAAGTATGGAAAAAGCACTAGCCCGTATAGAGCGTGTGAAGAAGCCTACAACGAAAAAGAAAATGAATTTAGCTTTAACAATGGCTGAGCGTAGTGGTAAAGAGGTTGTACAAATGAAGGGCATTAGCCATGCATTTGAAAAACCATTATTTAAGGAAAGTGATTTATCGGTTTACTTCGAAGAACGACTGGCGATTGTGGGTGGCAATGGCAGTGGAAAATCAACGTTATTAAAAATGATGCTAGGTGAAGTAGAACCAAATGAAGGTGTTTGTCATGTCGGCAGTAGTGTTAAAATTGGGTACTTATCGCAACAGTTTGAGCATGGAAATCCTGCCATTCGTTTAATAGATGCCTTCCGTGAGAGCGTCTCTGTGTCAGAGGCTGAAGCACGTCATATTCTTGCTCAGTTTTTATTTTATGGTTATGACGTCTTTAAAAAAGTGAAGGATTTAAGTGGCGGAGAAAAAATGCGCTTACGTCTAGCGCAGTTAATGCATGAGGATATTAATTTATTAATACTGGATGAGCCGACCAACCATTTAGACATTGAAGCAAGAGAGGTATTGGAGGATACATTGGAATCCTTTGAAGGGACTATTATTGGAGTTTCGCATGACCGCTACTTTTTACAAAAGATTTTTACAAAAGTTGCATGGATTGAGCATGAAACGATTCAAGTGTTTGAAGGGGATTATGAATGGGCAAGACAAAAACGCCGCTTAGAAATAGTAAATGAACCAGTTATAAAAGAAGCTCCTGAAAAGATCTACGCGACTAAAAAAGAGATACCCATTGAAGAACAAATTGAAAAGCTTGAAATGAAATTAAAGGAGCCGACACTAGCTAAGGAGCAACGTCAAAAGCTTGAACAGCAGTTAGAGGATTTATATGAAAGTTGGATTGAGGGAGGAACAGAACATGCATAAAATTGAACATATCATGCAGCTAGATATTGACTATATTAAAAGTTTTAGTGAGATAGAAACATGTAATGAAGGAGTATTATTTTATAATAAGGAAATGCCAACCTATTACGACGCCAATCATGCACATATTTGGAGGAAGGTTGTCGAGCCAAATATACTTTTAAAGAACATAAAAGACTTCTATCAGTCAAAATCGCTTATCCCAAGATTGTATTTATACAACGTGGAGGAAAATCAGTCGTGTATAGAAGCATTAGAGAATTATGGCTTTCATTATGAAAGTTTTACAGATGATGTACAGTGTTGGAATGGTGAATACGTGCAATTATCTCATAATCCAGCCATTCAAATTGAACGTGTAACAGATGCCAATATGGAGGAAGCATTAGCCGTAGAAATGAGTATTGCTACATTTGGGGAGCCTGAATTAATCAAACAAGCTTTTGAGAAAACCTATCATTCTCCGCATTTTACGTATTATTTATTAAGAGTGGATGGTAAAGCTTGCTGTACTGCCAATATTTTTATCTCAGGGAATCAAGGAAGAATTGAGAGTGTGGCGACGATTGAAAGTTACCGAGGACGAGGATTGATTGGATATATTCTGCAACACATTCAGCAAGAGTCGGTAAAACAGGGATTAGAATATCTCTGGATCTTGCCAATCAATGAGCAGGTTGCAAAGGTCTATGACATGGCAAATTTCAAATCAATAGGTAAATTAAAATCGATTCATGCCTTTACTGAAGGAAAAAGCATTCATCAAATACGACAAGATGCTTAATTAGGATGAAAAATAAAAATGCTAGCATCTATCTTGGGTGATCAATTTAGGAATGTCTATTTGTGGTGCATAGCAAGAGCCACTTTTAGTTGTGCTTATTTTAGTCGTAGAATATGTCTCATACCGTGTAAGAACAGCTTGTAAAGGATAAAGTGGTAAAATCGCCCGTTTAATAAATATTGCAATCCTGAACAGTAAAGACTACTCAGAATTTTCTAACAATTGTTCGAAAGATGGATTTTTAATCTTTAAAAGTTTTTTACTTGAAAAAATAGCGTATTCGATTTATTGTCTTTAGAGATACTTGTTTAATGGACTTGGAGGATATGGAATGCACGGAATTTATATACGCTATAATGTCTCAGAAGAAACCTCAGCAGCACAATGGCCCAAAAAAATGGATGCATTTGCGTATGTTCAACGAGGGAAGCCACAACAAGACAATGACAATTTGCTGTCGATGGAAGAGCTAAAAAGCCACGCCATTCGCTATATTAAAAGCTTAAAAGACAATGCAAGTGATCATTTAGTAGAGCAACGCAACGGTGAAATTGAGCACTTTGATCGACGCTATATAGAATCCTTAAAGCTAAAGGAAAGCATCGATTCACAGCTTATTAATCTAGAAGAAATTCGTTTACTTTTACAGCTAATGAATGTTTTAAATTTATCACATGGTTTTGGAGAAAATGCTGGGAAGCTACTACGTCAAATTACGCCATATGCAAAAGAGGTTGAGCATCCAACATTCCAAACAACTCGTGTTGAGCGACATTTTTATTCAGAATTAATAGAACAAATTGAAGCTGTATATGCACGAATTATGCGTCAACACAACCCATCAACGACTGAAATGCAGCAATCAGAAAAGCTATGGACAACAGTTTGTGAGCAAGCTATAGAAAAGGTTGAATCAAGAATTGAACGCTTGTCGTCTATCAAATTAAAGCATGAGAAAAATTTGCTAGAGTTTAATCAATTAAAACAGCAAAATATCGATGCAAAGGAACGCCTAGATATTGCTGTCAATGATCTCGATGCTATTTTAAATGTATTAGAATCTTAAAGGCTTTGTTAATGTCTATATAATGCGTTTTAAGTGGGGTTAGCTATGAGCTAGCCCCACTTTTAGCCCCAGTTCCAATAGTGTGGTCAAATATGTCGGGTTGACTCAGAAGAAATACCTATATATTTAAAAGGCAGTGAACAGCAAGGAACTGATAATCCCTAGGTGAAACACATAACAATATCAAAAAGACATACTTCAATTGCGCAAATGGCAATTGAAAGTATGTCTGCTTTTAAGCAGATGAACTAGGGATGTTTGTTTTAACTTCTTTCAGCAAATGTCTTTGGTAGCGAAAGCAAAGCGTCAGCTACAAATGTCTTTTGTGCTGATCGTGAAGCTACAGGCAAAGAAGTCTACCGCCTCTATAAGTGGTGAGATGAATGTGGATTTAAGTTACTTTTCAGCGGGTGTTCAAGCACCCGCTGAAAGAAGTTAAAGTCGATTCTGGATGCAATTATGCCGAGGTATAATTGATATAACTCTAGAGCTCCGAAACTAGGCAGATTGTCCCTGTGTCTATGCCAGTTGGACCGTTAAACCCTGGAATTGTATCGATTACTGTATTTGTTTCAATATCTATGACAGACACAGTATTGTCAAGTTGATTTGTGACATAAGCAAGTGTACCATCCGGCAAGATAGTTACTTGGTCAGGAGATACTCCTACAGGGATTGTAGCAATTACCAAATTTGTTATTGTATCTATGACAGATACAGTATTATTACCTTTGTTTACAATGTAAACAAATGCTCCATCAGGCGTAATTGCTGTTCCAACAGGTCCTGTTCCAACGGGAATTATATCAACTACCGTATTTGTTGCAGTACTAATGACAGATACAGTGTTACTATTTTCATTTGTAAGGTAAGCAAATTGTCCGTTCGGTGTGATAACGATTGATCTTGGGCGAATGCCAATTCCTATAGTGATAGTAGCAACTACAGTGTTTGTAGCTGTATTTATAACGGATACTGAACTTGAGTTTTCGTTTGCAACGTAAGCAAACGCACTATCCGGAGTAAAAGCTATGCCCTGAGGTTGGAGCCCTACTGGAATAGTAGCAATTACGGTATTTGTAGCTGTACTAATGACAGATACAGAGTTAGCTCCAGCTCCATGATTTGATACATAAACAAGTGTTCCATCTGGTGAAACCGCTACACCAAGAGGTTGAAATCCTACTGGAATGGTAGTGACTACAGCATTTGTTGCAGTATTAAAAACCGTAACATTATTCGAGAAGAGAGCTGGGACATAACCAAATGCTCCATTTGGTGTAATCGCTATTTCAAGTGGAGCCGTTCCTACTGGAATGTCAGCGACTATCGTATTTGTCGCTGTATCAATTACTGATACTCTATTATCAGGAGTAGCTAACTGACCAGCGTCTGTAACGTACACTAAAAAATGACAAGGTGGAGGAATTGGCGGTTCTGGTATAAATGGTGGCTTACAACGACAAGGGCAACAAAAACCACAACAACGACAATGACAACTTGGATTTGATTTAAACTTGAACCTGAACGTTTTATTATTTTTATGTTCGTTTCTCACGATACACACCCTTCCTATCATATATTGACACTATATGCAAACAGATTTATATTGCTTGCACGTTTTACCTAAACCAAATATTTCTGTGTCGAATGGTTGGTCATATGAGTTGCCGAACATTCTTAGAAGGGTTCTTTAACCACATTAAATGTACAGAATATAAGAAAAGCATGTCTGCTGATTGGAGCTTCTAAATAAAGCTCGACCAGTGACATGCTTTTATTTTTGTAAATAGAAATCGGAGATAGTACCATAACGTGGGTTCATTTTCGTTCCGCCAGCAACAACAGTACCGAGGTTGGGCACGAAGTTCAACTAATATTATTGTAATGTTTTAGCAAAGGCATCCTAACTTTTGGTGATGAGTAAGAATATGCGATATTACCTTAATTGCCATTATCTTTTTATGGTAACACGGTTCTATTTCTAGAGAACTTTAATATTATAAGAGGTTACCTGTGTCGCAATCTACCATTCAAAATTAAGAAAATATAAAAAATTACGAAACCTTTTGCAAGCTGCATCCGTATAGTAGGTAATACAATGAAAAGGGGTGAACAACTTGACGCTATTTGGCTATTCACTCGAGCAGATCTTTTTAGTGGTATTAATTTTCGGGGGTCTTGCAACTCTTTTAATTATGTTTTTTGGTGATGCTGTCGAGGGCATTGGAGAGGGGCTACCGATTTTTAATCCAAGTGTCATTCTATCTTTCATTACGTTGATGTCAGCAACAGGGTTTATTTTAGAAAAATTAGCCTTCTTCCCTAGCGTTTGGAACATTGTTGCTGCTTGTATCATCGGAGCTATTTTAAGTGCACTATTTTATTTATTCGTTCTTGTTCCGCTACGATCGGCCGATGTTTCTTTAGCTTATACGGAAGAATCGCTTGGTGGCCAGTTAGGAAAGGTCATTGTCCCAATCCCGACAGACGGTTTTGGAGAAGTAGTTATTGAAACGACTAGCGGTATGATTTCGAAGCGAGCAACAGGTTTTGACAATGAGGCTATCGATTACGATACGACAGTACTTGTTGTAGAAGTAAAGGAAGGAACACTTTTTGTGAGATCTTATGATAAGAAATTTTTATAAAGGAGCGATATTTATATGTCAATGGAGATTTTAATTGTATTAGGGATTGTAGCCTTTGTTTTAATCGCACTAGTTGCACTGTATGTGACAAAGTATCGTACAGCGGGTCCTGATGAAGCACTGATTGTGACAGGTAGCTATCTTGGCTCAAAAAATGTACATAAAGATGAGTCAGGAAATCGTATAAAAATTATTCGTGGTGGCGGTACATTCGTATTCCCGATTTTCCAGCAAGCACAGCCGTTAAGCCTATTATCTAGTAAACTTGATGTGACTACACCTGAAGTGTATACGGAACAAGGCGTACCGGTTATGGCAGATGGAACAGCAATCATTAAAATTGGTGGTTCTATTTCTGAAATTGCTACGGCAGCAGAACAGTTTTTAGGGAAGCAAAAGGATGAGCGTGAAAATGAGGCACGTGAAGTGTTAGAAGGTCATTTACGTTCAATCTTAGGTTCAATGACGGTGGAGGAAATTTATAAAAACCGTGATAAATTCTCTCAAGAAGTACAACGTGTTGCATCTAATGACTTGGCGAAGATGGGTCTGACAATCGTTTCCTTTACGATTAAAGATGTACGCGATAAAAATGGCTACTTAGAATCGCTTGGTAAGCCACGTATTGCACAGGTTAAACGTGATGCGGATATTGCTACTGCAGATGCTGAAAAGGAAACACGTATTAAGCGTGCTGAAGCATCGAAAGAAGCACAAAAGGCAGAGCTTGAACGTGCGACTGAAATTGCAGAAGCGGAAAAAGAAAATCAATTAAAGGTAGCAGAATTCCGTCGTGAGCAAGATATCGCTAAAGCACGTGCTGACCAAGCATATGAACTTGAAACGGCTCGTGCAAAACAGGAAGTAACAGAACAAGAAATGCAAATTCGCATTATTGAACGTCAAAAGCAAATTGAATTAGAGGAAAAAGAGATTTTACGTCGTGAGAAGCAATATGATTCAGAAGTTAAGAAAAAGGCTGACGCTGATCGTTACGCTGTAGAACAAAATGCAGTTGCGGCTAAAATGCGTGAACTAGCACAGGCAGATGCGGAGAAATACCGTATTGAATCATTAGCACAAGCCGAAGCAGAGAAAATTCGTTTGGATGGTCTTGCAAAAGCGGATGCTGAGCGTGCAAAAGGGGAAACAGATGCGGATATTATTCGTCTTCGCGGTCTAGCAGAAGCCGAGGCAAAACGTAAAATTGCGGAAGCCTTCGAATACTATGGTCAAGCAGCTGTTCTTGATATGATAGTACGTATGATGCCAGAATATGCAAAAGAGCTTGCGAGACCACTTGGCAATATTGATAAGATTACTGTTGTTGATACTGGCGGTGGGGAAGGAAGCGGCGGTGCCAATAAAGTAACTGCCTACGCAACTAATTTAATGTCAACGTTACAGGAATCGTTGAAGGAAACTTCAGGGATTGACGTTAAAGAACTAATTGAAAGCTACGCAGGGAAGCATACATTACGTCCTGAATTAGAGCAAATAGCAGTAGGCTTAGGAAAGCAAGTGCAAACTACAGATCATGAAACGCAAGAAGAAATAAAAGAAACAGTTGAACAAAAATAAAATTTTAGCCGCCTGATAGTTGTAATATCGGGCGGCTATTTTTGAGAATTTTTTATTTTTCTTTCATTTGTTTCCATTCACTAGCGAGCATACCGTAAGCAACATGGTCGACATAATGATCATAAAGCCATTCTGCCGCACGAATCGTTCCCTCTTTTGTAAAGCCTAAGCGCTCAGGGATGGCACGGCTTTTTGCGTTGCCCACAGCAGCACGGATTTCGACCTTATTGAGCTGTAAATCCTCAAAAGCATATTGTAATAATGCTAGTACGGTCTGCGACATAATACCGTGCCCTTGAGCTCCTTCGCTGAGCCAATAGCCTATAGCAGCGATTTTATTGCTATGATTTATCGTGTTGAAGCCAGCGACGCCAACAATTTCACTTCGAAAAATGATAACAAGAGAAAGGCTACTTTTTGCTTCATGTCCTTTAATACAGCCCTCTATATATGCTGTTGTATCGGCTATTTCTTTTGTGAAATCTAACCATGGCAACCATTCACGTAAATATGCTCGTGATGCATCTGTTAAGGAAAAAACAGCATGAGCATCTTCTAATTCGATAGTACGTAAAGATAGTTCTGGATTAATAGTAATTTGCAATGTTATTCCCCCTTCATTATTTTAAAGCATCATGCATAAAGCCCTTCATTTCACGACTAAGAACTGTTAACTCCTCGATAATTTCACTGAAATCTTGAACGAGTTGAGCCTGTTCGTTTGTAGCGTCATTGATTTGCCCCATATTTTGCTTCAGGTTATCAAGGTTTCTATTTATATTTCTTAGGGATGCTTCAATGTTTTCAGTTGCGCTTGATGTTTCGGAAGATAGCTTTCTAACTTCCTGCGCTACGATGTTAAAACCAGCGCCATGCTGTCCAGCGCGAGCCGCCTCAATAGAAGCATTTAAGCCGAGTAAATTGGTTTGGCGAGAAATGCTTTTTATTAAATCTGTGACTTCATTTGTTTTCTCTGAATCTTCAAGGGCGTGCTGTGCTTGTTTGTTAATTTCCTCACTTGTTGCTGCCAATTCCTCTGAATGTGAGGCGATCGTATGTACTTTGTCCTGTAGGCTGTTAACGATGCTATCCATTGTTCCCATATAATCCTCGAGTTTAAGTTCATTGTCGATTGGCAGTCCAAACGCTAGAGCTCCTACGACTTTCCCGTTTTCACGGATTGGAAAAGAAAACGCATTGATGGCAACGCCGTATACATCCTCTGGTATAACAACATCAGCATTTTTTCCACTAAAGGCAATGAAAACATTTTGGTCATTAGCATTTACTTTTTGACCATCTTGATAGCCTGAATCTACACGTTTGCCAGCTAAGTATTTTATAACTGTTTCACTTTCCTTCTCAACGACAGCCACGATTGCTTCTTCCTTTAATGAAAGGTGGATATAGGGTACTGAAAGGGCTAAAGCTTCAATAATCTTCATGAAAATTCCTCCAAGTCTGTGCAACAAAAATAGTTTGGTCATCGGAGCCTAATTGCCAATGATTGCAAGATGATTACTTTCACTGTAACACAATATTTGCCAACTCAAAATAGATAAAAACTAAATTTATATGAAGAAAATGTGACTATAGTCATAGGTTGGATGTTAAATGAAATCGTGCATACAAGAGATAAATTTGTCTATTTTATGACAAACAATCGTGAATTTTGAATATTATTGTATTAGAATAATAGTAGCATTGGAAGTACGTTAAGGAGAGAGAGAAATGGATTACATTCAAAAAGGGACAAAGGCGTTTCATAAAGCAAACTGGGCTTTATTTTTAGCGGGTTTTATTACCTTCGCCAACTTATATGTGACACAGCCATTATTACCAACATTTGCGAAGGAGTTTCATGTATCACCAGCTATTGCGAGTTTAACGCTTTCTGTGACAACCTTTGCGTTATCCATCAGTATGATTATTGTTGGCTCATTATCAGAGGCATGGGGAAGGAAGTCTTTGATGACGGTTTCTATTTTTGCGGCATCTATAATTACGCTTGCCCTTGCCTTTTCTCCTAATTTTGAAACGATATTAGTGTTACGTGTTATACAGGGTATTGTTTTTGCAGGGTTGCCAGCAATTGCGATGGCTTATTTAGGGGAGGAAATGGATCCATCTAGTTTAGGTATTGCAATGGGCTTATACATAAGTGGTAATTCGGTAGGTGGGCTTAGTGGCCGAGTTATTATAGGGACATTAACGGATCTTTACAATTGGCAAGTGGGGATGGTTGTACTAGGTGTTATCAGTCTAATGATTAGTGTGTTATTTATCTGGATGCTTCCTAACTCTAAGCGTTTTACAGCTCGACCATTACAGATAAAATCATTGGCGACGTCTCTTTTACAACATTTAAAGGACCCATCCATGCTTTGTCTTTTTGGTATTGGCTTCGTATTAATGGGGAGCTTTGTGACTCTTTATAACTACATTGGTTTTAAATTGATGGCGCCCCCTTATAATCTAAGTGCTACGATTGTTGGTTGGATTTTTGTTATTTACTTAGTAGGTACTTTTAGCTCTGCTTGGTTCGGAAGTCTAGCTGATCAATATGGCCGTCTAAAGATGCTGTTATTGTCTATTGCGATCATGTTTACAGGGGCGATTTTAACATTAAATGGGCTACTTAGTTTAAAAATTTTAGGGATTACAATCTTTACATTTGGCTTCTTTGCAGCACATTCGATTGCTAGTGGCTGGGTAAGTAAGCGAGCCACTCATGATAAAGCACAAGCTTCTTCTCTCTATTTATTTTTTTATTATTTCGGTTCAAGTGTTGGAGGAACGGTTGGGGGTGTGTTTTGGATGCACTTTGGCTGGGGAGGCGTTATATGTATGATTGCGGTATTTTTAGTCATAGCATGCTTACTTTCATTTTTATTAAAGAGGATCATTACTAAACAACGCATTGTAGCAGGGCACTAGGAATCTTTTTTCTTTGTGGTGTGTTATTGAGTTTATTTCCTTCATTTACATGATCTTCATAAAAAATGATTTGTCCTAAACTATTTGATAGTATAATGAGTAGACTGGATATAAAGAGGAGTTGAAAGATATGTTTACACGTAATAAAGGATTTTCTTTTGTCTTTGCTTTGCTGGCGGCAGTTTTAGTTTTGACAGGTTGTGGAGCTGCTAAAGAAAAATCGGAAGACAATGTAGATTATTCATCAAAGGTGAAGGAAAATCCAATTGTGACGATTACGATGAACAATGATGAAAAAATCGTCATCGAATTAGAGCCTTCTACAGCGCCGAATACGGTAGCAAATTTTATTTCCTTAGCTAAAAAAGGCTTTTATGATGGTCTTATTTTCCATCGAGTTGTCCCTGATTTTATGATTCAAGGTGGAGATCCTTCAGGTAATGGTACAGGAGGACCGGACTATTCGATAGAAGGTGAGTTTACATCAAATGATTTTAAAAATGATTTAAAGCATGAACGTGGTGTCATTTCAATGGCTCGTTCAAATGATCCGAATTCTGCGGGATCTCAATTTTTCATTATGGTAAAGGATACTCCGCAACTTGATGGCGAATATGCTGCTTTTGGGAAAGTAATCGAGGGGATGGAAACAGTAGATGCTATCGCTGCTGTTGAACGAGAAGGTGAAAAACCAATAAAAGACCAACAAATGAAAAAGGTCGAAGTAGATACAAAGGGCTTTGATTACCCTGCCCCAAAGGTAATAAAATAACAGATTTATAAATCCGAAACAAAAAAGCATGAGAGATCAGTTTTGATCTTCCATGCTTCTTTGTATTTAACCCATAATGTTGTAGCCTGCGTCAATGTAAATCGTTTCGCCTGTTACACCGCGAGATAAGTGAGAAAGCATAACGATTGTCATGTCTGCTACTTCATCTTGTTGAACATTACGTTTTAAAGGAGCTGTTTCTTCGATTTTGTGTAAAATTGTATTGAAAGAAGGAACCCCTTTTGCAGCAAGTGTGCGAATCGCTCCTGCTGAGATCGCATTAACGCGAATATTATCTTTACCAATATCTGCAGCAAGATAGCGCATAGATGCCTCTAATGCAGCTTTTGCTACACCCATAACATTGTAACCATCTAGTACACGCTCTGCTCCTAAGTAACTCATTGTTACGATAGAACCGCCCTCAGTCATATAAGGATGTGCGGCCTTTGCTGCTGAAATAAGAGAATAGGCGCTAGTGTCTTGCGCAAATGCATAGCCATCACGAGTTGTATTTAAGAAGCGATTGTGTAAATCTTCTGCATTAGCAAACGCTACTGAGTGGACAATTCCATGGATTACGCCTACTTTTGTACCGATTTCTTCGAAAGCTGCTTTTGTACTCTCGTCGCTGTTGACATCACATTGTACGATCAGTGAATCGGATTGTCCGATTTTCTCTAATTGCATTTGTAATTTTTTTAATGAACGTTCTTGACGGTATGTGAAAATAACATTTGCACCTACATCAAATAAACGTTTTGCGATACCCCAAGCAATACTTCGATCGTTTGCCACGCCCATTACGACAATATTCTTATCTTTTAATTGTAATAAATTATCCATCATCTAATAAGAGCCCCTTTATTTATGTTTATGAAATAATATCTGTTATTAGTACCAACTACTAAAATCTTATCATACATAAAAAATGGTTGCAATAATAAGTTGAAAAGAGTGGCCAAATTTACATTAAAAAGTACAAAAAAATCCATCTTCATTATGTTAGAGATGAATCGTGGTATAAGCATCTGTTACTAAGTGGTTCGTTTGTGAAAAATGGCTCATCACCATAACGTTTGGTTGATTTCCGTTCCGACTGGGTGCTTTGTTGTTGCTGTCGCTACGCTTTCGCACAGATAAAACATTTGTTGCTGTCGCTACGCTATGCTACAGGGTCTCGAGCTAATAGATGTTTTTTGCGAGAAAACGTAGAGGCAATATGGCGGCAGCGTCACGATGTTGGTCATGAAGGCGTTATCACAGGATGTGATGCTCTTAGCCTGCGTTCCTCTATTGTTGATCCCTAAAGAGTTGCTCAGTCACCGCTTCAATCAACTAATACATGAGGAGATAAAATAAAGGCACCCAGTTAAGGATGCCTTTAAAGATACAATTAAACCTATTCGAATTTTAATGAGTCGCCATCGAAAGTCTCATCTGCTACTTTGATTGAGTCAGTAGGGCAGCCTTCGAAAGCATCTTGCATGTCTTCTAGTAGATCTTCTGGAACTTCAGCTGTTCCCATGTTATCATCTAAAATAACGAAGGCGATACCTTCATCATCATAATCATAAATATCTGGTGCTGCGGCTCCGCAAGCGCCACAAGCGATACATGTATCTTTATCAACAATTGTGTATTTAGCCATATTTTTTTTCTCTCCTTTTTACATGTTCCTATCAAAGCTTCATACTCATTTTAAAGATGTTTATCTTACATTTCAACATAAATACTATTAAATTGGAGGAATTTGCGTCTATGTTTCATCAAATTTTATTGCAAATCTTTCAAAAACTAAATAACGAACGAACTATTTCTGCTGCTTATCATGTATTAAGAGGAAAGCGCTCAGGCCAGACTATTCAAGACATTGGCCTATTTAAGTTACATAATTATTTTGGATTATTACCTAAGTTACCTCGGAAGACATTTGATGAAGCTGTATCATTATTTTTGCAGTATAGTTGGTTAACAATACAAGAATCTGGTCACTATTCCATGAAAAAACTAGGTTTACAGCGAGCGGAGCAGACGCCTGACTTTTTATTTGACGGATGGCACTATAGGGGTAATGAGCATGTATTTTTTGCAAGGCTCTCGTTAATTGTACAAAGTTTATCTTATCAAAGTGCTGAGGTTCGTTCATTTTCTCCTATTAGTAGGGATACGAATATTCAATCCTGGGTAAGATCTTTTTTAGTTGAGCATCACTATCAAGATGGACATTTACAGCAACAATTATTGCAGGAATGTGAACAGGTACTGTCTGTGTTACCCTTGTCAGATGCTAATAAGCAACTCGTCCTCTATCGGTTAAGTGGTCATAGATTACCAGGATGGACGTGGCAGCAGCTCGCTAGTCAACGCCAGGAAACAGTTTTAGATTGTCAATTAGCGTTTATAGAATTGCTACATACGTATTTAAATGAAATTCATCAGACAAATGAATGTCCCTTGCTCGGTAAAATAACAGGGGGATTAAGAGTAAAAGCATTATTAACCGATTCAGCGCAGCAAACAGCACATTTTTATGAGCAGGGCTATTCAATTGAACAGATTGTGCAAATAAGGAAATTAAAACAAAGTACAATTGAGGATCATTTGGTAGAATTAGCTATGAATGAACCGAACTTTTCGATTGGTCCGTTCGTCTCTTATGAAGAAGCGGAAAAAGTTTGGCAGGCATCGAAACATTATCAAACTAAAAAATTGAAAACATTGCATGAAGTAGTTGAAGGTATGAGTTATTTTCAGTTAAGGCTTGTCCTTGCGAAAGGAGAAGTATAAATGGAACTTGAACAAACGTTAGCAAAGTATTTTGGCTATACAACATTTCGTCCAGGCCAAAAAGAGGTCATTGAAGCAATTTTAGAAAAAAAAGATGTTATTGCTTTATTACCAACAGGAATGGGGAAATCACTTTGTTACCAGTTGCCAGGATATATTTTGCAGAAGCCGATTTTAATTGTTTCTCCTTTGCTTTCTCTTATGCAGGATCAAGTAGAAGAGCTAAAACGTTTTGGTGAAAAGAGGGTAGTTGCATTAAATTCATTTTTAACCGTAAGTGAAAAACGATATGCGTTACATTTCTTAGAGCAGTTTCGTTTTATCTTTACTTCGCCAGAGATGCTTTTACAGCAACAGGTTCAAGATAAGCTTTCACAAATGCAGCTAGGTCTCATCGTAGTGGACGAGGCACACTGTATTTCACAGTGGGGCTTTGATTTTAGACCAGATTATTTACGAATTGGACAATGGTTTTCACAAGTGAATCGGCCACCAGTTTTAGCTTTATCAGCGACTGCGACGAATAAAGTAGTCAATGATATACGAGAAACATTGTCATTGGATACGCCATTTGAGTTTTTGTACAATGTGGATCGGCCTAATATTCACCTTGGGCGTGTTGTATTTGAGGATAGGGCAGATAAAGTACATTGGATTATGCAACATGTTAAAGAGACTGCAGGACCGGGTATATTATATATGTCCTCGCGGAAGCGTGCTGAACAATATAGTGAGGCGCTTATACAGGCAGGTATAAGAGCTGCAGCGTATCATGCAGGCTATATTGCTGAGGACCGTCAGTTTATTCAGCAACAGTTTATTGACGGAGAGCTTGACTGGATTGTGGCTACGAATGCTTTTGGAATGGGTATCAATAAGTCTGATATTCGTCAGGTCATCCATGAAACGATGCCTGCTAATGTAGAAAATTACATGCAGGAAATTGGCCGTGCAGGGCGTGATGGTCAACCAGCGCTCGCTATATTACTATATAGTGATGGCGACGAGGAACTTGCGAAATTTGTTGTAACAGGCGATTTGCCAACAGTTGGTCATGTTGATCGTTATCAGGAACTACTAAATCAACAAGTACACCCTTCTCAAATGTTGAAAAATGGAGAACTAAGTGAGACCGCTTTTCGTGTGCTTGATTACTGGCTGCAACAAGAAACGATGGAACAAGTGAAAGTGCGTTTAAATCATTTGGCACTAGAAAAATATCATGCTGTCGATAAAATGCATAAAATGACTCAGACAAAAGACTGTATACGCACAAAATTAGTCGGGTATTTTGGGCAAAAATTGCTGAAAAAACCGGAAAACTGTTGTGAAAATTGCGGAATCCATTATGATGAAATCAATAAGGTACGCTTGGCGGAAGAGAAAAAAATAGAAATGATTCCATGGGAAAGTCGGTTAAAACAACTCTTAATGGGTTTATAGAGGCTTATCACCAAAAGTTGTGGATGACATTTGATAAACGTAGTTTCGACTGAGCGACTCCTTGGGGATCAGCGATAGGGGAACGAAGGCTAAGACCATCACATCCTTGATAACGCCTTCGCGACCAACAGCGTGCTGTCGCTTCGCTTTCGCACAAAAAACATCTGTTGGCCAGAGACCCAGGGCAAGTCTTGCGAGAGAAGCGGCTTAGCGGATGCCTTCAAGAAAGTGTCCGGTCAGAACGGATAGACTCCAAGCTTTGGTGATATGCCCTTTTTAGACTATAATTTACGGTCATTTACTTTTTTCGCAAAATTCGTCATAATAGAATGATAGAAAGCGTAGTGAGGTTGGAGGAAAGACGAATGAGTAAAGAAGATTATCGCGATAAAATCGAAGAACATCGTCAATCTTTTGAAGAAGAACAAAAAGAACAGGAAGCTTTATCTAGAGTTGCAAGAATGAATAAAAATGGAAGTAATAATAAAAAGCCAAAAAATACAAAACGAAAAACGCCATTAATGACGATTCTTTTTGTAATTTTTATCTTAATTCCATTATCAATATTAGTCTATTTCTTAAAATTCTATGAACCTGGATCAACGATTGAAGAAGCTGAAAAAAATTCTTCGGAAGAAATTGTAGAAATTGATAATTCGGGGGATAAAGCTGTACCTGTGTCAACTGACAAAAACAAAGATGGCGATAAAGCAAAGGAAACGTCTAAGAAAGACGCAGAGAAATTAGCATCAGAACAGAAGGCAGCAGAGGAAGCGAAAAAAGCCGAAGCAGCCAAGAATGCAGAAGAAGCTAGAAAAGCCGAAGCAGCTAAGAATGCAGAGCAAGCTAGAAACGCAGATGAAGCTAGAAGAGCACAAGCCGAAGCAGATAGAAAAGCTGAACAAGCACGTAAGGCTGAGGAAGCACGAAAAGCAGAAGATGCAAAACAATCTGCAAATGCAAGTACACATACTGTAAAAGCAAATGAAAACCTATATCGTATTGCATTGAATCACTACGGTGATGGCAGTGAAGCAACACTAGCAAAAATCCGTGCAGCCAACGGTATGTCTTCTAATAATATATCAGTTGGGCAAGTGATTAAGTTACCATAAGAAAACGGATGTCATTCTTTGGCAATAATGTTTTTCGAGTATAAAATAATGGACAAACGTTAACACCAAATAGGGTTAAGGCGTACGTCTTATTTAGTGAAAAGGCGATTCTTTATTTTAAATGAATCGTCTTTTTGTTTTCGTAAGGAGAAGTGAAAGAATGATTTATTTTGGACTATTTATTTTAGTAGTCATCGCGTTCGTGCTTTATATGTTGAAGGTTGCACATGAAAATAACGTGTTACATCATCAATTACAATTAAAGGGTGAACAGGAAAAGATCCGACTATTTTTTATTTCGGATACCCATTTACGCAAAATTAACCGCCAGATGATTGAGCAGTTAGATGGTCCATTTGATGCTGTTATTATTGGTGGAGATTTTGCAGATGGACGCACACCCATTCAACGTATTCATGACAACCTAAATTTATTAACGCCTTTAGGACCAACTTATTTTATATGGGGTAATAATGACAGAGAAGTAGGCGAAGAGAGATTTCGAAGTATTTTACAGGACCATGGTGTTCAGATTATTGCCAATGATGCTGTATTACTCCCTAAGAAAAACCGCTTTTGGCTTAATGCAATTGAAGATACATCTATAATGAAAAGTAGGTTTGATGAAGCATTTGCAAAGGTCGAAGAGAAAGACTTAGTTGTTTTTATCGCACATAACCCTGGTGTTTTTGCAGAAGTCCGTGCAAAATTTAGAGCAGACTTAATGATGGGTGGGCATTTACATGGTGGTCAAATTAGAATTGGCCCATATGGAGTGCATCCTAAAGGCTCATATCGGGAGCGTGAAGGTGTGATGACGTTAGTAAGCAATGGTTACGGTACGACATTATTACCTTTCCGGCTTGGTGCGAGACCGCAGTGTCATATTATTGACATTGAAGTTTCGGGTAAATAAACAACCAAAACTCTTTAGAAGGCGTATAATGGAAGCGATAAGGATTTATTCGGTAAATGCCCAATTAATCAATTATGCCTTGGTATAATTGCGTTTGGAATCGGCTTTGTGCATGCACAAAGAACTCCTTTCCGATTTCCGTGACATCCGGCGGAGGCTTTAGGCCAACAAAAACATTAGTAGCTGACGTTTCACTTTCGCTACGAAAACATTTGTAGCTGACGTTTCACTTTCGCTACGAAAACATTTGCTGAAAGAAGTTAAAAGTAAAGTATTAGTATTTTGCTAATACAAAGTTGATAGGAGTGTCAAGAAATGCAGCAAGTAGATGCAATTATTGTTGGAGGAGGCCCATGTGGTTTAGCGGCAGCAATAGCCTTGCAAAATATTGGTTTAAAGCCAATTGTTATTGAAAAAGGAAATATCGTAAATGCGATTTACAATTACCCTACACATCAAACTTTTTTTAGTACGAGTGAACGACTAGCTATCGGCGATGTCCCTTTTATTATTGAAGGTCGTAAACCAAAGCGAAACCAAGCACTAGTTTATTATCGAGAAGTTGTGCGTTTGAAGGATATTCAAGTAAATCGCTTCGAAAAAGTAGATAGCGTTGTAAAAAATGGAGAGATGTTTACAGTAACGACAGATAAAGAGGTTTATACAACACCTTATGTTGTGATTGCAACAGGCTACTATGACCATCCAAATTATTTAAACATTCCAGGTGAGAAATTACAGAAAGTCTACCATTACTTTAAAGAGGGACATGAATTTTTTGATACTGATGTTCTTGTAATTGGTGGGAAAAATTCGGCAGTAGATGCAGCGCTTGAGTTGAATAAGGCCGGAGCTCGCGTTACTGTTGTCTACCGTGGTAGTGAGTATTCACCTAGCATCAAGCCATGGGTTTTACCAGAATTTGAAGGACTAGTACGAAATGATGAAGTCCAAATGCATTTCAATACAAATATACTGGAAATCCGTGAGCATGAGGTCGTTGTAGAAAAGGATGGCAACGAAAAAACATTCAAAAATGATTTTGTTTTTGCGATGACAGGCTATCATCCTGACCATTCATTTATTCGAGCAATGGGTGTCTCTATTGATGATGAAACGGGTCGTCCTTTCTTTAATCCAGAAACTATGGAAACGAATGTAGAAGGATTATTCATTGCAGGAGTTATTGCAGCTGGAAATAATGCCAATGAAATTTTTATTGAAAATGGTCGTTACCATGGCGATTGTATTGCGAAGACAATTGTAGAAAAAGAAAAATAGCAATAGGAGCTGTATAGGCAAGTAAGCTGCTTATACAGTTTTTTTTCGGAAAGAAGAGCTGAAGCGATGGATGAAAGAGTCCAAGCGAAGGAAAAAAGGGCTGAAGTGACGGATTGAGAGCAAGGCGGCTCATCCGATGCTCCCTATGAAAGGCCCACTCGAACGGAAATCAACCCCGCGTTATAATGATGATAAGTAATTTCTCTAATCAAATTGAAGTTGTTAAAAAGGTATGAAGGAGCTCTTGGATAATATTGATTACTTAGTTATTTTGTAGGGAGCTTTATGACGGTTTATTTTGTTGGAAAAGTATATGGTGTTAAATTACAAGAAGAAAGAAGTAAAAACATAGGGGCTAGAAATGCAGGTAGTATGATTGGAAAAGATGCTTTTATTTGGACCTTTTTAGGGGGTACTTTAAAAGGTGCTCTCATTGTTTTACCAACAAAGTTCGATTCCGTATGCATTACCAGCAGTACTTGTTGATAATGTTGTTGCAGTATTACAAGCATATCCAGAAAGATATGGACAGCTACAGCAACGTTTTAATTTCTTTCAGCAGGTGTTCAAAAACCCGCTGAAAGAAGTTAAAGCCTTCGGACGGATGTCACGGAATCGGAAAGGAGTTCGCAAAGGATGTTAGCCTAAAATCATCGCATCCATGCGATAATGGCTAACTGACCTGCATCGGTAAAAACGCCACGTCCTGTGGCATTACCGAAATGACCGACATCGTGTCGGCCCTCTTGCAGGCCTAAGCACAAAGCCGATTACGGACGCAATTATGCCGAGGCATAATTGATAACATAACATTGCAGCAGCTACCATTCAGGCACTATCAAGTTTCAACTAGACAGTATCCGATGCTCATCACTTTACAGCTTTCTAAGGATTTGGCAAATTTACAGAGAGATTTAAATTTAAATGGTTTTTATGTTCATGCGGATAGCCAATACTTACGTCGAAGAAATTTCGTACAGCTGTTTGTTATCCAGCCAGATTTTGATATAGCAATCGATCAGTTACATAATATTTTAGGTTATTATAAGCAAATTTTAGATGCATAAGCCAACGTGAATATCGAATACATTAGCCTTACATGAAAAATTCTTTTAAATCAATAGGCGCTCCAACTTTATTGAGCCCAATTAATAATTTTAATCGAGCCTTTTGACCATTAATGCCGGTTGCAAATATAGCTCCTAGGTCTTCGAGCATTTTGCCACCGCCATCATAGCCGTATACACCTTCTGCGATACCATTAAAACAACGGGATACGAGTATAACTGGAATGCCACGTTCTATAAGACTTTCAATACCTTTCACTACTGATGGAGGGACGTTGCCTTGTCCAAGGCCCTCTAATACAACGCCATCATATTTACATGCGAGTACTACATCAAGTAAATCAACTTCCATGCCAGCGTACACTTTCAGCATAGCTACTCGTTTTGATAATCCATCTATATCTACATATTGACGGCGGATAGGAGCATGATGAAATAATATTCTTGATTTTGTAATAAGTCCGATCGGGCCATACTGAGGTGACTGGAAAGTATTTACTGAACTGGTACTTGTTTTTGTAGTATTAATAGCAAGGTGGACTTCGTCATTCATGGCAACAAGAACGCCTTTCTTGCGAGCTTCTTCATCTACAGCTACACGAACGGCTTCTACTAAATTATAAACGCCGTCTGCACCAAGTTCGTTTGAGGAGCGCATGGCACCTGTTAAAACAATAGGAATTGATAAATCAGTCGTTAGCTCTAAAAAGTATGCTGTTTCTTCTAATGTATCAGTACCATGGGTGATAACAACGCCATCAATTTTCTCCTCTGCAACTTTTTTGATAATAAGATTACGTAATTTAAGCATTTCTTTTTGAGTAATATGTGGTGATGGGAGGTTAAATGCCTCCATTTCAATAATTGTGGCAAGCGCATCAAGTTTACTACTTTCCTTCATAAGAGGATTTTCCTTGTTAGGCATAACGGCACCTTCATCGCTCATCGCCATAGATATTGTTCCACCTGTATGAATTAATAAAATTGTTTTTTTCATAAAAAATAATATCTCCTTTTAAAAAGTTTTGTGTCATAACATGGTATAATAATAGCAGTTTATCTTCATGTAATAGATGTTTTTTGTCGGAAAATGTCACAAAAGTTTTCCGCCTATGACATACGATATACTTTTTGTCCATTAACCGACAGAATAGATAAACATAGGCTATGAAATTTTACATCCTGCAAAAATGCTAAAGTTAACCAACATTGTGATCCGGACGCTTCACTTTCGTATAAAAAACATTGTTGGAAAAGTCAGAAGGATGTCACGAATTTTAAAATCTTAACATCATTATGTCAAGGTGAAATTGATTTTTGAAAGGGGCCGGCATCATGATCATCTTATTATCAGCTGCCATTGCTCCCGGTTTAGCGCTTTTTAGTTACTTTTATTTGCGCAATCAGATGGCAACGGAGCCAAGAAGAACCTTACTTCAAACGTTTTTGTATGGCGCATTTTTAACGTTCCCAATCTTGTTCTTACAATATGTACTAACAGAGGAAGGGGTCTTTCGATATCTTTATCTACAAGATGTAGTTTTTTCGAGTGTAGTTGAAGAGTTTTTTAAATGGTTTATTCTGTTAATCGCAATCTACAATCATGTAGAATTCGATGATCCTTATGATGGCATACTGTATGGTGCAAGCATATCTCTTGGTTTTGCCACAATTGAAAATGTTCTTTATTTATTTTCTTTCGGTTTAGATACTGCTTTTATGCGTGCATTATTACCTGTATCGAGTCATGCTTTGTTCGGTGTTGTAATGGGCTATTATTATGGACGTGCCAAGTTTTCAAAGTTTGCAAAGACGAAAGAAATGATTGCTATGGCGCTTTGTGCACCGGTAGTATTACACATTTTATATAATACAATTTTATCATTTAAAGGATATTGGGTATATTTAATGATACCTTTTATGCTATTTTTGTGGTGGTTTGGGCTACGAAAAGTCAAGCTTGCTCACTATCACCTAGTACAACATTTGCATATGCATAAAAAAATATAAAGCGTAGAAATCTAAAAAAGATTTCTGCGCTTTTCTTTTTAACTTCTTTCAGCAAATGTTTTCGTAGCGAAAGTGAAACGGCAGCTACAAATGTTTTCGTAGCGAAAGTGAAACGGCAGTTACAGAAATCTTCCACCTCTATAGTGGTGAGAGGAATACGGATTTAAGTTACTTTTCAGCGGGGGTCCAAACACGCTGAAATATAGGAACTCAATCTAAAAACGCCAGGTCCTGTGGCAACGACTGAGTGACCAACATCATGTTGTTGCTGACGCTACGTTAGCACTGCGCTTTCACACAGAAAACATTTGTTGGCCCAAAGCCTCCAGTGGATGTCACGGAATCGAAAGGGAGTTCAATATAGGCTAACTGACCTGCATCGGTAAAAAACGCCGCGTCCTGTGGCATTACCGAAATCACCGATATCGTGTCGGCCCTCGTGTTGTGGCTGACGCTTCGCTTTTGCAAAGACAAAACCAAGACCTTTTGCTGACGCTACGTTAGCACTGCGCTTTCGCACAAAAAACATCTGCAGGCCTAAGAACAAAGCCGATTCCGGACGCAATTTCGCTGAAGCAAAATTGATATGTATAAAATGAGTCGTTTGTTTCAAGCTATGAAAAAAAGGAGTGATGATAGTGCGTTTAGTAAGCATAATTTTTGCTTTGATTTTGGGGATTAGTATATTTGCTATTCCGCAAAATGATGCCATTGCATTTACCGAGCAACAAATTTCTCGTGGTGCTTATGGGGATGATGTAATTGAGCTACAAGCAAGGCTACAATACTTAGGATTTTATAAAAGTAAAATTGATGGCAAATTTGGCTATAACACATATTGGGCTTTACGTAATTTCCAAGAAAAATATGGTTTACCAATAGATGGAGTAGCTGGTGCTAAAACTAAAAAAGCTTTATCAGGTTATTCAGATTACGATGAAGGATGGGTCAAAGCGCAATTAAATGCAGGAAATCAATTCACCTATTTTGGTGGAGTTCCACTTGATCAGCAAGTGAAAGCAAACACTGGCGGCGGCGGTGGCGGTAAAAGCAGTGGTAGTAGTAATAATAATGGTACTCAAACTCAAATACCTCCAAAATATACTGACAGAGATATTCAGTTAATCGCGAATGCTGTTTATGGTGAAGCTAGGGGAGAGCCTTATGAAGGGCAGGTAGCAGTAGCGGCTGTTATTTTAAATCGTTTAGAGAGTCCTGATTTCCCAAATACTATTTCAGGTATCATTTTCCAACCGCTAGCCTTTACTGCGGTGGCAGATGGACAAATTTGGCTTGAACCAAACGAACGTGCAAAAGAAGCGGTTCTTGATGCTATGAATGGATGGGATCCTTCAGAAAATGCACTTTATTATTTTAATCCGAAAACAGCTACAAGTAAGTGGATTTGGTCAAGACCTCAAATTAAACGAATTGGAGAACATATTTTCTGTTCATAGAAAGGAGGAAAACAAATGAGAACTATGCTCGTTATACTCACTGCGGCAGTTATTGGCTTAGGGGCATATAGCATTAATATGTACGGAGAAAATAAAAGTTTACAACGTACTGTGCTAGCTCAGTACACAGATAATTTAACGGATGCATCTGAAAAATTATCGCATCTACAAAGAGCTGTTTCACAATCTCTATTGTTTCGAGATGATCAAGCGATTCACAATGAGTTAGATTCTGTTTGGCGACTAAGCTCTGACGTTCGAACGTCTATGTCTAATATTCCTATCGGGCAGGAAATGTCGAACGACTGGCTAAATTACTTAGGGCGCCTCGGAGATGAGGCAAAGAAAACATCTAAAACAGGTGATTACCAAGCTTGGCGAGAAAAAATGCCACAAGTCTCTACAAATTTACAATCTCTTTCAGATGAATGGTCAGCTGCAACAGTAGATTTTTATAAAAATAACGGTAAAATGGATGTCTGGTTACGACAAGTAGATACGAAGAACCCTAATACAACATTTGATAATGTGCAAAAGACATTAAAGGATTACGGCGAAAAAGATTTCCCGCTTACATTAAGTGAATCGGATTGGCAGAAAAAAATAGAACTTAAAGCATTACAAGATTCAGTCATTACTGAAAAAGAAGCATTGGAAAAAGTAAAACAATTATTCCCTATCATAAAAGATGCAACATTTACTGTTACAAAAAGTAGCGATACTGCACCATATCCGTTTTATCATATCCAATTCCACCAAGGCATTCGTTTAGGATATGTTGATTTAACAGAAAAAGGCGGGCATTTAATTTCCTACTTAGTGGAACGTCCGGTAGATGAAGCAAGGGTATCGCAGGATGAAATTATGAAAAAAGCTGAAGAATATGTAAAAAGACTTGGAATGAATGATGTTGCATTTGTGGAAACTCGTGAAAATCATCAGGCATGGCATGTGACATTTGCACGGGTTCACCCAGGTGATAATGCATTGGTATATGCGGATGGGGTGCAATTAAAACTTGCTAAGGATACAGGCGAGTTACTTGGTGCAAATGCGATGGAATATATTCAGGAAGAGACGATTAAACAACAAACAGCAAAACCAATTGATTGGAAAACTTTCTTCGATGCCGACGTGAAAGTAGAAGAAGTAAGAAATATTTATACAGATAATGGTCAATTTGAACAGCGCCTTTGTTATGAGGTAATTGCGGTACGTGATAAAAATACGCAAGAAACGTTCAGAATTGTTATTGACGCAGAAAATCACAATGTTTTAAAAGTGGAATATTTAACGTAATCTAAGAAAAAACTACCAGTTTTTATATAGCCAGAATGGGCATCTCATGCGATAATAAAGTATATTTGTGTTCGAGGAGATGCTCATGGAAATAAAAATTGGTACTCAATTAGAACTTGAACCAACTTATACAGAGAGTGTTGAAAAATTTCGCTGTAAAGTTGTAGAACAAACTGAAAATATTATTTATATCGATTATCCAATAAATGTTGCCACAAACAAAACTGCTTTTTTAATAGATGGATCTGAATTTAGAGCAACTTTTCACACGGATGATAAACTTTCATTTGCTTTTAGTACTGAAGTGGTTGGGCGTAGAGCTGGTAACATTCCTATGATTATGTTGCATTGTCCGAAGGAAGATGACTTTATTAAAATTCAGCGTCGTGAATATGTACGTGTGGAAACGCCTGTAGATATAGCGATACAGTTTCAAGATGCCAAATATCAGCTAGTAACAACGGATATTAGCGCAGGTGGATTGGCAGTTCTCCTGAAAGGGGTAATTAATTTCCAAGCTGGTGATGATGTTCAGTTAACAATCGTTTTACCATATGCCAACGGAGATGTTAAATACGTGATTACGGATGCGACGGTTGTTCGTATATTCGAAAAAGATGCCCAAAAAATTGCCACTATACAACTAACAGATACTGATGATGTAGACCAACAGCATATTGTTCGTTTCTGTTTTGAACGTCAGTTAGTGAATCGTCGTAAAGAAATAAATCCTTTTGATGATTAATTTTTTCGCTTATTAATTGTTTTCTCAACCGCTATAGGTGGGTGAGATGAATGCGGATTTAAGCTGCTTTTCAGCGGATGTCCAAAAACCCGCTGAAAAAGAGGAACTCGGTTTAACAACGCCACGTCCAGTGAAATTTTACTGAAATGACCGATATCATTCGTCCCTCATGCAGGACAAATCACAAAGTAGATTCTGGAGCAATTATGCCGAGGAATAATTGATAGGAAGTTTACACACCTTCAACTTGAGTAGTAATTAGATTTTAGAAAGAGGTTGGGACAGAAGGTTTTAAGTAACTTGAAAAGCCGAACTATTATAACAGTGCTGACACAGCATTCTACAATAGTTCGGCTTTTTGTATTTCAATAAATAAAAAGTAAATTTATCATTCGGCTTTGGATACAGATAAATTAGTTATGTCCCAGCCTGTTTTTTATGATACAATATGGTGTGATAGAAAGTAGGGGGAAATATGAAGAAAAACATTCAAATTGCGATTGATGGACCGGCTGGCGCTGGGAAAAGCACAATCGCAAAAATCGTTGCAGAGGCACTTGAATTTACTTATATCGATACAGGTGCTATGTATCGTGCTGTCACGTATAAAGCAATGCAACAAAACATACATTTAGATGATGAAACAAAATTAGCAGAAATGCTTGCATCTAGCACAATTGACTTAAAGCCTTCTTCTCAAGGACAACTTGTCTTTTTAGATGGAAAGAACGTTTCTGCTGAAATTCGATCAAATGAGGTCACTTCATCTGTTTCACAAGTAGCAGCTCATGCTAAAATACGCGAACTATTAGTAAAACAGCAACAAAAGCTGGCAGCTAATGGCGGTGTAGTGATGGATGGGCGCGATATTGCTACACATGTATTAAAAAATGCAGAACTAAAAATATTTATGTCTGCAACTGTAGAAGAGAGAGCAAGACGTCGTTTTATTGACAATCAAAAGCGAGGAATTGAATCTACCGTTGAAAAGCTTCAAGAAGAAATTGCCCTGCGCGATAAAATGGATAGCGAGCGTGAAGCATCACCACTAATTCAAGCAGAAGATGCCATATTTTTAGACACGACAGCATTGTCAATTGATGATGCAGCACAGGCCATTTTAAAATTAGCGCAAGAAAAAATGCTGTAAATCCGAAAATTTCAGACAATTTTTTGAATTTAAAGGATTTATTTTTGTCTTTGTCTTCAATATCGAATAAAATAGTAAGGGAAGATGCGAAGGAGGGTTACATATGTCTGAAGAAATGAACAATGTAGAACAAACGTTTAACGAAGGTGATATCGTCAAAGGTATTGCTGAGCAGGTTGATGAAAAAGCGGTAACTGTTTCGATCCCAGGTGCACCATTTGACGGTATTGTACCGATAAGTGAATTATCAAGCCTACACATTGAAAAAGCGTCTGACGTCATCTCTGTCGGAGATGAGTTGGAGTTGATGATTACAAAGGTTGAAGAAGAAAACTATGTATTATCAAAACGTAAAGTAGATGCTTTAAAAGCATGGGATACACTTGAGCAAAAATTCAACGCAGAGGAAATTTTCGAAGCGGAAGTAAAAGATATTGTTAAGGGTGGTCTTGTCGTAGATTTAGGGGTACGTGGCTTCGTTCCTGCATCCCTAGTAGAAGACTACTTTGTTGATGATTTTGAAGACTATAAAGGTAAGTCTCTTAACTTTAAAATTGTTGAGCTTGATAAAGAAAAAAATCGCTTGATTTTATCACACCGTGCTGTAGTGGAAGCTGAAAAAGCTTCTCAAAAGAAAGATGTTATTAACCAAATTAAAACTGGCGATGTTTTAGACGGTAAAGTACAGCGTATTGCATCATTTGGTGCCTTTATTGACCTTGGTGGTATTGATGGCCTTGTTCATATTTCACAAGTGTCTCATGAGCATGTGAGTGATGTGAGTGAGGTTTTATCAGAAGGACAAGAGGTGAAGGTGAAAGTCCTTTCTGTAGACCCAGCAAATGAGCGTATTTCATTATCTATTAAAGAGACGATACCTGGTCCTTGGTCGAACATTGAAGAGCGTGCAGCTAAAGGTACAGTGTTAGATGGAAAAGTAAAACGTCTTACTTCTTTCGGAGCATTTGTGGAAGTTTTCCCAGGAGTAGAAGGTTTAGTGCATATTTCGCAAATCGCGCATAAGCACATTAATACGCCTCATGAAGCTTTAAAAGAAGGACAAGAGGTACAGGTGAAAGTGCTTGACGTAAATGCTGCAGATGGCCGTTTAGCATTAAGCATTAAAGATTTACTTGAAAATCCTGAGGCAGAGGAAGTAATCGACTATGAATTACCAGAAGAAAACACAGGTTTCTCTTTCGGTGATGTCATTGGCGATAAGCTGAAAAACTTTAAATAAACTTGACAAGCGAGGATACGGTTTGTGTCCTCGCTTTTTTATGGAGGAAACGGATAGAAAAGCCAAAGCGATGGGAAGAACAATCAAAGTAAAACGGATAGAATAAATCAGACTCGAAGATAATTACATCACATCGAACATTCAAACAGCTCAGCCGAAATGATATAAAAATTTCTAAATAGACTTAAAGAACGGTACATAGCGCGCACATTCATGGATATGATATGATATAATGGCATTTTTCGTGTATAATAGCGAAAGACAAGAAGTTGGAAGGATGAAGTACAGATGACGAAACCAGTAGTAGCCATCGTAGGTCGTCCGAACGTAGGTAAGTCGACGATTTTTAATCGTATCGTTGGAGAACGTGTCTCGATTGTGGAAGATATTCCAGGCGTTACACGCGACCGTATTTATAGTTCGGCAGAGTGGTTAACACATGACTTTAATATTATTGATACAGGTGGTATTGAGATTGGGGACGAGCCGTTTTTAGAACAAATTCGTCAACAAGCGGAAATCGCCATTGATGAAGCGGACGTTATTATCTTTATGACAAATGGTCGTGAAGGTGTAACAGCTGCTGATGAGCAAGTAGCTAAAATTTTATACAAAACAAAAAAACCGGTCGTTTTAGCAGTTAATAAAATTGATAACCCGGACATGCGCGAAATGATTTATGATTTCTATGCGCTTGGCTTTGGTGAGCCTTGGCCAATTTCTGGTTCTCACGGCTTAGGCTTAGGGGATTTATTGGACGAATGTGCTAATCATTTCCCTAAGGAAGATGAAGAGCAATATGGAGAAGAGGTTATTAAATTCTCGTTAATTGGTCGTCCAAATGTCGGAAAATCTTCGTTAGTAAATGCATTTTTAGGCCAAGACCGCGTTATTGTGAGTAATATCGCAGGGACTACTCGAGATGCTATTGATACTCCGTATGTGTATGATGATCAGGAATATGTCATTATTGATACGGCAGGTATGCGTAAAAAAGGGAAAGTATACGAAACGACAGAGAAATACTCTGTATTACGTGCATTACGAGCAATTGAACGTTCTGATGTTGTTTTAGTCGTTCTAAATGCAGAAGAAGGCATTCAAGAACAAGATAAAAAAATTGCAGGCT
This sequence comes from Lysinibacillus zambalensis, assembly GCF_040183165.1. NCBI lineage: Bacteria > Bacillati > Bacillota > Bacilli > Caryophanales > Bacillaceae > Lysinibacillus > Lysinibacillus zambalensis. The sequence continues at coordinate 79,440 of NZ_JBEGDG010000017.1, forward strand.
ATGCGCATGAAGCAGGAAAAGCTGTTGTTATCGTAGTTAATAAATGGGATGCTATTGAAAAAGACGAAAAAACAATGAACGTCTTTACACAGCAAATCCGTGAGCATTTCTTATTCTTAGACTATGCACCGATTATTTTTGTATCGGCCAATACAAAGCAGCGTGTACATCAAATTTTACCGATTATACAACGTGTAAGTGAAAACCATGCAATGCGTATTCAATCATCTATCCTTAATGAGGTGATTGAGGATGCTGTGGCACGTAACCCAGCACCAGCTGATAAAGGACGCCGTCTTCGTATCTACTATGCTACTCAAGTTGCGATCCAGCCACCGACATTTGTCGTATTTGTTAATGAACCAGAGCTAATGCATTTCTCTTACGAACGATTTTTAGAAAACCGTATCCGAGAAACATTTGATTTTGAAGGAACGCCAATTCGATTAATTTCCCGTGCTCGTGCTTAGGAAAAATATACACATACAATACGCCAGCCCGACAATATTGTTGGGTGGCGTCTTTTTACAAAAGAGCAAAGTATAATTTTCTCTAGCATTTTTCGTAACTAATAAGAGTGAATTGTTTTTCTTAACAAGGGAGGATTTTGAATGGAAAAAGTTTGTGTGTTAGGAGCAGGCTCGTGGGGTACAGCACTTGCGATGGTGCTTGCAGAAAATGGGCATGATACACTTTTATGGACTCATCGAACAGATCAAGCTGAAGAAATAAACAACCAACATACTAATAGAAAGTATTTGCCTGAAACTGTACTGCCGACAAATTTGTATGCGACAAGTGATATTGCTAAGGCAGTTGCTCATTCGGAAACAATTATCGTAGCAGTGCCAACTAAGGCTATTCGAGAAGTATGTGAAAAAATGTGCGTAACTCTCGATAAAAAAATACTGTTTGTGCATGTATCGAAGGGAATTGAGCCTGATACATTAAAACGAATTTCAGAAATTTTAGAAGAAAGTCTACCTGCAGAATTTGTAGAAGAAGTTGTAGTACTATCAGGTCCAAGTCATGCAGAGGAAGTTGTCTTACACCACCCGACAACGGTTACAGCAGCTTGTGCAAACATTGAAGCCGCAGAAAAAGTGCAGGATTTATTTATGAACCAATATTTCCGTGTCTACACAAGCAAAGATGTGATTGGCGTAGAAATTGGTGGTGCATTAAAAAACGTAATTGCATTAGCGGCAGGTATTTCAGACGGCTTAAATTATGGTGATAATGCTAAAGCGGCACTTATTACTCGAGGCTTAGCTGAAATTTCACGTCTTGGTGTTGAAATGGGAGGGAATCCATTCACATTTTCAGGACTTTCAGGCATGGGGGACTTAATTGTAACATGTACAAGTGTACACTCTCGTAATTGGCGCGCAGGTAATTTATTGGGGCAAGGAATGAAACTACCAGAGGTACTCGATCAAATGGGCATGGTTGTTGAGGGGGTACGCACAACAAAAGCGGCCTATCAGCTAGCAGAGAAATATGATGTTGCTATGCCAATCACTGCGGAGCTTTATAGTGTTCTATTTAATAATATCGAACCAAAAATAGCGGTTGATACATTAATGATGCGTATGAAAAAACCAGAAATCGATGACATGATATACTAAATTAATGGAAATGGATAAATAAGGTTAATCAATATACCTAATCTATTTGATTAGTTTTGTCATAAAATGGACATAAATAAGGTGTCTCAGAGAATATCTGAGACGCCTTATTGTGTGCTTTTAATTAATTATTTTAAACAGGATGTCCATTTAACTTCTAGCAAAAGTCTCCTACCTCTATAGACGGTGGTATGATACGGTTTTAAGCTACTTTTCAGCGGATGTCCAAACACCCGCTGAAATAAAGGAACCCAGTCTAAGAACGCCACGTCCTGTGGCAATGACTGAGTGACCAACATCATGTTGGCCCAAAGCCAATTTCGGACGCAATTATGCCGTGGCATAATTAATTGATAGTTATTGGACAACTATTTCTTTTTAGCGAAAGCACATAGTATAATATATTTTGATTGTTTCGTGACGTTGTAGAAAGGTGGTTGTTTTAAATGGGTCCGTTAGCACATTTACCTGCGCTTGATGTAATGTGGGTATCGTTTTATTGTATTGGCTTTTTGATTATATCTATTGGTTTAATTTATCTCGGTCGTAATAAGATTTCGAACGTTTTTTTACGTACAATCGTAAATTTAATTGCATACATACTGTTTGGACTTGGCACATTTTTAATGGTTCTAATTGTAGCCACATGGCCAGCATAAAAATGATGAGGTGGAAGTGACATGAAAAAACTAAGTGCTTTTCTTTTGGTAATTGTAACCGCTGTACTTCTAGTAGGTTGTGCATATCCAGAAGACGAAAAAAGGGCAAAAGTAGTGCCGGATGCTGATAATTTAGCTGCGGTTCAGCGTGCGGTTGATGAATATCGTGAAGCAACTGGTGGACTAGTTCCAATTAAAAATAGCGAGCAAGATACAGATATATATATAAAATATTTAATTGATTTTGAAAAACTAATGCCTAAATATCTTGCGCAAATTCCTGGGAACGCCTATGAAAAGGGTGGGGTTTTCCAGTATATTATTTGGGAACCTGAAAATGAAGCTAAAGTAAAATTGGTAGATTTAAATGCCGCAGAGCGAATTCGTGAAATTAATATTCGTAAACTTTCAAGCGAATATTTACCGATAAAGGGTGTATCTTCTGATAATGTATTTCAAATTAACTTTGAAAAATTGGGGTATAAAACAGATGTAACTGTGAAGAGCCCTTATTCTGGTGCTGAATTACCAATATTTATGACAGGCGATGGCGAAATGCATGTCGACTATTCAGTAGATTTAGGGCAACTACTAAAAGAAGAAAAGCATGACGTAAAACCTGGAGATGATATTCGTCAGCTACTTATCGATAAATATCCAGTAGTGCCAGCTTATTCATTACCATATACAGTAGATGAAAAAGGTGAGCCGATTTATTTTATGGACGCCTATAATAGTGACGCAAAAAAAGCTAGAGAAAAATTAATTCAAGAGTATGAATCCAAAAATAAAAAAGATTAGTCAATAAGCTCCTTACATTTGTGAGGGGCTTTTCATATTTATCTAACCGATCGCATATAGTGAAAAAGCGTAGATAAAGGAGGCAGAAACCTTGAGTGAAGCAGTATTTAGAGAAATTGCAGAGCGCACAAATGGCGATGTTTATATTGGTGTTGTCGGTCCAGTACGTGTAGGTAAATCAACATTTGTAAAAAAGGTTATGGAATCGGTCGTGTTACCAAATATTGTGGATGAAACAGAAAGAATGCGTGCACAAGACGAGTTGCCACAAAGCTCGCCGGGGCCAGTCATAATGACTGCTGAGCCGAAGTTTGTGCCTGCCCAAGCAACACGTATTGCTGTCGGTGAAGATGAAATGACCTTCCAAATTCGTTTAGCAGATTGCGTTGGTTATGTCATTGACGGTACAAAGGGCTATGAGGATGAAAATGGTCCGAAATTTGTGCATACACCTTGGCATACAGAGCCTATCCCTTTCCAGGAAGCGGCGAAAATAGGCACGGATAAAGTAATTCGTGACCATGCCAATATTGGAATTGTTGTAACAACAGATGGCACGGTCAATGGTATAAGTCGTCGTGCGGCGGAGAAGGCTGAAGAGGAAATTGTAGAGCAATTAATGGATATTGGAAAACCTTTTGTTATTGTATTAAATTGCCAAATGCCAGCTCGGGAGGAAACGGTGCAGCTTCGAAATGAGCTATTTGAGCGCTATAATGTTCCGGTAATTGCCATTTCGATTGATCAAATGCGCGCATCTGATATTCAGTATATTTTGCAAGAAGCATTATTTGAATTTCCAATTCGAACAATTGAGGTGGAAAAGCCAGATTGGTTAGATGTTTTAGATGCAACACATCCATTAAATGTTGCATTAATTGATTCGATGGAAGAAGTGTTGTCATCTATTATGAAAATTAGAGATGTGCAGCAGGCGTCAGATGCTTTTAAAGCCATTGATTTTATTGATCAAAGTGAAGTGGTACATGTGGATGCTGGTATTGGAACTGCGGTCATTCGAGTATCATTACAAGGCGAGCTATATAAGTCGGTTTGTAATGAATGGCTAGATGAACCAATTGAGACGAAGCGTGATTGGCTACTCTTTATTAAAGAGGCGGCAGAAGCAAAAGAGGCACAAAAACGCTTTAAAACTGCTATTAGTCAAGCAGATTCGACTGGTTATGGTGTCACATTGCCAATGATGCAGGAGTTTGAACCAACAGCACCAGAACTCATTAAACAAAATAATTTTTATGGTGTGCGTATGAAGGCAAAAGCGCCATCATATCATATTATTCGTGTAGATATGGAATCAGAATTCGCGCCACTAATAGGCTCAGAATTCCATAGTCAACAATTACTTAAGGACTTAAATCATGCTTATTTACATGATCGTGATGCTTTATGGAACACGCAACTTTTTGGAACTCCGCTTCATGAAGTGTTAAAAGAAGGAATACGCTATAAAATGGATGCAGTTCCAAATACAGCTAAAAAACGGATGCGACAAACAATTGAACGTATGGTGAACGAAGGCGATAGAGGATTAGTTACATTTATTTTGTAGTGATAAAAAGAAAAATAAAGCGCAAAAAAATACTACAGGGCTTTTCGTTCTTATGCGAAAAGTCCTGTTATTTTTGTTTTTTGGGTGAAAAACTAATTTTTTGGTTATAATCATGAATGAATACAGTTGCGTAGCGGTTTTCTATGTGTTAATCTTTTTACAGAATTGGTTCATGACCCTTTGAGAGGAGGTGAATGGTGTGAATAAAACAGAATTAGTAAACTCTGTTGCTGAAGCTGCAGGTCTTTCTAAAAAAGACGCTTCTAAAGCAGTTGAAGCTGTATTTGATACAATTCAAGATGCTCTTGCAAAGGGTGACAAAGTACAATTAATTGGTTTTGGTAACTTTGAAGTACGTGAACGTGCGGCTCGTAAAGGTCGTAACCCACAAACTGGTAAAGAAATCGAAATCGCTGCTAGCAAAGTACCTGCTTTCAAACCAGGTAAAGCGCTTAAAGATGCTGTAAAATAATACACGTCTAGTAGTTACATAGAGCAGTCTTCATGTATACGAACATGGAGGCTGCTCTTTTTAACTTATTTCAGCGAGTGTTGCATAGATAACTGTACATAGAAAGATCACATAAACGTCAGTGTAAGCAAAATAGATTTCCTATGCACAATGTAGGTCTATCGATGAAAGTCGAGATTTATTTTTTGAAACTTGTAGATATACTTAGTAGGTTGGGCTGGAGATAGGGCATCTCCTTAGAGGATCACTGTCACTGGGACGCAAGCGAGTTGGGGGACGAATGCTAAAATCATCATATTTGTCATGACCTTTCGCAGAAAAAACTGTCAGCACGACTTCTCTAGAAAGAAGCGTCTTGTCGAAATGGTCAACCTGACGTCATTGTGATGAGCAAAAATTTACAAAATATACTACTAATTAGTAAGTGTGAAGTGGCGATTTTGCTTATATCGTGTTGAATTTCTTTTGAATCAAGTAAGTCATTTTGCGCTTACCTTTTGGATATGCTACGATGCATAAGGAAATGTGTAATGTATTGATACGCAGGAGGGTTTTTACGGATGTCGAATGTTGATTTATTGAAAATAGAAGAAGCAGTAAAAATGATATTAGAGGCGGTAGGCGAAGATGTAAATCGTGAAGGTTTACTCGATACACCAAAACGTGTAGCAAAAATGTATGCAGAAATGTTTAGTGGCTTACATGAAGACGCAAAAGATTATTTTAAAACAGTGTTTCATGAAGACCATGAGGAATTAGTACTTGTAAAGGACATTCCGTTTTATTCGATGTGTGAGCATCATCTTGTGCCTTTTTACGGAAAAGCGCATGTCGCATACATACCAAACGATGGCATTGTTGCTGGACTAAGTAAATTAGGACGCGCAGTAGAAACTATTGCTCGTCGTCCGCAATTACAAGAACGTATTACCTCTTCAGTGGCAGAGACAATTATGGAAATGCTCTCTCCGAAAGGTGTTTATGTAGTGATTGAGGCAGAGCATATGTGCATGACGATGCGAGGGCTTAAGAAGCCTGGATCTAAAACTGTGACATCGGTTGCACGTGGTATTTACGAAGAAGATGAAGTAAAACGTAGAGAAGTTTTATCATTTATTCAAATGTCTTAATATGCATGTCTAATTATGTTATGATGGACTAAGAATTTGTCGGATTTAAGGAGTGTAAAGACAATGTCACAAGATTATATTGTTATTCAAGCAGAGGAAGATGGCGTGCATGTAATCGGTTTAACTCGAGGTACAGATACAAAGTTCCATCATTCTGAAAAATTAGATGCAGGCGAAGTTATGATTGCTCAATTTACTGAACATACATCTGCCGTGAAAATACGTGGGAAAGCACAGATTCATACAGCTCATGGTGTTATAAATAGCGAAACGAAAAAGTAATGAAGAACAATGACAGGCAGAAGTGCTTTAAAAATGGATTTGTGTTGATGGCAAATTAGTGATGCACATATAAATCGACTAAATGTGTAAAACTGTTTTTAACTTATTTCAGCAATTGTCTTTATGTAGCGTAAGCATCAGTGCAACGACGGGTACAGAAACGTTAAAGCTTTCGGATGTCATGGAATCGGAATGGAGTTCAATAAAGGTTGTTAGCCCTAAGATCATCGTATTCATGTGATAAGGGCTAACTGACCTGTGGTATTACTGAAATGATCGACCTCGTGCAGGACTAAGCACAAAGCCGATTCCGGAATCGATTATGCCGAGGTATGTTTGATTGGGGAAACTCTACTGCCTGTCATGTTGAATAAAGCAAAAAATTTTTATTCCGAATCGTCGCGTGTGCTATAATGACTCAGTAAGCAAGCGTTAGATCCATGAAGTGGCTAACGTATTTGAAAGTGAAATGGAGTAAGGTCTATGAATGCAACATACATTCAAAATTCAATTGCACAATTAAAAACAGAGATTTTCATGGATGTTCGTCATAGAACTTTGCAAAAATACACAGGAGTGCCTGTGCTCGATGAAAATCAATTATTTTACTTGTTAGTTCCCTTTTTGAATGGTGAAGAGTGGCAACAAGAGGAAAGAGAAGCTGCAATCACGGTTGGGATTGTGTACGCAGCTTTAGCGGCGCACGATCATATTAAAGAATTAAATGCCACATCAAAAGAGCAGCAGCTAACCGTTTTAGCTGGGGACTTTTATAGTGGTCGTTATTATGAGATTTTAGCGAAGTCGGGAAATGTCGCATTGATTAGAAATTTGTCGCAAGGAATTGTGCAACGTTGTGAACACCAAATTAAAGTATATGAGGCAGAAAAACGAACACTCGAACAATGGTATGCCTCAATAACTAACATTGAATCGGGATTAATCTCAAAATTTTTTGAGCTCTATTCGTTTGGTAACTATATTCCAATTGTGGAAAAGAGCTTATTAACCTTGCGTTTAGAAAGAGAATGGGCGACTTATCAACGTGGACAAGTAACGGTAATGAGTAGGGTTCTTGAAGAAAGTGCGAGATATGCTGGAGTGACCTATGGCAACGTTATACAGGATAAAATTGTGCAATTAAAAACAGAGCTGTTACAGGTGATAGAAGAGGCATCATTTTTACAAGGTGATGTAAAACTAGCTCTACAAGCACATGTAGAGGCATCCATTGCTTCTACTAATGGATAAGAGAGGTTTTTCGAAATGGCTAAAACGAAAGAAGAGCACGTGCACGAAGTATTTGAAAGTATTTCGCAAAGCTATGACAAAATGAATGGTGTTATTAGCTTCCAGATGCATGTTGGCTGGCGCAATGATACGATGAAGCGTATGGCAGTAAAACCTGGAGCGAAAGCACTGGATGTTTGCTGTGGTACGGCAGATTGGACAATTGCATTAGCTGAGGCAGTTGGTGAAAGCGGAGAAGTAAAAGGGGTAGACTTCAGTAAAAACATGCTGAAGGCTGGTGAGCAAAAAGTAAAGCCATACCCACAAATTGAACTAATACATGGAAATGCTATGGAATTACCTTTCCCAGACGATACATTTGATTATGTAACAATTGGTTTTGGGCTTCGCAATGTACCAGATTATTTACAAGTTTTAAAGGAAATGAATCGTGTTGTAAAACCTGGAGGAATGGTTGTTTGTTTAGAAACATCTCAATCTGAAATTCCCGGCTATCGACAATTATTCCGTTTTTATTTTAAATATATAATGCCGGTATTTGGTAAAATATTTGCGAAAAGCTATAAAGAATATTCTTGGTTACAGGAATCAGCAAATGATTTCCCAGGTATGAAGAAGTTAGCGGCAATGTTTGAGCAGGCAGGTTTAGAAAAAGTAACGTACAAAGCATACAGTGGCGGTGCTGCGGCAATGCATATGGGCTTTAAAAAGGTACGTTAATGGGGGAAGGTTTTCACAAGTGGAAAAGATGAAGTTAAAACTACTCTATTCCGATTTGAAATCAGATATCGAAATCATTGAAAAAGAATTAGAAAGAGCAGTGAACTCTTCTTCAGGTTTGATCAATGATGCTTCTCTCCATTTATTGCAAGCTGGTGGTAAACGGATACGACCAATTTTTGTGTTGCTTGGCGCGAAATTTGGCGACTATAATATCGAAAAGATGAAGGATGTAGCCGTGCCAGTAGAGCTTATTCATATGGCATCACTTGTGCATGATGATGTAATTGATGATTCCAATATGCGAAGAGGACGCCCGACTGTCAAATCACAATGGAATAATAGAGTTGCAATGTACACGGGCGATTTTATTTTTGCGCGTGCACTTGAATATATTACAAAGCTTGAAGACCCATTAGTTCATCAAATTTTAGCACGTACGATGGTGGAAATTTGTAACGGTGAAGTCATTCAAATCGAAGATAAATTTAGATTAGATCAAGGCTTAAAGGATTATTTTAGACGAATCAAACGCAAGACGGCATTACTAATTTCTTCTAGTTGTGAACTTGGTGCAGTAGCAGCAGGTGTCGATCCCAAAACAGTGAGACATTTGAAACGTTTCGGCTATTTTGTAGGCATGAGCTTCCAAATTATCGATGATGTTTTAGACATAATGGCAACAGATAAAGAATTAGGGAAGCCAGCCGGTAGTGATTTATTGCAGGGGAATATTACATTACCGATTCTACTGTTAAAAGATGATCCTGGAATGCAACCTTATTTGGCAAAAGTATTTGCAGGTACTTTGACAGAGGTAGAACGTCAAAATATGTTACGCTATGTGCGTAAATCCGACGCGATTGAGCAAGCTAATAAAATGAGTGATAAATATTTGAAAAAGGCATTACAGGAAATAGATGCATTACCAAAACATCCCGTCAAGAAAAAACTACGTGATGTCGCTTTATTTATGGGTAAGCGTAAATTCTAGCTTTTTGTTGTACAAAGCCCGATTTTTTGTTAATATTTATCGGTAGGTGTAAAACCTGTTATACGAATTTAAGGAGTGTTTTAAACATGGCAATCGAACAAACTTTTTTAATGGTTAAGCCTGATGGCGTAGAACGTCAAGTAGTAGGAGATATCGTAGATCGTTTTGAACGTCGCGGTTTTGTATTGAAAGGTGCTAAATTAATGGTAATTCCTACAGAATTAGCAGAAAAGCACTACGCTGAGCATGCTGAGCGTCCATTCTTTGGTGAATTAGTTGATTTCATCACTTCTGGTCCTGTTTTCGCTATGGTATGGGAAGGCGAAAACGTAATTAAGCTTGCTCGTACAATGATGGGAGCAACTAAACCTGAAGAATCTAACCCAGGTACAATCCGTGGTGACTATGCAACAACTGTTTCTCACAACATCATTCACGGTTCTGATTCACTTGCTTCTGCTGAGCGTGAAATCGGCTTATTCTTCGGTGAAGATTTAGTTTAATTTCTTTCAGCGTTTATCTCCGACTTAGTGAGATGACAATTATGCTAAGGCATAGTTGAATTTGCAAATAGATTAAGCAATCTCAATTCAATTTGAGATTGCTTTTTTTATTGCTCTGAAAATGGAGTGCGGTTACTTAATAAATAGAAAAAAATAGACCTATAAAATCAGTGTGGAAATTTTCTAAATACATATAGAATTGTTAAATACTTATTAGTCATGTAAAATAAAAGATGTAATATTCTGATAATTATAGTTTTTGAATAGCTTAATAATCAAGAATATATTTCATAGCATCTAAATACATTGGATGCTATGAAATGAGAGAATTGACAGCGCAAAGGGGTTTTTTTATGAGAGAAGTGGTAATTGTATCAGCAGTTCGTACAGCAGTTGGCAGAAGTAAAGGGGCATTAAGTAATGTTCGTGCAGATGACTTAGCGGCTGATGTACTGCAAGAAGTGGTACAACGAGCGGGGATCAATAAGGGTCAGGTGGAAGATGTTATTTTTGGCTGTGTGACGCAAACTGCTGAACAGGGAGCAAATATAGCCCGTACGGCCCTATTAATGGCAGGTTTTCCGGAGAGTGTACCAGGTGTGACAATTGATCGTCAATGTGGTTCAAGTCAGCAGGCTGTTCATTTCGCTGCACAGGCTATATTAGCAGGCGATATGGACATTGTTATCGCTGGTGGAGTTGAAAGTATGACGAGGGTGTCAATGGGTTCTAACATGAAGGGTGCCCACGCAGGTAAACGATTACAAGACAATTATACAATTATTCATCAAGGGTTATCAGCCGAAAAAATAGCGGAAAAATGGAACTTGTCGAAGGAGCAGCTCAATAACTTTGCTTACAATAGTCATAGACGAGCATTAGGTGCAATTGAGGCAGGCCATTTTAAAAAGGAAATACTGCCTGTCCAAGTTACAGAAGAAGACGGCACGGTGAAAACATTTTCTGTTGATGAGGGACCACGGGCAGAAACGACAGTTGATAAATTAAATGGATTAAAAACCGTTTTCCAAGAAGATGGTGTGATAACAGCCGGTAATGCAAGTCAAATGAGTGATGGTGCCTCAGCTGTAGTTATTATGTCTTTAGAAAAGGCGGAAGAGCTTGGCATCCGACCGCTTGCAAAAATTGTTACAAGAGTTGTAGTTGGCTCAGATCCGACGTTAATGCTAACTGGTCCAATTGAGGCAACTAGACAAGCGCTAGAACGTTCAGGTCTTACGATCGAGGAAATTGACACGTATGAAGTAAATGAAGCTTTTGCGCCAGTACCACTTGTTTGGTTGCGTGAAATTGGAGCAGATCCAAATAAGTTAAATCCAGATGGTGGAGCAATTGCTTTAGGGCATCCACTAGGAGCGACGGGCACAAAACTGTTAACAACGATGCTATACAGAATGGAACGAGAAAATTTACAGTATGGCTTACTTGCAATTTGTGAAGGTATGGGAATGGCGAACGCTACTATCATTGAAAAAATGTAAAAGGGGTTGTGTTTGATGAATGAAGTAAAAGCGGTTGTAACAGGGGGAGCATCTGGTTTAGGAGAGGCGACTGTTCGTAGAATTGTTGCTAAGGGTGGCAAAGCAGTTATTTTTGATCTTAATGACGAGCGAGGACATGCACTAGTAGAGGAGTTAGGGGAGAATGTCCAATATGCACGCGTTGATGTGACAAAAGAAGCTGATGTAGCGGCAGGGCTTGAGCAAGCAGTAGCAACATTGGGCTCCATTAATGTCACAGTGAATTGTGCTGGAATTGCTGATGCAAGTAAAGTACTTTCAAAGCGTGGTGTGCATGCACTAGGTTTATTTGAAAAGGTGATTTCTGTGAATTTAATTGGTACGTTTAATGTGATTCGTCTAGCAGCCGAGAAGATGCAACTGAATGAGCAAAACGAGGATGGTCAGCGCGGCGTTATTATTAATACTGCATCTGTGGCGGCGTTTGATGGGCAAATAGGACAAGCAGCATATAGTGCCTCAAAGGGTGGTGTGGCAGCGATGACGTTGCCGATTGCTCGAGAGCTTGCTGAAATCGGTGTACGTGTCATGACGATTGCTCCAGGATTAATAGAAACACCAATGTTTGCGTCGCTGCCAGAGCCAGCAAGAACAGCACTTGCTCAAATGACGCCTTTCCCTAAACGACTTGGAAAACCAACAGAATATGCGTTGCTGGTCGAAGGTATTATCCAAAATGGTTTGTTAAATGGTGAAGTCATCCGCTTGGACGGCGCGATTCGTTTGCAGCCAAGGTAAGAGGGATTATAAAGGTGGTTGATTCTTGCTAAATTAGCCAGAAAGAATGACGAAGGCTAAAACCATTTTCCTGTTAGTAGCTTTCGTGAAAAAATGCTTGTCTACGGATAGTGAGGCGAAGAATTAGCTTATTTCGACTGTAATTATTGGTAGCGGCAGAAGCCTTGGACGATTCGAAAATTATATAAACAAAGGGGAGCGTTGTTATGCATATGATGGATACACCTTTATTATTAACAAGTTTTTTGGATCGAGCAGAACGATTTTTCCATTCGAAAAAAATATATTCGCGGACAAGCCCTACAACAATTCACGAGTTTACTTATAAAGAATATGTAAAACGAACTCGTAAACTAGCAGATGCCCTTACAAAGCTGGGAATGGAGAGAGGGATGAAGGTAGGAACCTTCGCTTGGAATCACCACCGTCATTTAGAAGCATATTTTGCAGTGCCATGCGCAGGAGCCGTATTGCATATGATTAATATTCGATTAGCGCCTGAGCATATTGCTTATGTTATTAATCACGCAGAAGATGAAATATTACTAATTGATGATAACTTAGTTCCACTTATTGCACCAATTGTCTCTCAGCTTAAAACAGTCAAGCACTTTATCGTAATGGGAGATGATATTGTGCTAGAAAATATCCCGCTACCAAATGCTCTGTCTTATGAGGCATTAGTCGATGAGGCGAATGAAGACTTTAAATTCCCAAATGATTTAGATGAAAATACACCTGCTGGTATGTGTTATACAAGCGCAACTACAGGAATGCCAAAGGGTGTTGTGTATACTCATCGTAGTATTGTCCTCCATACTATGGCAGCAGGACTTTCTGATAGTATAGCTATTAGCGAGACAGACGTTGTATTACCTGTCGTACCAATGTTCCATGCGAATGCGTGGGGATTTCCGTTTGCGGGTGTATTATTTGGTGCTACACAGGTGCTCCCGGGGCCAATGTTTACACCACAGCTATTACTTGATTTATTTGAAAGATATAAGGTAACGCTGACTGCAGGAGTACCTACAATTTGGCTTGGGCTATTACAGGAGCAACGTAAAAATCCTCGTGATTTGTCTTCAATACGGTTGATTGTTTGTGGTGGTTCAGCGTCGCCGAACGGTCTAGTTCGTGGTTTTGAAGAGGAGCTTAAAATTCCTTATATGACGGGCTACGGTATGACCGAGACATCGCCACTTGTTAGTATATCGACGTATTTAACGCATATGCAAGATTATTCGTTGGATGAAAAAATGGATGTTCGTACTACGCAGGGAATAACAGTGCCACTCATTGAAACACGTGTAGTCAATGAAAAAGGTGAAGTACCTTGGGACGGCAAAACAATGGGTGAATTGACAATTAGGGGTCCATGGATTGCTGCTGAGTATTATAACGATGAACGAACAAATGAAGCCTTTAAAGATGGCTGGCTCTACACTGGTGATATTGCTGTAGTGACAGTAGATGGTTATATTAAAATTACAGATCGTACGAAAGATTTAATAAAAAGTGGTGGAGAATGGATTTCTTCGGTAGACCTTGAAAATGCCTTGATGTCACATCCTAAAGTGTTGGAGGCAGCTGTTATAGCTATTCCTCACGAAAAATGGATAGAACGACCTCTAGCGTGTGTTGTATCGAAGCCTGAATTTAAAGATTCCATTTCGAAATCAGAGCTATTAGAAGCTTTACAATCGCAATTCCATAAAACATGGATTCCTGATGATGTTGTATTTTTAAATGAGATACCTAAAACTTCTGTAGGAAAGTTCATGAAGGTAAAATTGCGAGAAGATTTAAAAGGTTATCGTGTAGAGGTTTAAGAGGCAAAAATTTTGAAGGTGGTGACTAACTACCTTCATTTTTTTATTTAAAATATAGGAACATCTCCATAGCGTGGGATAATATCCCTTTCGACAATGCGTTATCCAAGAACATGATACAACTAATGGAATATTTTTTCTAAAATAGTGAAAGAATGAAAAGAAAAGTGAAACTATTTTTTCAATTTTACCGTATAATCATTATTAATGAGAGGATGTGGACGTATTGTCAATTGCAATAGTTGCTATTATTGGTGGAGTAGTTATTTGTTTAGCAGGGATTTTTACTGATGCTCATACAAGAAAGGAAAAAATTAGATTAAAGGCTATTGAGAAAGAAACGGAGTTAGAGAAGCTTCGATTAGAAACATATACGATGGAAACAGAAAAATTACGTCTAGAATTAGAGCAATCCAAAGTGTTATTATTAGAGGAAAAACAAAACTCAACTAAGTAACTTGGATTACATGTGAAAGAGTATTTCAGGAATGGCACTTTTCCGCTATAATGGAAATACGACGCTAGAGGGGAAGAAGACCGGATGTCTGATTATGAACAGTTTATAGAAGGTATAAAGCGCAAAACAGGAATAGATTTAGCGCTATATAAAGAAGCGCAAATGAAAAGACGATTAACATCTCTGTATGAGAAAAAAGGATATCGTAATTTTGTGGACTTTCTAAAGGCACTTGAACAAGATCGTGATTTAATGAATGAGTTTTTAGATCGCATGACGATCAATGTTTCCGAATTTTATCGCAATGGGAAGCGTTGGGAAGTGTTACAGGAAAAAATATTTCCGAAATTACTGCAATCTAATAAGCGTTTAAAAATTTGGAGTGCTGCTTGTTCAACAGGTGAAGAACCTTATTCTTTAGTTATGGTATTATCTCAGCTAATGCCATTATCTCAAATTCAAATTATTGCTACTGATTTAGATGAGAATGTCATTCAAAAGGCGAAATTAGGTGTGTATCCAGAGCGCTCATTAGCAGAAGTGCCGAGTGATATTAAAGCTAAATGTTTCGAGCAAGAAGGTTCCTTTTATAGGGTCAAGGATGAAATTAAACGTTGTGTGACGTTTAAGAAGCATAATCTACTAAATGACAATTACGATTCTAATTATGATTTAATTGTTTGCCGTAATGTGATGATTTATTTTACTGAAGAAGCGAAGGATCAGATTTATACGAATTTTAGTAAAGCATTGCGCAAGGATGGGGTTTTATTTGTTGGATCTACTGAGCAAATTTTTAACCCATCTCGTTATGAGTTTGAAGTCGAGGATACATTCTTCTATAGAAGGACCTAGTTAATAATATGAGAAAAGCATTCGTACAGAAGGTAGTATAAATAGCATGTACATATTTTTAAAAAGCTTTAGACATAGATGAATCGTACGCTTTTCGCTTTGCCATAAGCAAAAAGCGTATTTTTTTATTAGTTATCATAAAAGCATGGTTGGTGAAAATTAAAAATTAGTGGAGATTTTTTCTATGTACATCGTTCAGAATATTCTAATTTAACAATGGGTGAAGTTGCTGGGTAATTCGGAATTTACAAACAATTGAAACGAGTCTTGAAAGACATTTGCAAAAGGACTGTTTTTTTTAGAGAATATATGTTATAGTGAAAAATACATACTTTAGCGAGTTGAAGGGAGAAAGTGTTTATGCGTTACTTAACAGCGGGAGAGTCACATGGCCCCCAATTAACAACAATTATTGAAGGTTTACCATCGCTCTTACCAATTACAGCAGAAAAAATTAACCACGATTTAAAGCGTCGCCAAGGAGGACATGGGCGAGGTCGCCGTATGCAAATCGAAACGGATACCGTAGATATCGTTGCTGGTGTTCGTCATGGGCAAACACTTGGTTCTCCCGTAGCGCTAGTAGTCACGAATGATGACTGGAAGCACTGGACAAAAATTATGGGAGCAGAACCATTAGCAGAAGATGTGAATCCTGAAGATATTAAACGTCAAATTTCACGTCCTCGTCCAGGACATGCAGATTTAGTAGGAGGCATGAAATACGGACACCGTGATTTACGTAATGTGTTAGAGCGTTCTTCAGCGCGTGAGACAACAGTTCGTGTAGCTGTAGGTTCTGTTGCAAAAGCGCTTTTGAATGAATTAGGTATTTCCATTGTGGCACATGTAACAGAAATCATAGGTATTAAAGCAGACACTTCCTTAGTAGAAGGGAAATCAGCAGATGAAATTCGTGCCATTGTTGAAGCTGATCCTTGCTATTGCGTTGACCCAGAGGCTTCCGCAAAAATGGTGGCAGCAATCGATGAAGCGAAAAAAGCAGGAGACTCAATTGGTGGTGTTGTTGAAGTCATTGTAGAAGGAATGCCAGCCGGTGTCGGTTCTTATGTTCATTATGACAGAAAGCTAGATTCGAAATTAGCAGCTGCCATGTTATCTATCAATGCATTTAAAGGTGTTGAATTTGGAATAGGATTTGAAATGGCACGCCGTAAAGGCTCTGAAGTCCATGATGAAATTATTTGGTCAGAGGAAGAAGGTTATACACGTGCAACGAATCGACTTGGCGGCTTAGAAGGTGGAATGTCTACTGGAATGCCAATTGTTGTACGTGGTGTAATGAAGCCAATTCCTACATTATATAAACCGTTACAAAGTGTTGATATTGAAACGAAAGAGCCATTTAAAGCTAGTGTAGAACGCTCTGATAGCTGTGCGGTACCAGCAGCATCAGTTGTTGCTGAGCACGTTATTGCCTGGGAAATAGCGAATGCGATTGTAGAACAATTCCATAGCGATCAATTACCTCAACTAAAAGCTCAAATCGACGAACAACGTCGATCTACAAAGGGGTTCTAATTTATGCGAGTACCAGTAGCGACGAAATCACATCAATATGAGGTTGTCATTGGTCATAATTTTTTGGCAGAAGCAGTAAAAGAATTCGATGATCAGCTTCAAAAAGCCGATAAACTCATTGTTTTTACAGATGCTAATGTGTGGGCAGCGCAAGGAGATTATTTCAAGGCTAATTTCCCTTATCATTTTGAGGTCTTTGTCTTACCAGGTGGTGAGGCATGTAAAACCTTCGAACAATACTTTGCGGCACAAACGTTTTTACTTGAACAAAAATGCTCACGTAAATCATTTGTTTTTGCATTTGGTGGGGGTGCTGTAGGTGATTTAACTGGCTTTGTTGCTGCCACATATATGCGTGGGGTGCCGTTTATTCAAATTCCAACAACGATTTTAGCACATGACTCAGCGGTAGGCGGTAAGACAGCTATTAACCATCCACTAGGTAAGAATATGATTGGTGCGTTTTATCAACCTGAGGGAGTCATTTACGATACTATATTTATCGACAGCTTACCTGAGCGTGAAGTACGTTCAGGAACAGCAGAAGTGATCAAGCATGCAATGATTTCGAATGCAGCGTGGTTAGAGGAATTAATGGCTGTAGAGACAGTTATTCATTTCAGCACAGAAGAATTAGCAAAGCAGCTTAGAAAAGGAATTGCAGTAAAAGCGCAAATAGTAGCAGAGGACGAAACCGAGCAATCCGTACGGAAATTTTTAAACTTAGGTCATACTTATGGTCATGCCATTGAAGCGGCAGCTGGTTATGGAAAAGTAGCGCATGGCGAGGCTGTAATGATTGGACTCGTGTATTGTTTATTATTAAGTGAAAGATATGGAAAATTAGACCGTAACTTCACTACCGCATTTTTGCATTTTGCAGTGAAGAATGGCTATCCATTTGACTCGGTGAAAATGTATACTTTTGATCAGTTAACAGAATATTTAATGAAAGATAAGAAAGCGGAGTATGGTATTTTACAATTTGTATTATTGGATGAAATTGGTAAACCTTTCGTACAACCAATTGATTTAGCAGAATGCAGAGAAGTAGACACCGAATTCCGACAGCTATTAGCGGAGGTGCTTGTATGATTCGTGGACTTAGAGGAGCAATTACAATAGAATCTGACAGGCAAGAGCTTGTATGGGATGAGACAGCAAGATTAGTGCGTGAAGTAGTAACAGCAAATAATGTGGAAGTAGATGATATTGCTTCCATACTAATTTCCACAACACCTGATATTACGTCAGCATTTCCTGCACGTGCTGTACGGTTAATGGACGGATGGCAATATGTACCTGTCATGTGTACGCATGAAATGGACGTGCCGAATGCATTGCCACTTTGTATTCGTGTATTAATACATGCGAATGTTGAAGTGGCACAAAAAGATGTAAAACACTTGTATCTCAATGATGCAGTGAAATTAAGACCAGATTTAGCCCAAGCTAAATAATTAGAGGAGATGTTTAAGATGAAATGGAAACAACAACTGGACGGTATGCAAGCATATAAGCCTGGAAAACCAATTGAAGAAGTACAACGAGAATATGGCTTACAAGAAGTCGTAAAATTAGCATCTAACGAAAACCCATTTGGGTGCTCACCTAAGGTAACTGCTTATTTACAAAATAATTCAGTAAATCATGCTATCTATCCAGACGGCTATGCGCAAAATTTACGTACAGCTGTTGCAAATTATCTAGGTGTCAAAGAAACACAGCTTCTTTTTGGTAACGGCTCTGACGATATCATTGCGATTATTACTCGTGCATTGTTGTATCCAGGTGTAAACACAGTGATGGCAGACCCATCCTTCTCTCAATACTGGCACAATGCTGCAATAGAAGGCGCGGAGGTACGTAAAATCCCTTGTATCGAAGGTACACATGACCTAGCAGCAATGATAGCGGCAATTGATGAAAACACATCGGTCGTTTGGATTTGTAGTCCAAATAATCCAACAGGTGTTGTGATACCAGATGTTGAATTACGAGCATTTTTAGCTAAAGTACCAAGTGATGTGCTAGTAGTATTAGATGAAGCTTACATCGAATACGTAACACATCCTGGTCACAAAGATACTCTACCTATTATTGACGAGTTTCCAAATGTACTATTGTTGCGTACATTCTCAAAAGCATATGGTCTTGCTTCTTTCCGAGTTGGTTATGCAATTGGGCAACCAGACGTGATTGCTAAACTAGATCCCGTAAGATCGCCATTTAATAATACAATTCTAAGCCAAGCGGTTGCGACAATCGCTTTAAGTGATCAAGATTTTATAAAGGCTTGCCGAGAAGTAAATGAAAAAGGTAAAAAACAATATGTTGAATTTTGTGAAAAGCATAATTTGCAATACTTCCCGTCTGATACGAACTTTATTTTCTTTAATACGAATGCCGATAGCGATGTTGTTTTCAATGAGCTAATGAAACGAGGCTTTATCATCCGTAGTGGAAATGCGTTAGGATTACCTGGGTTTATCCGCGTGACAATCGGAACAGAGGCTCAAAATGAAGCGTTGCTAGGTCACCTTGAAAACGTCCTAAAAGAGCAAGGAGTTTTTGCATGACGACCCGTAAAGTGCTCGTTATTGGGCTAGGCCTCATTGGAGGCTCAATTGCCCTAGCGTTACAAAAGGCACCCGAGACAAAAATTATTGGCTATGATATGGATGAGAAAACACGTGAACATGCGAAAACGTTAAATATTGTGCATGATATTGTGACAGATCCAAAAGCAGTGGCGGACGAAGTAGATGTTATCATTTTTGGAACTCCCGTTAACGCAACACTTGAATGGATGGAACAATTAAAAACATGGCCGTTGAAAAATAAAGTAATCGTAACAGATACAGGTAGTACTAAAAAGAGAATTATGCAAAAGGCTGGGGAACTACGTGAGTTAGGCATTACCTTTATTGGAGGACATCCAATGGCAGGCTCACATAAAAGCGGTGTTTTAGCTGCAAAGGCTCACCTTTTTGAAAATGCGTATTATATGCTAACACCGCTTGCCGGTGAAGAAATTGTCCATATGGCACAGCTTGAAAGCTTATTAAAGTTTACACACGCAAAGGTTGTAAGTGTATCTGCTCGTGAGCATGATCATATGACAGCTGTAGTTAGTCACTTCCCACATGTCGTTGCTGCTTCTCTTGTGCACCAGTTGGGCGAAGAAAATGGTGAGTATCCGATGACGCGTTCACTTGCTGCAGGGGGCTTCCGTGATGTAACGCGTATTGCGTCATCCAATCCGATTTTATGGCGAGATATTACATTGCAAAATCGAGATGAGCTTATTGCACAGCTAGATGGCTGGGAAAAGGAAATGAGTCGTGTTAAGGAGCTCCTTTTAAATGGTAGCTCGGAGGACATTGAAAAATACTTTGCAGTTGCCAAAGAGCTAAGAGATGAATTACCGATTAGTGCTGGAGCAATGTTTACATCATTTGACTTATATGTTGATGTTCCTGACTATCCGGGTGTTATTTCTGAGGTGACAGGCTTACTTGCAGATGAAGCGATTAGTATTACGAATTTACGTATCGTAGAGTCACGGGAGGACGTGTTCGGAATCCTTGTTATTAGCTTACAAAGCGAAAGTGACCGTGAACGAGCAGCAGCGTGTATACAAAAGCGTGCTAAATATGAAACATATATTTCATAGGCAGACTAGAAAAGCTTAATAAGAAATGCATTTTTTAAAGAAAGCGTCGAAATTACGGCGCTTTCTATCTTCATATTGGGGGGAAGAAAACGATGAGTGAAAAAGTATTACAATATGATAAACCTTCCTTACAAGGGACTTTAATGATTCCAGGTGATAAATCTGTTTCTCACCGTTCCATTATGTTTGGAGCGATTGCAACGGGTAAAACGACAGTTGACGGCTTTTTATTAGGGGAGGATTGTTTGAGTACAATTGATTGCTTCCGAAAGCTTGGTGTGAAGATTGACGTGGAAGGAACAAATGTATCTATCGACAGTCCAGGTATAGAGGGGTGGCAAGAGCCCACAGAAGTACTATACACAGGAAACTCTGGTACGACGACACGTTTGATGTTAGGGATTCTAGCAGGGTCTAATGTACATTCAGTAATGACAGGGGATGCATCCATTGGAAAAAGACCGATGCGCCGTGTTATTGATCCGTTGCGTCAAATGGGTGCACACATTACTGGAAGGACAAATGGACAATATACACCATTAGCTATTCAAGGTACAACATTACAAGCTATTGATTACAACATGCCTGTTGCGAGTGCTCAGGTGAAGTCAGCTATTTTACTTGCCGGTTTACGTGCTGAAGGTACTACAATTGTGCGAGAAACGGAAGTATCTCGAGATCATACTGAGAGAATGCTACGTCAATTTGGTGCACAGGTTGACGAGGTGGATGGTGTTATTGCATTACAAGGAGGGCAAAATTTAACAGGGACGCATGTTTCTGTACCAGGTGATATTTCATCAGCGGCCTTTTTCTTAGTAGCAGGAGCTATTTGTGAAGGTAGTAAAATAACGCTACAAAATGTCGGAATTAATCCAACACGAGATGGTATCATCGAAGTGCTTCATAATATGGGCGCTTCGATAACAGTTATGCCGAATGAAGATAGCCAATCAGAGCCGACAGCAACAATTACAATAGAAACGTCAGCATTAACAGGAACTACAATTGAAGGAGATATTATTCCTCGTCTTATCGATGAAATCCCGATTCTAGCTTTATTAGCAACGCAGGCGAACGGCAAAACGATTATTAAAGATGCCGAGGAGTTGAAAGTGAAGGAAACAGATCGGATAACGGCTGTAGTGGATGAATTGAAAAAACTAGGTGCTTCAATTGAAGCGACTGAGGATGGAATGATTATTGAAGGACCAACTCCATTACGTGGTGCTCGCTTAAAAACTTACGGTGATCATCGTATAGGCATGATGGGCGCTGTTGCTGCACTAATAACAGATGGTTCTGTAACTTTAGATGATGCAGAATGTATTGCAGTTTCTTATCCATCGTTTTTCGAGCACATAGAGGAAGTAAAGTAAAGTAAAGTCTATCTTTATTCAGCAGAAGACTCCTACCTCTGACTGTGGTGAGATGATTGCGGTTGAGGTTTCTTTTCAGTGGATGTACCAAACGCCTACTGAAATGTAGGAACTCAGTCTTAAGCATGCCACGTTCTGTGCCAATACCGAAATGGCAGACATCGTGTCGGCCATCGTGTGCAGACCTGGGCACAATTCAAAATCTGGACAAAATTACGCCAATGCGAAATTAATCCTGACTCTCCAAGTCTTTTGGGGAGTTTTTTCTTGTTTCGAAAGAAAATGTTTTGTAGCATAAAGATATAAATGAAAGAATAGGTGAATGACTGTGAACAATGCGATGACTGAAATGATGCAAGCACTTGAACAAGGAGACTTAGCATTAATTGAACAGCTACTTGAATCATTTTTAACGAAGGAGCTACCTGAGGAAATTTATACGCTAGCAGAAATGTTTATGCAGTATGGGTATATGAAGGAAGCTGACCGTGTACTGGAGCATTTACAATTTTTATTCCCAGAAGAGGCACAGTTGAAAATTGATCGTGCAAACGTCTTAATGGAGCTTGGCGCTGAAGATGAAGCGCTAGATTTTTTATTAGAAATAGAGGAGACATCTCCAGAATATCCCCAAGCATTATTAGTATTAGCGGATTATTATCAAATGCAAGGATTATTCGAAGTAGCAGAAATGCGTATTAATGAGGCCCTATCTATATTACCAGACGAGCCATTATTACAATTTGCTAAAGCGGAGCTTTTATTTGAAACGGGTCGTTTTTTAGAGGCTGCGAGACTATATGAAGAATTATATGAACAACAAGTTGAATTTGCAGGGATAAGTCTTGTTGAAAGACTTGCTGAAGTGTATCGTGCTGGAGCTGCCTATGAAACGGCTTTAGATTACTATTTAAAAGCACTTGACGATGAAATAAAGCCAGATGTTTTATTTGGAGCTGCATATTCGGCCTTTCAATCACAAAAATATGAGATGGCCATTAAACAATTAGAAGAATTAAAAGAATTAGATCCTGATTATTTTTCTGCCTATTTATTGCTTGCTGAAAGCTATGCCATGACGGAGGACAATAAAAAAGCTTATGCTGCCATTCTAGAAGGATTAAAGCGTGATGAATATGATAAGTCCTTATATTTATTTGCAGGTAAAATGGCTTTAAAAATTGGTTTGCCAGATGAGGGTGAACAACATCTACGTGAAGCTATTGCCTTAGATCCTGAATACATGGAGGCGGTATTGGCATTAATCTCTGTGTTGGCACAGCAAGAGCGTCATGAGGATGTAATAGAATTATTTGAAGAGTTGCAAAAAAATGATTTTGAATGGAGCACATTATACCCATTTGCTGCGGTTGCATATGAAAATTTAGAATTGTACGACCGTGCATACGAATTTTACCGTTTGGCATATAATGATTTTAAGGAAGACGCAGCATTTTTAGAAAAATATGTTTATTTCTTATTAGAAGAAGGAAAGCGTTCAGAAGCAAAAGAAGTACTTGGCCAATTAATAACTATTCAACCTGGTGAACTAGAGTGGCAAGAGAAGTTAGAAACCTTAGAATTTGAGTAAAGGAGGGAGTGGGTATGACTGCTTCTGTATCAGTTGTCGATAAAAAAGCATTTGTTAGATGGTTTTTAAAGAATTATCAATTGAAACGTCGTGAGTGTGTATGGATTTTGAATTACTTATTAAGCAACGATGAGTTATTAAAACGAATTCGATTTGTTGAAGAAGCTCATTATTGCCCTAGAGCAATGGTAATGTCAACAGTTGACTCAACAGGTGTGCCATTTCGTTTCTACAAAGGTAATGTAATGACAGCAGATGCTGAGAAATCTTTTCATGATTTACGCTTACATGAACATGAAGATATGTATATACAATTGAATTTTCCTAATGTACCTCCAAGTGCACAATACTTAGCAGTTCTTGAAGAAAACCCTTATATGCCGGAAGCACTAATTGTCAGTGAAAAAGATCGCTTACTGGCAGAAGAGCTGCTTTCCAACAGCTTACTCGTATTCCAAGAAGAAAAATTACTCGCACAAATTGATGAAGCTCTCGATCAAGGAGATGAAGAGCGGTTTTATGAATTGTCTAATTTGTTACAAGCTCTAAAGGAAACAGCTAATTTACATTAGTTATAGGCAAAAATTGAATGTCCTTTATCTACCTCAATATGATAACATAACAAGTGAATGATTGTTTTCACTTTTTATTGGATATCCTATTGAAGAGTGGAGAAGGGCATTTTTTTATTTTCATAACGCAATTACGTTATATGTAACATGAGGAGGTTTGTTAGATGTATTTTAATGCAAGCGATGTGACATCGTTTATGGCACAGAAGGAATTTATCGATACAGCAATTGTTCCACTCGTAACCGTCGATTTATCTCCTGAAAAAATGAAACAGAGTGGTACAGAGGCAGATTTTTTGTTATCGCTTACATCTTTTATTGAACAACAGTTTAAAGGCCGTCTATTACTGATGCCACCATTTTCGTATAGTGCAACATTAAAAAGTGAAGATATGCCGAAGCAATTAGAGACACAATTACATAATGCTGGTTTTAAGCATGTGTTCTTCATTACTTGTGACCATTTTTGGACAAATATTGGAGAGGAAGTAAATGTTGTTTGGCTACCAGCGATTCCGTTAGAAAGTATGGATAAAGGTGTGAAAAACTCTATTCTTGAAGATCAATTGCGACAAGTTATTCCGATGCTTTCGACCAAATGGGCACAGATTTAACAATTTGTTTCAATAAATGTTCACATTCTCCAGCTTTCCACAGAATGCTATATTGACCAAGCTATGGAGTTGATATATCATAGATATGTCCTAGTATTACTATTTGTAAAAGAATGTCCGTTGGACTGACCTTTAAGTTAGAGGGGGGAAAAAAATGAGTAATAATCGAGTTTCACGTCGTCAATTCCTAAGCTATACACTAACTGGTGTAGGTGGCTTTATGGCGGCAGGTATGCTGATGCCGATGCTTCGTTTTGCAATTGACCCAGTACTACAAAAACATACTGGTGGGGACTTTATAAAGACAGAGCATAAAATCGCTGATATTACTAAAGAACCTATTAAAGTTGACTTAAAATTTGAACAAGTTGATGCATGGTACAAATCAGAAGTAACAAACGTAGCATGGGTTTTCAAAGAAGGCGATCAAATCGTTGCGTTATCTCCTGTTTGTAAGCACTTAGGTTGTATGGTGAACTGGGGAGAAGATTCTGCACACCCAGATCAATTCTTCTGTCCTTGTCATGCTGGACGTTACGAGAAGAATGGTAAAAACGTACCAGGAACACCACCAACAGGTCCGTTGGATGAATATGAAGTTAAAGAAGAAGATGGTTACTTATTGCTTGGTCCAACTAAAGCAAATACTCTAGTTAAGTAAGGGGGTACAAAACAGTGCTAAATAAAATTTATGATTGGGTCGATGAACGCTTAGATATTACACCTATTTGGCGTGATATTGCCGACCACGAAGTGCCAGAGCACGTGAACCCTGCACATCATTTTTCAGCATTCGTTTACTGTTTCGGTGGATTAACTTTCTTCATCACGGTAATTCAAATACTATCAGGTATGTTTTTAACAATGTATTACGTACCAGACGTAGTGAATGCATGGAAATCAGTTTATTATTTACAAAACGAAGTAGCATTTGGTGAAATCGTACGCGGTATGCACCACTGGGGAGCTTCATTAGTAATCGTAATGATGTTCTTACATACACTTCGTGTATTCTTCACAGGTTCTTATAAGAAACCTCGTGAATTAAACTGGATGGTTGGTGTAGGTATTTTTGGTGTAATGATGGGTCTTGGTTTTACAGGATACTTATTACCATGGGATATGAAAGCATTATTCGCTACAAAAGTAGGTATCGAAATTGCTGCATCTGTACCGTTTATCGGTGAATGGATTAAAATCTTATTAGCGGGTGACTCAACTATTCTTGGTGCTCAAACGTTAACACGATTCTTTGCGATTCATGTATTCTTCTTACCTGCAGTATTGTTTGGGTTACTTGCAGCACACTTTATCATGATTCGTCGTCAAGGAATTTCAGGGCCGTTGTAATAGTTCTTGACGGTTCGATGATTTTTTAAAGGAGGGGACATAATGCATCGCGGAAAAGGAATGAAATTTGTTGGTGATTCTCGTATTAAAGCGAATCACAAAATGCCGAACGTTCCAAAGGATTATTCCGAATATCCAGGTAAGACGGAAGCTTTCTGGCCGAACTTCTTACTAAAAGAATGGATGGTTGGTGCTGTATTTTTAATAGCTTATTTACTATTAACAGTTGCACATCCATCACCTCTTGAAGGACCAGCTGATCCAACAAGAGCATACGTGCCATTACCGGACTGGTACTTCTTATTCATGTATCAATTATTAAAATACTCATATGCTTCAGGTCCATATAACGTTATTGGAGCAATTGTAATTCCAGGTCTTGCATTTGGAGCGCTATTATTAATGCCATTTTTAGATAAAAGTCCAGAACGTCGTCCATCTAAACGCCCATTACCAACTGCGTTTATGTTATTGACATTGGCTGCTATGTTCTACTTAACTTGGGAGTCAGTTGTTAACCATGACTGGGAAGCTCAAAAAGCTATGGGTGCAATTGTAGAAGAGGTTGAGGTTGATATTGATGAATCTCTACCAGGATTTGCAATTTGGAACGGTGACACTGGTGAACAAGCTAAAACTTGTATCGGTTGTCATGCTGCTGACTTAAAAGGTGGTCCAGCTGCTCCAGCATTAGTTGGTAATAAACTAACAGCTGAAGAAGTAGAAGAGATTATCCACAACGGTCGTGGCAATATGCCAGCTGGTGCTTTCGCTGGTACAGATGAAGAAGCGAAGCAATTAGCTGAATTTATTGCGAGCTTAAAGGCTAAGGAATAAGCTTTGTTTTAAAAGAGTCAGGAAACTGGCTCTTTTTTTCTAGTCTAATATTGTGACTGTTACAGCTTCAAAAAAGTTCCCGTACAATATATTATTGAGACAATAATATTTGTTAGGATATACATAATGCCAGTATTCAACATTGAAAGAACGTGGCTAATTAAAGATTATTTAATACATAATAACAGATAAAAAAGGCATCTTAGTAAAGACAGAAGAAAAAGGAGTTTTAATTATGCAAATTACACGTGCAAACGTCTGGTATCTCCTTACACATAAGTCATTTTTAATACTTTTACTTATTATCAATCTATTAGGAACTATTTACGGTTATTATTGGTACGGGTGGCAGCTTGCTATAACGGAACCAATTTTTTATATTTTTGTTCCGGATAGTCCGACAGCCAGCTTATTCTTTTGCTTTGTATTGTTAGCTTGGATTATGGGGAAGAAATGGCCTCTAATGGAAGTAC
This sequence comes from Lysinibacillus zambalensis, assembly GCF_040183165.1. Taxonomy (NCBI): domain Bacteria; kingdom Bacillati; phylum Bacillota; class Bacilli; order Caryophanales; family Bacillaceae; genus Lysinibacillus; species Lysinibacillus zambalensis. The sequence continues at coordinate 106,907 of NZ_JBEGDG010000017.1, forward strand.
TAGCACTGATAACATTAGTAAAGTATGGAATTTGGGCTGATGTGATGAATATTTGGACGTTGATTGAAACTGGATCTATTGGTTGGCAAGGCTGGATGCTTGTAGGCTCGCATTTTATGATGGCCTTCCAAGCAGTTCTATACATTGGTAAATATGTTTTTTCATATTGGCATATTGCCGTAGCAGCCGTATGGACATTGCATAATGATGTGATTGATTATGTATTTGGCCAAATGCCGATGTACCGTGATTTAGTTGATTACACAAGCTATATTGGCTATTTTACTTTTTGGTTATCGGTCGCATGCATTTTTTTAGCGATTTTCTCAATTAGATGGCGCAAATATTTGCCGAATTAGGTAATTGATTATAGAATTATAGTATAGAGATAGAAAGGGGTTAGAAAATTGTCAACAACCATGTATATTGTTTATTTTGCAATAATAATGCTACTGCCGCTTTACGCACAGATGAAAGTAAAGGGCACGTATAATAAGTTTGCAAAAGAACGTACAATGAAGGGACAAACCGGTGCAGAGATAGCGCGTACGATTTTAGATGCAAACGGCTTATATGATGTACGAGTTGTTCCAACACAAGGTGTGTTATCTGATCATTATAATCCGGCGACAAAAACGGTTGCTTTATCGGAAAGTAACTTCTACGAAGCAAGCATTGCTGGAGCTGCAGTTGCTGCCCACGAAGTTGGCCATGCCATCCAGCATAAAGAAGCTTATTCAATGCTAACATTACGTAGTAAGCTAGTGCCGGTTGCAAATATTTCATCAAATATGTCTTGGATATTTGTTATGATTGGTATTTTTGCAAGTAGTACAAATATGTTACTTTTAGGTATCGTATTATTGGCAGCAGGTGTGGTTTTCCAATTAGTAACATTGCCAGTAGAGTTTGATGCATCGAAGCGTGCGTTAGTACAAATGAATTCCCTAGGTATTATTACAAATGAAGAAGAGCGTCCAGCGCGTAAAGTGTTAAGCGCTGCAGCATTAACATATGTTGCCGCAGCAGCAGTAGCTGTATTAGAATTATTACGTTTAGTATTAATCTTTACAAATATGCGAAGTGACGACTAATTAAAGAACTTGTTGTAGTGGTATTTCACTATAGCAAGTTTTTTAATCCGTCAAACTGTAATATGTAAAAAAATGCCTACCTCAACGAATGTTTTTATTCGAGAGAGCAGGCAAATGTTCATTTTAATGGAGTGGTTGTTTTTGGTCGTCGAGCGTGAAGCCTTCTCCTGCCACATCTCGTACTTCTATTATTGATACGAAAGCGTGAGGATCGACGTCATAAACAATAGATTTTAAACGTACAACTTCATTGCGACCAATGACACAATAAATAACTTCTTTTTGTTGCTTCGTAAAATGGCCATGGCCTTCAAGTATAGTAATGCCGCGTTCCATTCGTAATGCAATCATGTCAGCAATGGCGCTAGATTTTTCAGATATAATAAGTGCTCCACGTGCTGCATATGCTCCTTCTTGAACAAAATCAATAACGCGCGCGCCAACAAATACCGCGACAAGGGTATACATCATAGAGCGTGCATCTAAAAACGTTATCCATGACAGTGTAATGACAATTGCGTCAAAGATGAACATCGTTTTACCCATACTCCAGCCAAAATATTTATGCCCAAGGCGAGCTAAAATATCTACACCGCCAGTTGTACCACCGAAGCGAAAGACGATCCCGAGTCCTAGTCCAACAAAAACCCCTGCAAAAAGTGCAACAAGTAGTAAATCATCCTCTAAATGAATAGTAAATTGATACTTTTGGAAAATTTTTAGGAAAACTGAAACAGATAAAGTTCCAACGAGCGTATAAATAAATGATTTTTTCCCAAGTAAACGATAGCCAATAATAAACATAGGAATGTTTAATAGTAAATTCATGAAGGCAGGGTCCCAGCCTAGTGTAAAATAAAGTATGAGTGTAATCCCACTTAGGCCACCTTCACCAAGTTGATTTTGCATGTTGAAGTGGACGAAGCCGAAGCTAAAAATTGCAGCTCCGAGCATTATTGCGATGATATTGATGACTTTGATCTGTTTTAGCATATGACCTCCTGTAGTCCCAAACAATTGAAGTTGTGCTATCTATTATCTGACATTTTATTGTTTTTGACAACAATGGTGTAAATTTTATACGATGGTAAGTAGGAGTGTGATTTAAATGACTGAAAAAGTAACAATGCAAGCTTTACAGCAGCGTGTGGATGATTATATAGGACAATTTAAGGAAGGTTATTTCCCACCATTTGAGTTATTGGCTCGTCTAACTGAGGAACTTGGTGAATTGTCTCGCGAGGTACAGGACGTTTACGGGCAAAAGAAGAAAAAGAGTACAGAGGATGCTAACAGCATTGAAGAAGAATTAGGTGACTTTTTCTTTGTCTTAGTTTGCTTTGCAAATGCACAAGGCATTAAATTAGATGAAGCACTTTTACGCGTTATACATAAATTTGAAACAAGGGATAAAGATCGCTGGACTAGAAAGGATGAAGAATAATGTCAATTCGTGTAGCTATTGCAGGACCTAGGGGGAAGATGGGGGCTGAGGCTGTACATACGGTCATGAAGCATGACAAAATGGAATTAGTAGCTGTACTAGATTATAAGGAAGTAGGAAAAACATTAGCTGATTTGGAGATGTTTCCAACAAGTTATACTGCTCCAATCTTTACAGATATGTCAGAGCTTGTAGAGGCAACTGCACCAGATGTATTAGTTGATTTAACAAACCCGCATGCAGTATATAAACATACTAAAGAAGCCTTGCATTTAAATGTACGCCCTGTGATTGGTACAACGGGCTTTACAGATGAACAACTAGTGGAATTATCAGCAATGGCTAAAGAAAAAGAGCTTGGCTGCATTATTGCTCCGAACTTTGCGATAGGGGCAATCCTTATGATGAAGTTTGCTAAGGAAGCGGCAAAATATTTACCAGATGTTGAAATTATTGAAATGCACCACGATCAAAAGTTAGATGCACCATCTGGAACAGCTGTTAAAACAGCACAAATGATTCAAGAGGTGCGGGCACAAAAAATGCAAGGACATCCAGAGGAAAAAGAAACACTTGAGGGTGCAAGAGGGGCAGAATTGGACGGCATGCGCCTTCATTCTGTTCGTTTACCAGGTTTAGTGGCACACCAACAAGTGTTATTTGGTGGAGACGGACAGCTTTTAACAATTCGTCATGATTCATTAAACCGTAATTCTTTTATGTCTGGTGTAGCATTTTGCGTAGAAGAAGTCATGAAAATGGATCAACTTGTATATGGTTTAGAAAACATCATCTAAAGATTGGGATGGAAGCTTTATGAAAATCGCATTAATTGCACATGATCGCAAAAAAGATAATTTAGTACAGTTTGCTATTGCTTACCGTAATATTTTAAATGAGCATACGTTGTTTGCTACAGGGACAACAGGACAGCGTGTTATTGAAGCTACAGGCTTAGAGGTAACACGTTTCCGTTCTGGACCACTCGGTGGTGATCAACAAATTGGCGCAATGATTGCCAATAATGATATGGACATGGTCATTTTTTTCCGTGATCCTTTAACAGCACAACCACATGAGCCAGATGTTTCTGCACTGATCCGACTTTGTGATGTTTACCAAGTGCCATTGGCTACAAATATGGGAACTGCAGAAATATTACTAAAAGGCCTACAGGAAGGCTTTGTGGATTGGAGACTGATTCAAGAAAGACGAGATTAAAAAAAGACGTGATTTAGAAAGGATGATAATCGAATGAAAAAGCTAAAAATTGGCATTACCTGTTATCCAACTGTTGGAGGCTCTGGTGTTATTGCAACAGAATTAGGAAAAATGCTTGCAGAGAGAGGACACGAGATTCATTTCATCACCTCAAGCGTACCATTTCGATTGAATAAAATTTATCCAACCGTCTTTTTCCATGAAGTAGAAGTTAATAATTATTCAGTATTTCAATATTCGCCATATGATATAGCATTAGCGAGTAAAATGGCGGACGTGATTAAGGATGAAGAGCTAGATGTGCTTCATGTGCATTATGCAATACCACATGCGGTCTGTGCTGTCTTAGCTCGTGAAATGAGTGGTCGTGACATTGGGATTGTCACAACACTACATGGTACAGATATTTCGGTGCTTGGGCAGGATTCCACTCTTTCACAGGCAATTAAGTATGGTATTGACAAATCTGATATCGTAACGACAGTGTCAGAAGCATTAAAGCAACAAACCTATGAGCTTATCGATACAGTAAAGCCGATTAATACGATTTACAACTTTGTTGATGAACGTGAATACTTCCCGCGCAATTCAGGAAGCCTAAAGGAACAATTCGGAATTGAAGAAGACGAAAAAGTTATTATTCACGTATCTAACTTCCGTAAAATTAAGAATCTTCCTCATATAATAGACGCATTTATGAAGATTCGCGCAAACATGAAGGCAAAGCTGTTGCTTGTAGGAGATGGCCCTGAAAAGCATCGTGTAATGGATCAAGTAAAGGAAAGTCCTTACATGAAGGATGTTCTATTTTTAGGTAAACAAGAGAATTTAGCTGAATTGTATGCAATCAGTGACCTTAAATTATTACTATCACAGCAAGAATCATTCGGGTTAGTCTTACTTGAAGCAATGGCTTGTGGTGTACCTTGTATTGGATCAGCTGTAGGCGGTATTCCAGAAGTCATTGAACACGGTGTGGACGGTTTTATAGTGGAATTAGGAGATACAGACGCAGTGGCAGAATATGCTGTGAACCTCTTGAATGATGAAGAGAAATTACAACGTTTCCGTGAAGCAGCCATTTGTGCTGTTGATGAAAAATTCCATTCATCAAAAATTGTAGAACAATATGAAAAATTGTATGAAAAGGTTGCTGAAAGAAATCATGCAAAACAATAAAGAATGGCAAGCGGCCTATTCAGTTATTGAACAACTAGAAAACGCCGGCTTTGAAGCAGTAATCGTCGGTGGTGCGGTACGAGATGCCATACTCGGTCGCCCTGCCCATGATGTAGATGTTGCAACAAATGCCATGCCAGACGAAGTAAAATCTGTCTTTAATCACACGGTTGATATAGGAATTCAGCATGGGACGGTACTTGTTATCGTGCCAGCTGGATCGGTGGAGGTAACGACATATCGCACAGATGGGGAATATACGGATCACCGTAGACCAGAGGAAGTGCAATTTGTACGTTCGCTAAAAGATGATCTACAGCGCCGAGACTTTACGATGAATGCCATTGCGATGCGTCGTGATGGCTCATTTGTTGATTTTTACGGGGGGCGCCAAGATATTGAGGCTGGTGTCATTCGAGCAGTAGGTGACGCACAGAAACGCTTTTCGGAAGATGCATTACGAATGCTTCGAGCCGTACGTTTTTCAGCACAACTAGGTTTTCTAATTGAATCAGAGACCTTGCAAGCAATGCAGGACAAGGCTAATACTATTTCTTGGATTGCAAAGGAGCGTAAAAAGGCAGAGCTCGATAAGCTATGGGTAGGGAAAGATGTTTTTAATGGTATTAGAAAGCTTGAGGAAAGTAGCTTAGTGAATTATTTAAGTGGTACTTTTCAAGCAGAGGACTGGTGTAAATTTAACACGCAGGACAAGCTATTAGGCTGGGCATATTTTTCAATGTTACAGGATGATCATTGGCTAGAAGTGCTAGGTGACTATCGTTTATCGAATAAAGAGATAGCATTTGTAAAAGCTGTGTTAGCAGCTTTTAAGGCTTTGAAAAATGGCTGGACGAATATGGATTACTTTTCGCATACACACCAGGAACTCGAGGCAGCTTGTTATTTTGCGGAGCTGAGACAGCTTGACGTTCAAATGCCACAGCAAAGTATCCAAGAAATACAGAAAAAGCTTCCCATTACACACAAGCAAGAGCTTATTGTAAACGGGACGGATTTATTAAAATGGTCTGGAATAAAAGGTGGACCATGGGTAAAAGAGGCGTTGCAGGAAATGCTTGAAGCGGTTGTCAACGGCGAACTTCAAAATGACCGACAGCACATAAAGAATTGGATAGAACATGATTATTTCAAAAAAGAATGATAAACGTTGATTTTTATCATTTCTGTATGATGAGGAACCGTCTTAAAAAGAATAAGACGGTTCCTTATTAATTTAAGCTCTTTTTTTGCTTATCTTTAAAAGTTGAATGTGACATTTGTTAAAACGCATACGATGTACTAAGTTGATTGTAGTGGAGGCTGGCGACTCCAGAAAGCTCTGCTTTGCGCGAAAGCGAAGCGTCAGCAACAAATTTTTTATCTGCGCGAAAGCGAAGCGTCAGCGGCAAATTTTTTATCTGCGCGAAAGCGAAGCGTCAGCGGCAAATGTTTTAACTGTGCGAAAGCGAAGCGACAGCAACAAATGTTTTAACTGTGCGAAAGCGAAGCGACAGCAACA
>NZ_JBEGDG010000107.1:0-466 GCF_040183165.1 Lysinibacillus zambalensis
TTGCTGTCGCTTCGCTTTCGCACAGTTAAAACATTTGTTGCTGTCGCTTCGCTTTCGCACAGTTATAATATTTGTTGCTGTCGCTTCGCTTTCGCACAGTTAAAACATTTGTTGCTGTCGCTTCGCTTTAGCAAAGTTAAAACATTTGTTGCTGTCGCTTCACTTTAGCGCAGAGCAAAGCTTCCCGGTGGCATCTGATAAGTCGATAGGTGAAAAGCCATAACGAAGATAAACCTGATCAGTTCTTTCGCTTACCCGAGCAGGTTTTACTCAGACCTGATCAGTTCTTTCGCTTACCCGAGCAGATTAAACTCAGACCTGATCAGTTCTCTCACTTACCCGAGCAGTTTTTACTTGGACCTGATCAGTTCTCTCACTGACCCGATCAATTACATCTAAGACATGATGAGTTATTTCGATTACACGAGCTGGTTTGTCTTTGATGTGATATTATCAGAGGATTACC
>NZ_JBEGDG010000018.1:0-108914 GCF_040183165.1 Lysinibacillus zambalensis
AAACATTTGTTGCTGTCGCTTCGCTTTCGCACAGTTAAAACATTTGTTGCTGTCGCTTCGCTTTCGCACAGTTAAAATATTTGTTGCTGTCGCTTCGCTTTCGCACAGTTAAAACATTTGTTGCTGTCGCTTCGCTTTCGCACAGTTAAAACAATTGTTGCTGCCGCTACGCTGCAGGGTCTCGGGCCAACAGATGTTTTTTGCGCGAAAGCATAGTGCTAACGAAGCGGCAGCGGCACCGATGTTGGTCACGAAGGCGTTATCACAGGAATGTGATGCTTTTAGTCTTTGTTCCTCGATCGCTGATCCCCAAGGAGTCGCCCATCCTCCACTACAATCAACTAACATACTTTATAACAAATGCTATCCCTACTTTTGATAATAAGCCAAATCACGATTAATTATGCTTATTATACAAGACGTATTAAGTAACTATATGTTGCCGGCACGTTGAAAACAATTAACTTACTTTAGTTTTCGTCTTATACGTTAACTTGCGCCATAAAGCCTCTAACGGACCTTGTTGCCATTTCGCTAGCCAAATTTCTGCCACAATCATTTGTACAATAATAATGCTTACCGCAATTAGCACGCCTGTTGCGACGTTTACTTTTCCATACAAGCCAAATCCAAATTGATAAAACAGACATGTTCCAATGACCGATTGAAGTATGTACATTGTAAACGACATGCGCCCTATTTTCGCAAAAGGACTAAGCAATTTTGGTACAACTGGGAGTAAACAAAGTAAAACAATGAGCCCCGTATAGCCTACTGCTAAAATTGGACCACCTATGTATACTTTCAAGTAGTCTAATAAATACGTACGCGTAAACATGATCGGTGAGCTTTTAATAAAAATACCAATTGCTAACCCAGCTACTGCTAATGCCAGCCATAGCCATTTAAGTTCTCTCGCTCGTTCTACTAAACGCCATTTAGAGGCTGCGGCACCAATTAACATAAATGGTAGAATTGTAAATAATGCCACAAACCACATGCCGATTCCTGCCTGAAACGATAAATCAGTTAGACGTTGCATAAATGCATCAACCCAACTCCCTGTTCCATAAGCAGTTATCGCCTGCTCTACTGAAGTAATATCTAAATACTCATCAATCTTTGTATTAAAATTAATATATCCTACTACAAATAACATAAAAGCTTGCATGACGCCGCTAATCATAATGCCAATTGACAATAACCAAATTGGATGTAGACGTAGTAAGAGCACTAAAAAAACACCGCAAAATGCATACACCATCAAAATGTCGCCCCACCAAATGAGCACAGCATGTAGCAAACCAAATACAAATAATACAGAAAGTCTTCGAAGTCCTATCGCATAAAAATTTTGTTCACGACTTTGTGCTTTCCGCCATTGCATAGCGAGTCCGTAGCCAAATAACATGGCGAACAGTGGATAAAAGCTACTTTGTACATAAATATCTAAATTTTGCTGCCACACAATATCTGACGGTGTTGTAAACCATGATGCCAAATCAATATAGGGCATTGGCAAATAAAAGGCAAACATATTAACGAGTAAAATGCCTAGTAAGCTAATACCACGTAAAATATCTAATGTTGCGATGCGCTCCTGCAACATTGTCGGTTTTAACTCCACAAAAATGCCTCCTCTATGTATATGGCGAAAACAGGACTCTCTAACACGCATTCCCTTATATGAAACTACCTCAGGTAGCCCTGTTTTCACCGCTTTCACTTATGCATGTAAAGCCCGTTCAATATCAAATAAATAGAGAACCTTATCACTCACTTTAATTTGAAGGATCGATTCTATCGCCTCACTATACACTCTAAGCTGGACACCATATCGTTCTAAAAGTTCTTTCGTTAATGCTGGGTCCTCAGCAAAATGTGATTGGATACGATCGGTCTTATAATCCAGTAAGATCCATTCACCGTTTTCATCCTTAAATAAGCAATCAATAATTCCTTGTACAATTTGAGCGTCGCCATCTTCATCTACTCGACTAATCGTAAATGGCAATTCTCTGCGAATTGTTTTTGCTTTTTTAAAGCGTTGTCCAATGTCTGTTGTAAAGAAATTATATATTTTTTTCGACGGAACAACTTTCCCCTCAGCCTCGGTCAGAAGCTGTCTATTCACTAAATTAGTGACAAACTCCTGAACCTCCTGTACGTCCGTAAAGCCGTTTTGAGGGACATGTTGCATAACTGTATGAACCGCTGTCCCTATTTCTGCACCTGTCAGCTGCTTGTCCTGTAAAAAGGTTGGACGGGGTGCAACGGTCGTCGATTTTTGCTTAGAAGGTGCTGAAAAGTAATACTCAGGCTCTTCCTGTCTCTGAAGATTTTCTAAACGCTTAATTTCACTTACAGATGTTTTTGAACGTTTTTGTGTTGATTTCTGAAACGCATACTGTGCTTGAAAGCGCATCGTAATTTCCGACTCCAAAGCTTCGTCCTCGGGCGTTTCTAGCAATTGCTGTACCTCGTCCTCTAACGCCTGTATATCATACGCATAATGGCTTGTTTCAATAGCTCGTACCCACCAATGCGATACATCATCTGCTGCCTTATAAGGGGAAGCAGCAATGGCTGAAAAATCTGCATGTCTTGCTACTGCAGGCCCAAGCCAATCAAAGTAACTATTTGCTCTAGCTCGTAAATACTCCTGTAAAGGAGCATCTAACGGCAAGCTTTGTGCATCCAGCCAATTGTCGCGGGTTTTATCCCAATTTTTTACCGAGCCTACTAAAATAAGTCGCTCCTTTGCACGCGTCATCGCTACGTATAATACACGCATTTCCTCAGCACGCATTTCAAGCTCTTTCTTCTCCTTCAAAGCTAAAAATGGTAGAGATGTATACGTAATACGATTTTCTGGATCAATTGCCTTCACTGCAAGACCAAAATCTTGATCGAATAAATAAGGGTTATGGAAATCCATTTTATTAAACGGTCTCCCCATCCCTGCCACAAAGACAACTGGGTACTCTAACCCTTTGGAAGAGTGAATGGTCACAAGGCGAACGACGTCATCCTTTTCTCCAATCGATTTCGCCGTCCCTAAATCATCGCCACGTGTACGCATACGATCAATAAAACGTAAAAAGCGAAATAGTCCTCGAAAAGCTGTTTTCTCATACATTAAAGCACGGTCGTGTAAAATGCGTAAATTGGCCTGACGCTGCTTCCCATTCGGCATCGCTCCAACCATCTCATAATAATGCGTATCTAAATAAATTTTCCAAATTAAATCTGACAGCGAACCACGTCGCGCTAAATCTCGCCAGTTTTCAAATGCTAGCATAAATCGTTGAAGCTTCACAAAAGTGTCAGACTGCACACCATGCCCCTCACTTCGAATGAATTGCCTTAATGCATCATAAAACGGCGCTTTCGTATCTGCTAGTCGAATTTTTGCTAGCTCATTTTCTGTTAAGCCAACAAATGGAGCACGTAGCACTGAAGCTAAAGGAATATCCTGATATGGATTATCAACAACCTTTAGTACATTCAGCATAATCATCACTTCAAGCGCATCAAAATATCCTTTCGAGGACTCCGCATAGAGCGGGATTCCCGCAAGCTTAAATTCCTCTACTAAATCTGTTGACCATGTCATTGAACGCATTAAAATGACAATATCACTATATTTTAACGGACGTTCTGTCTTCGTTTTTGTATCGAATACGGTTGTCCCGTCCTCCATCATTTGTCGAATACGCTCAATAATAAAACGTGCCTCATACTGTGATTTTTTTAATTCCTCTAATTCAGAAACGTCGCTTACAGTATCTTCTGCTTCTACTTCTTCCTCCAACTCTTCTTCCCCGGGAGGATGCATGACGACCAGCTCTACCGGAACTTCTTTGTCATCATAGGGCGCTGCTGGCTTTAGTGAAGCATTTTCATCATAAAGAATTTCTCCAACTCGCTCACCCATAATTTGTGCAAATACATAGTTTGTAGCGTTCAACACTTCTTGTCGACTACGGAAGTTAGCGTTTAAATCTATACGCATCCCCGTCAAATCTGGCGTCTCTAGAAACTCGCTATACTTTCGCATAAAAAGCTTCGGTTCTGCTAAACGGAAACGGTAAATACTTTGTTTGACGTCCCCAACCATAAAAAGATTTCCATCTTGCTCACTACCCGTTTTCACAAGCTGTAATATAGTTTCTTGTAACATATTTGTATCTTGATATTCGTCCACAAGCACTTCTTTAAAATGTTGCTTTAAATCTAGAGCAACAGGTGAAGGCTGTAATTCACCTTCGACTTCTACAGTTAAAATTTGTAAGGCGAAATGTTCTAAATCTGAGAAATCAATAATTCCTCGTTCTAATTTCGCGATGCGGAACTGTTCACTAAAAACATTCGTCAATTCGACCAATGTTCCTATCGTAGGCCCCATTAATCGAATCTCTTCCAGCAATCGTGCAGGAGTACGAACGAAGAAAGTCTCTTTAAGCTTGTTTACAATTTTTTTAGCTGCCTCACGCTTTTTCTTAGCAAGCTCTTGTAGCTCCACATCTACTAAAGCATCTTTGGATACACGCTTTAACGTTGACCACTTTACGGTAGTAAAATAATCAAAGAGTTCTTGCCATGTTCCTTCACGACTAATGCGAATGCCTTCCTGAATCATAGCAAAATCCATTTCTGCAGTTTCAGCATATGGTCCGGGTCCAGCAGGCTGTAGCGTAATGGCACGCATTTCAGAAATTAACACAAATGCCTCTTCAAGACTATGCTTGACTGTTAATTTCACGTATTTTGATAGCTCTAAATCATCAATTGTTACGTCCGCTGCTAATTCGTATGTCTCTGGTAGACTACGAAGCCATTTTTGAGGCTCTGCATGAACACGGGACGTATCATAAAGCTTGCTTATTAAAGTTTCTATTGCCTGATCATCACGATCCGATGTAAAGCTATCAACAAGACGATAGATTGCTTGAACCTGTGCTTCATCCTCAGAATCGTAAGCATCTTCTAATACTTCGGCTAATATATCGTCCCTTAACAAAGCAACCTCTGCCTCATTTGCTATACGAAAGCCTGGATCAATATCTAGCATATAGGCGTACTGCTTCACAATAGCTAAGCAGAAAGAATGCAGCGTTGAAATTTGCGCTTTATTGACAAGGCTTAGCTGGCGTCGCAAATGGTTAGAAGTTGGATTTTCTGCAATAGCCTTTTCAAGTGCCTCCGCCATACGGTGACGCATCTCAGCAGCAGATGCATTTGTAAATGTTACGACAAGTAACTCGTCGACATTGATGGGATCCTCTGTCGCTACTACCTTTTCAATCATTCTATTAATGAGAACTGCCGTTTTACCAGAGCCTGCCGCAGCCGATACAAGTGTATCCTGGCCGCTTGCATAGATTGCCTTCCACTGGTCGTCAGTCCATGTCACTTCCGCTGGCTTTTCAGGTATTTTTTGTACCAACTTACTTCATCTCCTTCCGAATTATTTCAACGATATCATTCGGTTTTGCTTGCTGTAACTGACGGTAGCTTTGCTTACCATCAGATGGGTCAAATTGACAAACAGCTGTAAATTGACAGTAGTCACAGGCTGTTTTTGATTTCAGTTTATACGGACTAATGGAAGTATCCCCAGCTAAAATTCCGTTACCCGCCTCCTGATGCTTGCGCCGTACAAAATGCTGTAGATTTTTCATATCATTAACAGGTACAATCCGTGACTGAGATTCTGATGGTGTCCCATCTTTTTTCATATAGACAGGAATAATTTTTGAATGTCCACTCGATTCCTCTAATTGCTCGTCCATCGATAAAATGGCCTCCGCATTTTCTGACAAAAGACCTTTCATTTTATACTGTTTTAAACGGTCTTCCTCTATTTCGCTGTCACTTAAATCCTTATCAAGCTTTAGCATTGGATTGTGGACATGTACATAAAGAACCCCTGCTGGTTCCGCTTCACCTGGTAGCCAGTAAGAGGAATTTTCCATCGCTACATCTAAATACGTTAGTACCTGAAGTGACAATCCGTAGTAAACCTCATTCAAATCTAAATCACGGGCTGATGATTTATAATCGACGATCCGTAAATAAGAGCGGTCATCAATAGACGCACTATCCACCCTATCAATACGACCTCGCATTAACATTTTCTTACCACCTGTTAAATCAATTTCAAGCGGTGGAAGCTGTTCATTTTGGCCCGGTCCAAATGATGCTTCAATAGCAATTGGCTTAAAATGAGATACATTTGCATGCTGTGTAAGTGCAGTCATTGTTCGCTCAACAATCCGAATAAGCTTACGTTGAATGTAGCGATAACGTGCGCTTGACAGTAAGATTTGATGTGAAAACACCGGCACAATTTGCTCAACAGCTTGTCGTGCTAATTGTTTAATTTGCTGCTTTGTTAAACGTATCCATGAAAGTTGCAGACGATGTGTCTCCTCAGTAATCCATTTCAATGCCTCATGGAATAAGTCGCCCATTGCGAATGTTTCTAGCCTGTACTCTGCCCGCTCTTCTAGACGAAGCCCATACGTTGTAAAATGCGAAAATGGACAACGGAAATATTTCTCAACTCGAGACACACTAGAAGTTAGCTTTTGACCATATAATTCTTGCGTAATGTAGTTTTCTAAAGGCTCTGCCTCATTTTTATGAGTGATTGGATGTAAAACTCGATCATAAACAAGTGCCCAATAAGGGTCCTGTTTATAAAATTTTTGTAATGCTACCCACTCTGGCGCAAGCTCGCGGCTATGTTCAGCTTGGCGTTTTTGCACCATTAAATGTGCTAAAGCTGTCCGAGGATGACGTATATACGGTAAAGCATTTTCATCCAGTAATTCAATTGGATCAATGACCACTCGTTCGACCTTGACACCACTCAGAAGACCAGCCGTTTTATCATTGCCGATAATTTTCTTAATATAGAGTGAAGACAATAGAGCCTTCCCCTCTTCATCTGCCGTTGAATAGGACATATATAATTTATCGGATGGTGTCGTTAAAGCACGATATAACAAGAAATTTTCCTGCAGCAATCGATTTTTAGATGTTGGCGCAAGCTCATAACCAATTTGACTAAACCACTCACGCTCAGTATCTGACAGCAATCCCTCGTACTCCATACGGGTTGGATAGACCCCATCATTCATCCCTAAAACAAAAGCGACTTTTATATTGGATAAACGAGCTAAATCAACGTTCGCAACTATGACCTCATCTAATGTAGGAGGGATACGCGAAAATTCTAAAGTGTCAAAGCCCTCATCTAAAATTTTAGCCGCTTCCTCCACAGACATCTCCTGCTCACCAAACATATAAACAAACTGATCGAGCACTGCAATCCATTCTTTCCAAGCTTGATCATGCTCACTTGCAGCTAATGCATCACCTCGATCAAGTTCACGGTCTTTCATTGCTTGAAGCTTTTCATAAACATTCAAATTCTCAATCAGCTCAAATAAAGCTGTCGCAACATCTCTTCCTGTTGTCGCTACCTTCAGCTTGTCCTGCAATAATTGGAGCGGTTGACGAACTTCATTGCGAACGGCCTCGATTTCTGCTTGCATAGCACGTTCTTCGTCCGTCTGTACGCGTGAATGGAATTCAAGTCCACGATACTTTTTGAAAAACCAGCGAGCTTCCTCAAACCAGCGCTCGCCAAAGATACCCTGTGCTAAACAGTAATTTTCTAAACGATCCGCCCGCTCTCGCCAAACATTTAACTCAGCATGTAACGGGAAAAATAGATCTGTTTTTACACTCCGAAAAACTGGTTCATATTTCCAGTCAGAAGTAATAACCTCTAAAGCCGAACGACTAAGCTCAATTAAAGGATGATGCAGCATCGTCTTTTTCGAATTTGTAAAAATGGGAATTTCATATTGCTGAAAAATAGTTGTAATAAGCGGATCATAAACTTCCGCTTGTCTATAAAGAAGTACGATGTCTTGATAACGATACCCCGTCTCCCTTGTCAACTTTGTTATTTCCCGGGCAATGGCATGGATCTCCGCACGTCGATTAGATGCTTCAAGTACCATTACATCACCTGATGTTTCTTTCGTTTGAGGCACCAGATCAGCAAACCCTTTTTCCATATGCTGTAAATCTTCGGATTGAAAACGATGCGTATAATAGAAGTGCAATGGTGCTTCTACCTCAATGCCTTCTTCATAGGCAATATCGTGTAAACGTTGGTTCGTAGAAGCGGCTTCATGAAATAAAGATTGCTCATCATACACTTCCTCAATATGGTCAAAAGGAAGAACTACCGTTACCTGCTTCGTCACCTTTAATAACTCTTTTACAAGCTCTAGTTCCCTTACAGTAAATGCTGTAAAACCATCTATATAAATAGACGCCTGCTTCATCGTCTCAGAGTATTTCAGATGCTCCGTCAAAATCGGATAATACCCCTCACTATCGACATACGTCGTGCCCAATCGTTCCTCCAAAGCTTGTAAAACGACTTGCAAATCATTCGCCTTCGCTTGCAATGTATTAGGTGCATCTATGGCCTTCAAAGATGCTGATACTTCAGCTAACACCGAACTATTTACACTATAACGACTAAACTCTCGTAATAGCGTTTCAATTTCTTCCGTAAAGCCTCGTTTCCCAGCTGCTTGTCGAAATAACGAAAACTCACTTTTTTGTTCCTCTAAAAGTTTACGAATCAGCATTCGATAGCCATAGCCATTTACTTCTTTTCGAGCAATACCACCCGTTTCCTGTAACACTAGCCACGCCAATCGTTTAAATGTCATAACCTGCGCACGAATTAAGCCTTGCAAGCCATGCTTATTCGTCAGCTCATACTCCGTTGAGTACGACATTTGGTCGGGGACAATCACAAAAATTGGATGACCTAACGGATCCGATTTTAGTTGTTCAACAATCTCTTGATGAATAAATGTTGATTTACCTGTTCCTGAACGTCCTGATACGATACGCAATGTCATATACATTCCCCCTCCTATTAATGATCTATTTAAAAAAAGTGATAGTTGTTGCGGATCATCTTGGTTTGTTGTTTTACCTGAGCGGTTTTCGCATCGACCCGATCACTTTGCTACTCTAACTAAAATATTTTATCTAAGCGCTACTCAATGCTTTTCGCGCATTGCCTACCATTTTGGAAAAATCAATTTCGCCTTGGCGTAATTGAAGTTGTCGCACAAAAACTATTTACTGCATAAAGATAAAAACCCCTTCTCTCATTTTACATGATAAAAGGGGCAAGATGTGCATATTCAACTTTCAACGTTAATGATTTTTCGTCAATTTTCGCGCTTGTTTTAAATCTTTCTCTACACGCGCGTTTAATCGCTTCTCCATAAACTTGCCGATCCACCAAAGCAGGACAATCGCAACTGCCGCAATAATTAATCTTACAGGGCTTGTTAGGAGCGCTTTCAAATCGTAACCGAGCACGCTCATTGCTAAGATCATAACGAACTTCCCAGCCATTAACACTACTAAATAAAACTTTTTATGAATATGAGATAATCCCGCTACTATGTTTACAATGACTGATGGTGTAAAAGGAAAACAAAGTAAGACGAACAGGGGACTAATGCCATTCATATCTACCCATTTTATTAGCTGCTGTACTTTTTTACTACCTGTGACAAAACGAAGCTTTGGATGCTTGCCAAACTTTCGGACAAGCAAAAATAATGCATATGACCCTGCTACAGATCCTAGCCAGGATAATAAAAATCCAAACCATAAACCGAATGCACTCGCATTAGCAACAACGAACACGACTAAAGGTAAAAACGGTAAAAACGCTTCTATAAAAGGTAATAATAAACCAATGATTGGACCGAACGTTCGGTATTGTGCCGCAATCTGTTCAATATTTTCTACAGTAAACCATTCACTCAAAATCGACACCTCTATTTATATTGCAAAATTAAATGTAAAATCGTTAGCTTTTCCGAAGTATTTTTATACTCATGGGGCTGATGTCCTGAGAATACTAGTGTATCCCCTTCTTCTAGCAATTCATGCATCTCTCCAGCAGAAATAACGGCTTGTCCTTGGATAACAGTTATAGTTTCTTCTACCCCTTCTGTGTGAGCCTCACTCCTGCTAATGGCTCCGGGCTCCATTTCAATCTTATAAAGCTCCCATCCACGCTCTGGATTATAAGGAATAATGGAATACACACGATATCGACCATCATCTTCATCTACATGTGGCGCATCCTTACTACTATATTTCATGAAGTGTGCTGTCGGTGCTTGTAGTAACGAAGAAAATGAAATGCGCAATCCCGCAGCAATTTTCCAAATCGTTGATACTGTAGGATTTGCCTCTCCCTTTTCAATTTGTGCAAGTTGCGCTTTACTTACACCTGTAGTCTTGGCAACATCGTCTAAACTTAAATGACGCTGTTGTCGAATCTTTTTTAATTGAAAGGCTAAATTCCGACTCATTTGTTCCATTTTAATTCACCAATTTCTATTGTTTATTTTATCAGACATATGTATACTCTAATAAACATTATGAACTATCAAACTATTCCGCTATTAGTATACATGGAAATTTTTAAGAAAGGATGATCTATTTTATGACAAGTACAACTGATTTTCAGAATGAAACGGTTAACACGCCAGACGATAGCTATTTACAAGGCGTGAAAGATTGCATCCCCACTTTACTCGGTTATATTAGCATAGGACTCGCTTTCGGTGTAGTAGGTTCCGCTTCTGGATTATCTGTACTCGAAATTGCACTTTTATCTATACTCATTTATGCAGGCTCTGCACAATTTATCTTTTGTGCACTTCTTTTAACAAATAGCCCTGCCTCTGCTATTATTGTAACCATTTTCGTTGTAAATTTGCGCCATTTACTAATGAGTTTAACATTAGCACCCCATTTCACACGCTATTCCATGCTAAGAAATGTTGGTTTCGGCACATTATTAACGGACGAAACATTTGGTGTAGCTGTTACGAAGCAAATGCAAGCCGGTAAGCTTTATGGTAAATGGATGGATGGGCTGAATATAACAGCCTACTCATTTTGGATTTTTTCTTGTGTAACGGGTGCCTACTTGGGACAATGGGTAGCAAACCCTGAAAAATGGGGCTTAGATTTTGCATTGATCGCTATGTTCGTGGCACTCCTTGTTTTACAGCTTAGCAGTGTAGGCAAAAGTAAAATAATGCATTATCTTATATTAATCGGCTATATGTTTGTTATTATGTATGGTCTTTCATATATTGTGCCTTCACATGTGGCTGTACTTCTTTCAACTATGATTGTAGCAACTATAGGGGTGGTGACAGATAAATGACGACAACTGCTACTATGGTATGGCTCATCATTGGCTGTGCACTTGTAACCTGGCTACCACGTATTATTCCCTTTATGTTTGTCCGAAGTGTGAAGCTACCAGAGGTTGTATTAAAATGGCTAAGCTTTATCCCAGTCTGTATTTTGAGTGCCCTTGTCATCGAAAACTTATTAGATACCGAAAATGGAAAAATTGTTACACTTAATTGGCCTGTATTTATTACATTTGTGCCAACGCTTATGATTGCACTTGTTACCAAAAGTTTATCTATAACAGTTGTAGCAGGGGTTATCATTATGGCAGCCGTAAGATTTTTCATGTAAAAAAGGTCAGTCTTAAAAGTGAGAAAGCTATCACTTTGGACTGACCTTGTATAGTAATATCAAATATACCTTTTCATAATTACGTCCAGAATCGATTTTGTGCACCCTAGGACGTGGCGTTCTTAAACCGAGTTCCTCCATTTCAGCAGGTGTCTTTTATACCGAAAGCATAGCGACTCGTACAGGTGTATGACCAACCGCTGAAAGTAGTTAAAGCGTACTCTTGTTTTTCTTCATTTTACTTGCTAGCCAAAAGCCTACTGTTAACGAAAATGCATCGATGACGAATATAATAGACGGCGAAGTATAACCTGCATAGACAGATGCCGCCATAAGTGCAATGGCCAATATTAGCGCAACATACCGATTATACGTAATTCGAGTAAACAATAATACGAGTAATGCAGGTAAAAATAACGCTAACATCATTTTCCCGAAAACATCCATCATATATCCCTCGGCTCAGCTAGTAATAATCCAATACGATAATGATCATTGCTATATATAACATGCTGTGTTAAGCGTATTTCATTGTTACGATCTACTACTTCTAGACGACAATGTGCAGCATTTAATTGCAAAGCCTCGTATAAATCATTTTCAGTAAAAATGGCCTCACCATTTACTTTACGAATACATTCCCCTGCCTGTAAGCCCATTTTTTCAGCTGGTGAATCAGGTAAGACAGCCGCAATAATAGCGCCCTTTGAACTTGGGGCAACCGCGTAAATATCCGTTTTATCTTGTTGCGCGTAGTAGATTGAAATAATGATACGAATCACTACACCAATTGCTAGCGTTATAAAGCCGATGAATGGCTCCAAGGCAGCTGCAAGTCCACCTATTAAAATTACCTGTCCTAGCATTAGCACTGATCGGCCAATTTTAGGCAATTGCAAAGCCGGTAATTCTTTTCTAGAAAGCTTTGAAAAGCCAATAACGACTGGGAATAGTACAAGTGCAAAGGTACTCTCTCCTAATGTGAATTGTGGCCAATATGGGAAATCTACTGGAATAACATCACCAGGTATTACAAAGAAGATTGGTAGTACCCATACATTTCTTGAACGATAGACAATTGCCTGCATACCTCGCTTCGTCTTTTCAACTTGCGGCGTCGTGACCATCATTGCTGTTCGACGAATTAACATACCCTCCGCAATCACACATAGACCTGCTAAAATCGTAATCGTTACAATGGAGCCCTCTAATAAATTTACACCTTCTAAAGAGATTTTCCACCAAGAAAATGTCCAATTAAAGTGATACATCAACCATATCACTAACGTCGCAATCCCCATCGTATAAATAGGTGAAAGAGCATTAACGAAGTACAATAATAGTGCCAATGCAGAAATAGCGATTAAAATCATGATAAAAGCTTTTGGCACCGTTAAACCTAATCCAACACTCACAAGCGAAATAAGGAGGGCAGATAACCAACCATATTTCCATTGCCCCATCAGTTCTGTCCAACCCCAAATAATACGTCTATTAAAAAATTTACGCTCCTGCTTTACACGCCTATAACCTAATAAAATCGCAAATAAAATTGCGATATACATTAATGGGTTGATTAAAAAGCGGCCAATCGCTGTTACAATTTCTAATAATATATCACTAACCATACGAACACCCGCCGTTTCTATCTAGAATACTATGAATTTATTGTATCAAACGACTACACTCTTGCGTAGTACAATCTAGTAGAAAGCCTTCTATTCTTATTTTTTTCTTCATTTTGGTGGATATACCCGGTTTTTTATAATAAAAAATGAGGATATGAGACCAACTATCAGTCTATATCCTCAAATCAAACTATCACTATTTTTTATTCTTCAATATTATGCAATAAGAAGCTTGTCGCCATTTGGAACTGTAAATCATTTTGACGATCCTCTTTATATTTTTTCAACGTTTCGTTTAAGCTGTTAAAGAAGGTTGTGTCCATATTAAAATCCCCTTCTGCTTTTTTCAACTTCTTATCGTCTCGATAAAGCTTAACAGCCTCCTCCGTTGATTCATCCAAGTAACCGTCTAAACGAGCAATTTTATACCCTAGCATTTTTAAAGCATTTTGCGTATACGCAACTTCCTCACTCATGTCGCCCTCTTTAAACTTCCCTGATAGTGGGTGCATTTGGAAAGCGAATAATTCATTTTGTTCAATCACTAAATTAGCCTCAATACCTTGCTTATGAATCCATTCACGCTTTGGTGTCAGCCACTTATTTGTGGACAATTTAAGCTCTCCACCATTTTTCAGTGACCAAGACTCCTGTACTGTTCCTTTTCCGAAACTCTTAACACCAACAAGGGAAGCACGTCCCCATCCTTTTAAAGCGCCGCTAAGCACTTCACTAGCAGATGCACTGCCCGCATTCTGTAAAACAACAATCGGTATTTTGTACATTGACTGTAAATAATTCTCGTCAAAGCTTTTTGATTCTGTTTTTAATGGTTCCATAGCACCTTCAGCATTTTGCATATAGGCAAACACTTTGCCATTCTCCAACACTGTGCTTAGTAGCGCTGCGACGCTATGTAAATAACCACCTGGATTATCCCGCACATCAATCACTAATCCCTTAATATCTTTTCGTAGCAATTTACTCGTTTCTGCAACCCATTCATTGGCCGTTTTCTCACCAAAAATCGAAATTCCCACATAACCTATCGGCGTATTTTCTATGTTTACTACTTCGCTCGTCACTGTTTTATTAGAAATTGCTGCTCGTTCCATCGTCATTTTAATATGTTTATCTTCACTCGGACGATAGACGACAATCGTAACTTTCGTCCCTTTCTCCCCTTGAATTAAATGCATTAATTCACTCATCTTTTTACCTTCCACTCGAGTGCCATCAACTTGTACAATTTCATCGAGAGAGCGCATCCCTGCTTTATCTGCTGGGGACGAACGGACTGGAGACACAACAATAAATTTCCCGTTATTTTCAGTTAGCTCAATCCCAATGCCCACTCTTTCCTCAGCTAACATTTGCCGGTGCTGTTCCGCCTCTTCCTTCGAATAATAGGTACTATAAGGGTCCTTAATAGCATCTGCCATACCACGAAGTGCCCCTTCCACCAACGCATCTTTTTTCGTACTGTATACAGATTTTTTTTCAATTAAATTCATCGCTTCATTAATCGAATCAACCTCTGTAACGACCGGTTCCTTCTGATCCCCTAAATTAAACCAGTCAAAATAAATGCCACTCCCTAACAATAGACTACTAGCAAGTACGCCAACACCCGCCATCATTTTGCGCAAACCTTCCCTCCTCCGTCTCTTCTACTGTATGAATTTTATTTTTCAAACATACAAGATTAAGCTTCAAAATACTTTGTTGAATCCTATGATTTTTGTTTCGCTAGTATTCTATTGTGTATCGCAGGCTTTCTATTTCGTAGCGTGGGTATTCTATTTCGGATTGTAGGGATTTTCATTTCTTAGTGTGAGTGTTCTATTTCGGATCGTGGGGATTTTCATTTTCTAGTGTGAGTGTTCTATTTCGGATCGTGGGGATTTTCATTTTCTAGCACGGGTGTTGTTTCGCTGTTCGCGGGTATTTACCCTCCTCCCGCGGGTATTCTCCCCATTCGCGGGTATTTACCTTCCTTCCGCGGGTATTCTCTCCCCATTCGCGGGTATTTACCTTCCTTCCGCGGGTATTCTCTCCCCATTCGCGGGTATTTCCTTTCCTTCCGCGGGTATTCTCCTCATTCGCGGATATTTGCCTTCCTTCCGCGGGTATTCTCTTCTCATTCGCGGGTATTTACCTTCCTTCCGCGGGTATTTACCCTCCTCCCGCGGGTATTCTCCCCATTCGCGGGTATTTACCCTCCTCCCGCGGGTATTCTCCCCATTCGCGGGTATTTACCCTCCTTCCGCGGGTATTCTCTTCTCATTCGCGGGTATTTACCCTCCTCTCGCGGGTATTCTCCCCATTCGCGGATATTTACCTTCCTTCCGCGGGTATTCTCCTCTTTCGCGGGTATTTCCTTCCCTTCCGCGGGTATTCTCTCCCCATTCGCGGGTATTCCCCTTCCTTCTTCGGGTATCCATTCACGAAGCACATGTATTTAATAAACAAGGAAATACTCACATAAAAAAATCTGCTTCGTTTATTCTGGCGAACGAGCAGATTCTTTGAAATTTATTTTTTGCTTAGTCCATTGCATCTACATAGCTTTTTAACATTTCCGCATTCATCGGCCCTCTAATAGCACGTTGAATATATCCATTTGAATCAATAAAATAGGTTGTGGGAATCGTTATTACTTGGTAGTCTAAGCCGGCTGAGTTTTTCGGGTCCAGTAAAATAGGGAATGTTAAATCGAAACTTTCTCTAAATGTCATGACAGAATCTATTTTTTCGTCCTCTGTAACGTCTCGTTCAGCCTGTGTTAAATTGACAGCTATTATTTCTACATTATCTTTTTTAGCATTTTGTTCGTAATAATTTTGCATATGTGGCATTTCCGCCTTACATGGTGGACACCATGTTGCCCAAAAGTTTAACACGACTTTTTTTCCACGAAGCTCACTCAATGTTACATCTTCGCCATCCAAACTTGTTAAAGTAAAATCAGGTGGTGTATCTCCATTTTTTAAACCAATCTTTCGTTCGTCCATTTCTTTCCCTAGTGAAGCTGTTTCAATTTCACGATCTTTATCAATCTGCTGTTTAACATATGTACCAATCATCGCGACTACTAATAACACGACGATAAGTAGTCCAATATTTTTTTTCATTCCTTACCTCCAAATGATTTAGTTTCGCTAGCAAGACGCTGAACCCCTATACCTACTATAAATAATATGACGCTCACCCCTACAGCCGGTTGCCATAAACCAAGCGGCTGAAAGAAGGCCACAGTTATAAGACCAAACGTATATAAAAATAATGCACGATTGATAGCGGCTATTTTCCATAATATGAGGACTGTTAGTGTGCTTAGCACAAGTAAAGTAATCACTTCGCTATTGGTTGGATTATCATTTAGTAACACCACAAGGCATTGATAGCTCGATTGCGTTAAAATGATTGCCCAGCTACAAGCAGCAATTCCAGTTTCATCTAAGTGGATTTTTTTTCGATTCCACCAAAGCTGTAGTGATACTGCCATAGCTCCTAAAAAGACACCGATTGTTCCACCATTGAAGTAAAGGAGCGCAAACGGTTGAGCAATAACAGCTTTAAAATCAGTGACGATTACGCTAAATTTCCAAACGAGAATAAAGGTAAAAACTGCGTCTCCATATACCCCCGCCCATTTTTTCGGAAACTGTACGCGTATAACGAGCCACACAATAAAAAATGCTACAAGCAAAGCGACCGCAGTTGCTGGTAATGTTAATGTCCGGATAGAGAACCATTCTGTATTATTCACCTAATAAATCCCCCACAAAAAAAGATAGCTTCAGCATAGCATATATTCTTTATATGAACTGTCATTTCACAGTGTGTTCAAAAAATCTCCCTGAAACATGAAAAAAACAGACTTTTGCAGAACAATTTTATTGAAATACCTATCTAGGTATTCACACTATAAATATATTACATAAAATGGTGCCACACTAGGAAAAAGGCTTCCACATAATACTAGATCTTAACAAATGTGCATGGCAAACAAAAAAGCTATACATTAGAAGAACTCTAATGTATAGCTTTCAATATGTTTATACCGGAATATATTTTAATGGATTCACACTTCCGACTGCTTGTCCTCGCCAAGCGCCGATGTGCACTTCAAAGTGTAAGTGAGGTCCTGTTACACGTCCAGTCATACCCATTGTTCCTATTTGCTGACCTTGGGATACTTCTGAACCAACACTAACATTGAAAGAATTTAAGTGTGCATATACTGTCGTATGGATTTCGCCATTGATAGAATGCGTAATGATTACAACATTACCATACGAGCTAAGTGGTGCAGCGTAAGAAACAACACCGTCAGCAGCTGCCCAAATTGGAGTACCTGTGCTATTTGCAAGATCGACTCCATAGTGGAACTCTGGGCCTGCGCCAATATTACGCCAGCCATAAGGTGATGTTAAACGGCCATTTGTTGGCTTAATCCATGTACCATTCGATGGTGGCGCTTCAACTGTTGAAGACCCTCCACCACTATTATTGCTTGAACTGCTTGAACTGCTTGAATTACTTGAATTAGATGCTTTTGCTGCGGCAGCAGCAGCTGCGGCTGCTTTACGTTTCTCTTCTTGTTGACGAGCAATTTCAGCTAATCGATTTTGCTCATTAATGATTTTTTGTTGTAAATCGGCACTAATATCAAGAGCCTCAGAATATTCTTTTTCAAGCAATACTTTTTCAGTCTTCAGCTTTGCTTGTTCTTTTTCTAATTGATCAATTAATTTGTTTTTCTCAGTTTTTTGTCCGTTTAATGATGCTTTTAAACGATCAAGCTCAGCTTTTTTATCTTCGAGCTTTTGGCGTTTGCTTTCTAAAACTTGCTTTTGTTCTTCTAACTTTTGCTTATCCTCTTTTTGATCTTGGATAATTTGACGATCCGCTTCTAGTAAAGCATTAACAGCTGAGAATCGATCGATGAAATCTACGAAGCTATTAGAACTAAGTAGTACATCTATATAGCTAACGGAACCACCCGCCTGAATGGCACGAGCACGATCCTCTAACAATAAGTCACGTTCTTCAATTTTACGTAGAAGCTCGTCTATACCATCTTTTAAAGACTTTATTTCTTTATTTGTAGATTGAATTTCTGCTAATACATTTTTAATATTGCTATTTGTTTTATCAATTTCAGCATTTAATGTTTGAATTTGATCTAATATTTTTTGCTGCTTGTCTTCATTTACAGTAATAGCATTTGATTTATTTTTGATGGATGAATTTAAGCCATCTTTCTTTGATTCAATTTGTCTTTTTTCATCTTTTAAATCCGATAAACTATTTGCATAAGCTGATGGAGTTTGGATAAAAAGACATAGTGCAGATGCTGCAGCAAGTAATTTCATTAAGTTTTTCGCCATACTTTTCACCGGTTGAACTCCTTTTCGACTATTAATTTTGGTTGATGCTCGTTCTGCCTCGCATACCTTAGCGAAAGCTAAATTTTTAAAAACTTACGTACTGACATGAAACTTCCCCAAATACCGATTAGCACACCGATCAGTAATAGTAGACCACTTACTTGGTACACAAGCGGTGAGAAATCAAGGACTTGAACAAGTTCGCCTTTTAATCGAGGCGCAATAATTTTATATACATTGTGGTAAAGAGTTGCGATAACCGCAATTGGAATAATAGAACCTAAAATTCCAAGCCACATTCCTTCTAATAAAAATGGGATACGCACGAATGAATTCGTTGCTCCTACAAGTTTCATAATCTCTATTTCATCTCGACGTGCAATAATAGTAATTCGAATCGTATTAGAAATTAAGAAAATCGCTGTAAATAATAATCCTAAAATAAGCACAATCCCTACGTTACGGCTAATATTTAAGAAGTTAAACAGCTTTTCTACTTTGCCTTCACCATACATAACGTCATATGTAAAATTAAATTTATCAATTGTTTTAGCGACTTTAGCTGTTTGCTGAGGATCTGAAGCCTTCACATAAATAACATTACGTAATGGGTTACTTTGCTCAAATAGTTTAAAATCTTCCCCAAAATCTTTTACTAATTTGCTTAATTCATTTTCCCTAGTTGAATAGGTCATCTCTTCGATATCTGGCAATTTCTTAATTTTTTCCATGAGCGCTTTTTCATCAGCTTTACCCGCTGTTTCATCAATTAACACTTTAATTTCAACATCGTTTTCTAAATCAGATGCAACTTTATTTAAATTCATCATAATAAGCGCAAAAACACCTACTAATATTAATGTAACTGTAACTGCACTTACGGAAGCAATAGTCATCCAGCTATTACGGCCAAGAGACTTTATACTTTCTCTGAAGTGACGTTTTACTGTATTAAATTTCATAACCGTAGTCACCTCCGTGCTCATCACGGACAATCATTCCGCCTTCTATTGCAATTACTCGACGACGAATCGTATTTACGATTTCACGGTTATGTGTTGCCATTACTATAGTTGTACCTCTCGCATTAATTTCTTCAAATAAATTCATAATCTCCCAAGATGTTTCAGGGTCAAGATTCCCAGTAGGTTCATCCGCAATAACGACCTTCGGCACATTCACAATCGATCGTGCAATCGAAACACGCTGTTGTTCGCCACCTGACAGTTCATTAGGGAACATTCTTGCCTTTTGCTTCAGTCCTACAAGCTCTAAAACCTCCATCACTCGACGGCGAATTTCCACTGGTTCCTCCTCGATTACCTCTAGAGCAAACGCTACGTTTTCATAAACATTCAGACGAGGTAAAAGTTTAAAATCTTGGAAAACCACTCCGATTTGACGGCGTAAAAAAGGTACTTTTTTATTTTTCAAGGAAGCTAAATCTATACCATTAACAGTGATTTCTCCCGAAGTAGCTTTTTCCTCGCGATACATTAATTTAATGAATGTAGATTTCCCCGCTCCACTTGGACCTACAACGTAGACAAATTCACCTTGCTTTATGTTAATGGAAATCCCATTTGTCGCAACAACACCATTTGGGTACTTCTTTGTCACATTTTTCATTTCTATCATATTTAAACCACCTAAATCTCTTACCATGTAAGAGGTATTTCGTTACCTATTATAACACTCTATTTCTACCTTTATTATTACAGTTTCATTTCATTCCGTGGTAGTTCTTGTTATTTCGTTATCTGATTGCCATAAATGTTTTAAAACCTCGACAAACAAAAAAACAGAAATCGAGCCTATTAGAGGAAAGTCGATTTCTGCTTTTCTAAAGTTTTTAAGCAAAAAAAAGCATTCAAACTATGTTAGTATACATAGCCTGAATGCTTTTGTTAATTAAACAGTTTGCTCGTCAGTCGTTGTATAGCGTACTAAAACTGCACCTGTTTTAGACTCACCTTCGATAAATAGACGATTAGCATTCTCTACTTCTTTATCGAAACGTACGACTTTTGATAAAAATTGATCCTGTGATTCCATTTTTGAAGCATCTTGAATACCTACATCTACTTTACCAAAATTCGTAACAATTTTACCGCTTAACGAGATTGTACGTGGCACATACAATTCAACAGCTCCTGCGACTGTTTGTGCTTTGATTTTCGATGAATTAGTAGAGCAAGTTGTGACCACAACATGTCCATTAACCGATTTTGCTTCAACTTCATCCAATGCGCCATCTAAATAAACACGGCCATTCAATGTTTCAGCCTCTATATCTTTACCACGAACATTTGTTAGTTCAATGGAACCATTAGAAGAATCCACTTCTGCCTTTCCAAAGTTAAACTTAGAGCCTTTAATCGCACCGTTTAATGTCTTTACTTTTAAATGCTCGAAATCCGTATCTTGTAAAGTAACACTTCCGTTCATTAAACGTACTGATAATTTTTCTAATTTATCCTTTGGAACAAGGACTTTCACATTTACTTGCACAAGCTTAAGTTGACTTAAAATTCGCAGTGAATCTCCATCTTCCTTGACAACGAATTGCTCTAGGAAATTAGCACGTGTTTCCTCTTCACTATCATTAACAAGAGGTGCCTTTACCTTGCAAACGACTTGGAAGCTATCTCCTTCAGCGGTTTCTAATGAAAAATTGCCATTCGGTAATTCAGCAATTATTTTATCTACATGTTCAGCTGCAACTTCTTCCGTATGTGAAAACTCAAATTTATCACCAAATGGAGAAGATACATCAAATTCTTTGACCTTTTTTACTGCCGTATTCATCATATCCATAAAAAGTGAACCAATTTGTGATAAATCTTTACGGAAATCCTTCATTTCCTCTTGGAAATATTTAGGGAAATCTTCATCTTTTTGCGATTGTTCACTCTTATGACTTTCACCTTTAAATACTGACTCTTTCTCTGTTTGGGAATGCTGGCCCTCATCTGACACATCATTCATAACATGTTGAGTGGACTTGCTAGGTTGCTCTAATGCTTCTAATAATGTAATCGCCTCTTGCGCTGAAATTGTTCCTTTTTCCACAAGTTCTAAAATTCGTTGACGTTCATTTTGCATAATTAAAATTAGCCTCCCTCAGTTCGTTATAGTATTTATACGAAACGCATTGTGAAAAGTTTCACCAAAAAACGAAAAATTAGGAATATACCTTATTTTAGGCACATTACCATAACGTGTGGTTGATGATTTCCGTTCCAGCTGGTCGCGTCCAGCCTTAACTCCAATAACTTATTCATATGACATACGTTTAAATAGAATGTCACCCAACTTTTGAAATTTATCGATTAACTTTCACGTTTTATTACCCTACTTTTAGTTCTTATCGACATCCACCTTCCCAGTATGCCCCTAACGTAAAAAAAGTTCGCAATTTGCGAACTTTTTTAGTGGGTACTTTATTGAGAAGCCTTGGCTAAAACATCTTCCATACGTAGACGATCTCTTGTTAATATTGGCTTTAAATATTTACCTGTGTACGAGCCACTGACTTCAACGACTTCTTCTGGTGTACCTGTCGCCACAATCGTACCACCTTTGTCGCCACCTTCAGGCCCTAGATCGATAATGTAGTCTGCCGTTTTGATGACATCTAAATTATGTTCGATGACTAGCACTGAATCGCCATTTTCTACAAGACGTTGTAAAACAACGAGTAAACGTGCAATATCATGCGCATGTAAGCCCGTTGTCGGCTCATCTAAAATATAGAATGATTTACCTGTTGAACGACGGTGTAATTCAGAGGCTAATTTTACACGCTGTGCCTCACCACCAGATAATGTTGTGGCAGGTTGTCCTAATTTCATATAGCCTAATCCTACATCCACGATTGTTTGTAGCTTACGTTGGATTTTCGGAATATTTTCGAAGAATACGACTGCGTTTTCAATCGTCATATCTAAAATATCCGCAATGCTCTTATCTTTATATTTCACTTCAAGTGTTTCACGGTTGTAACGCTTCCCATGACAAACTTCACATGGCACGTAAACATCTGGAAGGAAATGCATTTCAATTTTTATAATACCGTCACCACGACAAGCTTCACAGCGACCTCCCTTAACGTTGAAGCTAAAGCGTCCTTTTTTATAGCCACGTACCTTTGCTTCGTTTGTTGTTGCGAAAACATCTCGAATATCATCGAAAACGCCTGTATACGTAGCAGGGTTTGAGCGAGGTGTACGACCGATTGGTGATTGGTCAATATCAATAACCTTTTCGAGCTCATCAATCCCCGTTACCTCTTTATGTTCACCGGGCTTCACCTTTGAACGATTTAGCTTTTGAGCTAAGGACTTATATAAAATTTCATTAATAAGCGTTGATTTACCTGAGCCTGAAACCCCAGTTACTGCAACGAATAAGCCAAGTGGTACATCCACCTTCACATTTTGAAGATTATTTTCCTTGGCACCTTTAATCGATAATTTGCGTCCATTCGGTTTGCGGCGCTCAATTGGCAGTGGGATAAACTTCTTACCACTTAAATATTGCCCCGTCAAAGACTCTTCATTTTCCATTACTTCCTGCGGAGTTCCTGCCGCTACAATTTGACCGCCATGCACACCTGCACCAGGACCAACATCAATCAGATAATCCGCCGCCAGCATTGTATCTTCATCGTGCTCGACAACAATAAGCGTATTGCCAATATCACGCATATTTTGCAGCGTACTAATAAGACGGTCATTATCACGTTGATGCAAGCCGATTGATGGCTCATCTAAAATATAGAGCACACCTGTTAAGCGCGAGCCGATTTGTGTTGCAAGGCGAATTCGTTGAGCTTCTCCCCCTGAAAGTGTTCCTGCCGCTCGACTTAATGTTAAATAATCTAACCCTACATTGACAAGGAAGCCAAGTCGCTCTTCAATTTCACGTAAAACAAGTCGAGCAATTTTCATATCCTTTTCTGATAAATCCAGCTCTTTGAAAAATGTATCAGCTTCCTGAATCGAATACTGTGTCACTTCACCAATATGCTTATCTGCTAGTTTTACAGCTAATGTTTCAGGCTTTAAGCGATACCCTTTACAAGATGGACATGCTTGCTGGGCCATATATTTTTCCATTTGTTCACGCACGTAATCAGACGTTGTCTCCTTAAAGCGACGTTCCACATTACGAACAACACCTTCGAATTCAATCATTTGATCTCGCACATTGCCAAACTCATTTTCATAATGGAAATGGATTTTATCTTTACCAGAACCATATAAAATTTTATCCATCTTTTCTTTCGGTAGATCCTTTACGGGTACGTCCATCGGGATATCATAATGATCGCACACAGCCTTTAATAACTGTGGGTAATATTGAGAGCTTGTCGGTTCCCACGGTGCTAAAGCATGCTCTAATAAACTTCGATCCCAATCGGGTACTACTAAATCAAGATCAACCTCTTGTGTCGAGCCTAAACCATCACAGCTTGGACAAGCCCCGAAAGGACTATTGAATGAAAACATACGAGGCTCTAGCTCTCCTATTGAAAATCCACATAGTGGACAAGCATGATGCTCACTAAATAATAATTCCTCATGCTCCATCACATCGACAAGTACTCGCCCATCTGCCAAACGTAATGCTGTCTCTAAGGAATCACTAAGACGTGCCGCGACACCTTCCTTCATCACAACACGATCGATGACTACTTCTATTGAATGTTTTTTATTTTTATCAAGTTCAATCGAATCATCTAAATCACGTAGCTCACCGTCGATACGTACTCGAACAAAGCCTTGCTTTTTTAAATCTTCCAGTAGCTTTACGTGTGTTCCCTTACGCCCCGCTACCATTGGAGCAAGCAACTGCATTTTCGTTCTTTCTGAATAAGTTAATAAACGATCGACCATTTGCTCAATCGTTTGAGAGGTAATTTCTATACCGTGATTTGGACAAATAGGCTTACCGATACGTGCATATAGCAAACGTAAATAATCATAGATTTCCGTTACTGTCCCAACTGTCGAACGTGGGTTACGGCTCGTCGTTTTTTGATCGATTGAAATAGCAGGAGATAATCCCTCTATCGCATCGACGTCTGGTTTATCCATTTGACCAAGGAATTGACGGGCATAGGCTGAAAGGGATTCTACATAACGGCGTTGTCCCTCAGCATAAATCGTATCGAACGCTAATGATGATTTCCCTGAGCCCGATAAACCTGTTAGCACGACTAATTGATCGCGTGGAATTGTGACATTAATATTTTTTAAATTATGTGCTCGTGCGCCTTGCACGACTATTTCAGTATTTTTCACAAGCCGTTCACCCTTCTAATTTCAATTCAAATATTGTATCGCGCAGCTCAGCAGCACGTTCGAAATCGAGTGCTTTTGCCGCTTCCTTCATTTCTACTTCTAGCGTAGCAAGTAACTGCTCTTTTTCCGCCTTCGTCAGCTTCTTACCTTTTGTAGCCTTCGCTACGTAAGTCTCTTCTTCCTCTGCCACCTGTGTCGCACGAATAACATCAGGAATTTTCTTCACAATCGTTTTCGGTGTAATACCATGCTCCTCGTTATACGCCATTTGCAATGCTCGACGACGCTTCGTTTCCTCAATCGCCTTTTTCATCGAATCCGTCATATTATCTGCATACATAATGACATGACCATTAGCATTACGCGCGGCACGTCCAATCGTTTGAATTAATGAACGTTCTGAACGTAAAAATCCTTCCTTGTCAGCATCTAAAATCGCCACAAGCGAAACTTCAGGAATATCCAGCCCTTCTCGCAATAAGTTAATGCCGATTAGAACATCATAAGTACCTTTTCGTAGCTCGCGAATAATTTCAATTCGCTCTAGCGTCTTAATCTCTGAATGCAAGTACTCCACCTTTAAGCCCATCTCTTTCAAATAAGCTGATAAATCCTCTGACATTTTTTTCGTCAATGTTGTAACGAGCACTCGTTCATTACGTGCAATACGATCTTGAATCTGATCGATTAAATCATCAATTTGCCCTTCAATAGGACGTACGTCAATTTGTGGATCAAGCAGCCCGGTTGGACGAATAATTTGCTGCACCATTTCCGGCGTATGCTCAAGCTCATACGGACCAGGTGTTGCCGATACATAAATAGCTTGATGTATATGTTTCTCATACTCTTCAAAACGTAAAGGGCGGTTATCTAGTGCTGATGGCAAACGGAATCCATGCTCAACAAGCACACCTTTACGTGCTTGGTCACCGTTATACATCCCTCGAACTTGTGGCAAAGTAACGTGACTTTCATCGACAACAAGTAAAAAATCATCTGGGAAATAGTCAAGTAGTGTATATGGCGTTGCCCCCGCTTCACGCAATGTTAAATGACGCGAGTAGTTTTCAATACCCGAGCAAAAGCCCATTTCACGCATCATTTCTAAATCGTAACGAGTGCGTTGCTCTAAACGTTGCGCCTCCAATAATCTATCCTCTGCACGCAAAAGGGCTAAACGCTCCTCCAACTCTTTTTCAATATTATCAATAGCTTTTAGCATTTTTTCTTCTCGTGTAACGAAGTGGGACGCTGGGAAAATAGCAACATGATCACGCTCTGCTAGTATTTCTCCAGTTAACGCATCCACTTCGCGAATTCGATCAATCTCATCCCCGAAAAATTCCACGCGGATACAATGTTCATCACGGGATGCTGGGAAAATTTCCACTACATCACCACGTACCCGAAACGTCCCACGTGTAAAACTCACATCATTACGCTCATACTGTACATCGACCAATTTTCGAAGCAACTGATTACGTTCAATTTCCATTCCCGTACGCACTGATACGACCAGTTCACGATATTCTTCTGGAGAACCTAGACCATAAATACAGGACACAGATGCAATAATAATGACATCATCGCGCTCGAATAATGCAGATGTCGCAGAGTGACGCAACTTATCAATTTCATCATTTATGCTTGAATCTTTCTCGATATAAGTATCCGTCTGCGGTACATAGGCCTCTGGCTGAAAGTAATCATAGTAGCTGACAAAGTATTCAACTGCATTATCAGGGAAGAACTCTTTAAACTCACTATATAATTGACCCGCTAGTGTTTTATTGTGTGCCATAATAAGTGTCGGTTTTTTTACTTCTTTAATGACATTAGAGATTGTAAACGTTTTTCCCGTTCCTGTTGCCCCAAGCAACGTTTGATGACGTTTACCTGCACGCACACCCTCCACTAATTCCGCAATTGCCTGTGGCTGATCTCCACTAGGCGTATATGGCGCTTGTAAATCAAATGTTTGCACACATGTCCCCGTCCTTTCCTTCCAATTTGTACATATATTTTAGCATAGCGCTATTAAAAATTCGAACATTTAACGAACGAATGTTTGTAAATATTTTTTCATTTGCTCTATTTGAGATGAATTCAACAGAACGTATGTACTACAATAATTAATCAGAACGTCTCTATCAATAGATTACCCTTTCCAAATGTTAGCTAATCGAGATGAGGTTATGTAAATACATGATCTAAGCAGGAATTTCATTGTTTGGTGATGAATTGCTCATCGGGTTCAGGTTTATTAAAGGGTTAAATAAGCGGAGCCTAGGGGTTTTGATCGAGTAAGTGGAAAAATAATCAGGTAGATTGAAGGGAACTGATCTGCTTAATTGAAAAAGTGATAACTAATATGAAATAAAAATAAGTAGAGAAAATGAGGTTTGCCCCACTTTCTCTACTTTTTTATTTTTGTGAATTAATCGGTAGTGTAACCTCCAGCTCAGGAATATATTGAATCTTCGGCTCATCATTTTCATCCATTTGAAATGCCCCCATTTCGTTTTCATCAAAAAGGTATATATACGGCTTAAGGGTTATTGTTTTGGGAATAGATTCAAATGGTTGGAATCTACGATCAGAAATATGTATGTTTCCATTTGTAGCATTCCACCCATCTCCGCCAATCAATTTAAGTTTATGGCCTTGATCATCAAAAATATCTACACCCATCGTGAGTGATGGTAGCGTAAAAATTGAGTTGTCAGTTAAAACGACTCGTGTAGTTAATCCTGTCGTTATTGGTGTAAATTCGACTTTTTCAACACTAAAATGAATATTTTTGTATTCTCGACTTACATTAGGTTGTATAGTCAGATAGTTTTCGATTTTTTTCACAGGAATATCAAATTTGAAAGGATCCTGTATGCCAGCTATTGTAGCCGATACTGTTAAATCGAACTGTTCTGGGAAAGGACTTCCTCCTTGATTTCTCAGATCAGAAAACTCAATAATAGCAGAATCATTATCTTTACCTGGCTTCGTAGCAATTCCAATAGATTTATCCGGAGCAAAGGATTTAACAGGAGCATCATTAATGAACAATTCGATATTACTGATTCGATCCTGTAAAGTTTCTTTCTCATTTTTTATATGAGGGCGTTCAATACCTATTGAAACACGCGTACCATCATATACTACTTCCGATACACTTAATGTAAAATCATCATGAGCAACACTTGTATGAAGTTTAGTTGAAAGTCCCTTTTCATCAGCAGTTTGCAGACCAAGATCACCAGCAAGTTTGAAAATAGATGAAAGCACGGGAACTTGTTTGATCGTGGCAGCCAAAGTTGGTGAAACTAAGCTAGTAATAAATATAAGACTAAAAATCATTGCTGCAGAGGCTGTAATCATCACCACTCTTTGACGCATTTTCTTAGAGGTTCTAGAACTTTCTGGCTGCTTTGTATAACGAGTGCTTTCGAATTTGTTCATAGTTCGATTAACCAAATCAACTTCTATAGGTGTTTCTCGAATAAATCTTTCTAACTGCTCTAATTCTTTATCCTCCTGTTTTGAACGCGTGTTCATAAATGTCCCCTCCTAACTTATTCTTTTTCACCAATTTTTTACGTAGTCGTTCATATTTTTTTCGAACAGTAGTTGGTTTAAGCTCCATAATAGCAGCGATTTCGTCGAAGCTATATTCCTCTATCGATCGAAGTAGCAGAATCCTTCTTTCGTCCATATGTAACTGTTCTAATAACTCATGAATGATATCGTCATATTGAAATTCTTGTTCATGAGTGTACTTGTACGCATGCTCTTTCTTAAAACTTGTCCAAAATTTATAGCCTTTACTTTTCTTTTTTATTAAATCAATACAGTGATGATGCGCAATTTTATAAAGCCATGCTGAGAAAGAAACAGTATAAGAAAACTTACTAATATTCTCTAAACCCTTTATAAAAATATCTTGTGAAGCATCCTCAGCTTCTTCTTTGTTTCCTAAAAGATAGTAGCAGTAAATATATATTGGCTTTTGAAAACAACGAATTATTTCTGTATAGGCATGAATATCACCTGTTTGAACTTGTTCCACGATAGATTTTATATCTAAATCGGCTTTTTCCTTGGAGTTATTCAGTACAGTCAAATATCTCCCCTCCTTTCTAACCTATATAACTGAAATTATTGGGGATTTGTGACACTATAAAAAAACTTATCGGGAAAAATTTTATAAAGCGACACAAACTTAGGACACTTATAACGTGGCAAGCGTGTTGATTACCCCTTTTTTTCCACTCTAATTAATTTGAAGGCTCTGATTTCCGCTACGGCTACTCGCTTTGTCGCTGACGCTTCGCTTTCGCACAGATAAAACATTTGCCGCTGCCGCTTCGCTTTCGCACGAAAAAACATTCGCTCCGTGCAGGGTCTAGTCTGTCTCGCTTTCCCACGGGAGTCGAGTAGCCCTACGCTACAATCAGTTAAAATGGGCATACATAAGCAAAATATCAACAAAAAAATTCTTTTATTAGCCAATAACAAACCTATATTTTCCTAATCAATACGCCTGATAAAGTGTATAAAATCCTTGCATAAATCATTTTCTACAAAAGAGACTTGGTTAAGTTCCTTTAAAAATCACTTTTAACCAAAAAGGTCTAGGCCCGGGTCGGAAACCATATATCTCCTTACTCTACATTCCTAACGAATTCAAGGTACTCACTCATCAATCTTGCAAATAAAACCACAAAAAAATCCCACCCTCCAATAACAGAGAGCGGGCTCGTCATATTATTCAGTTGTCTCTTGGTGTAAATCTACTAGTTCGTTTGCGTATAGATGAAATGCGTTTTCATCTTTGTCATCGAGTGCTCTATCTATCAGAACCATGAGCTGCTCTTCACGATGCTTACGCTGGATATGATTTAAAAATAAATCTAAATAAATCTCGTTTAATAATTTCTCTGCCTCATCAACTTTCTTTGTCTGACCAACGGCTTTTAGAAAATCTGTATACGAATAATATTTATCCAACGATCTCACCTCGATCCTTTTCTAAATTATAAGAAAATTGAAATTAAAATGCAATGTTTACGAACTGAAAATCACTTCGATTTACTATTATTCTCGTGCTATTTTAAGCAATTTTTCTAAGCAATTGCTTGAAATAGCACGAACCTCCTTCGTTTATCTATATTTTCTGAATTTAATTTTGTGTTTTACACTTCAAGAAGAAATAGAAAAGGAGGCTTACATAGATGTCAGCAAACTACGTCAATGGATATTTACTTTCTTTTAACACCTATTTACTTCAACCAGTTCAGTACGACTCTAAAATTTTCACTCGGGTAATTGATAAGCATAATGAACTTATCGTTACACGAAAGCCAATGCATATATTACGAAAATCTTGTATTTCGCTAGGAACAACCTATGAAGCAGCAAAGCATTCCGCTAAACGCTTCTTCGGTAATCAGCATAAGCTTCCAATCGTTGTTGCTTATGATTATGGTTACCCGTGTATTTTTCTACCCATCTATTCGCCAAACTCTGTCCACAACATCTGGATTGGCCTTCACGCCATTTCGAATATTGTACCAAGTAAAACGGGCTGTATCGTCACACTGAAAAACGATAAACAAATTGAATTACCCATTCAATATGCATCGATTAGCAAGCAATTTGTCAATGCATCGATGTTATATAAGCATTACATGAATGAACGCAAGCAGATTAGTCAGGACACCCCGAATCACCCACCTTTTTAAAGCAATCAATTTCGCCTTGGCGTAATTGTAGCTGACGCTTTCTGCTGAATGAAAATAAAAACCCCTCAAAAGCACAATTTTACTGTGCTCTGAGGGGTCTTCATTACCCGATTTTTGAACGTAAGTATGCATTAATGAATGGATCTAAATCGCCATCCATCACCGCGCCTACATTACCTGTTTCTTCATTTGTACGATGATCCTTCACCATTGAGTAAGGATGGAATACGTATGAACGAATTTGTGAACCCCAGCCGATTTCCTTCTGTTCACCACGGATTTCATCTAGCTGTGCCTGCTGCTTTTCAATCTCTAATTGATAGAGCTTCCCTTTTAACATCGTCATAGCTTTTTCACGGTTTTTAATTTGTGAACGTTCTGCCTGACATTGTACGACAGTACCAGTAGGAGTGTGCGTAATACGAACAGCTGAATCTGTCGTATTAATATGCTGACCACCTGCTCCTGTTGCACGATACGTATCAATTTTTAAATCCTCTGTGCGAATATCAATTTCAATATTATCATCGAATTCAGGCATAACATCGCAAGAAACGAATGATGTATGACGACGACCCGAAGAGTCAAACGGTGAAATACGTACTAAACGATGAACACCTTTTTCTGCTTGTAAATAGCCGTAAGCATTATGACCCTTAATGGACAATGTTACAGATTTAATACCTGCTTCATCACCAGGAAGATAATCAACTGTTTCCACTTTAAAGCCACGTTTTTCAGCCCAGCGTGTGTACATACGAAGTAGCATTGAGCCCCAATCCTGAGATTCCGTACCACCTGCTCCTGGGTGTAGCTCTAAAATCGCATTGTTTTGATCATAAGGGCCACTTAATAGTAATTGCAGCTCAAAATCGCCCATTTTTTGCTGGAATTCTACTAATTCATTGCCTAGCTCCTCTTGCAATTCTTCGTCAGGTTCTTCTTGCAATAGCTCTAGCGTCATATCTAGGTTCTCATGTGTTTCCACTAAATCTTTATATTCATTAACAATTGCCTTCAAGCCATTGCTCTCATTAATGACTACCTGTGCACCTTGCTGGTCATCCCAAAAGCCTGGCTCAAGCATCATTTCATCTAATTCCTGCATGCGTGCCTCTTTGTTTTCTAAGTCAAAGAGACCCCCTAAAGTCCGCCAATTTTTTGGCTGAAGTGTCTAACGCGTTACGTACATCTGCTAATTCAATCATTGTTAAATCCTCCGAACGTTTTTGATGGGGCTGGTTTTAAAAGCTTAAAAATCAGGTTAAGAAATGATTTTAAAATACTTCTCGCTCATTTTCTTTCAAGCCCCGTATCTCTTCATTATAACGTTTTTACGAAGGAAAACATACTGTTTTACAACACAGTTTTGTTTCTATCTTTATCATCGTCAAAGATAACATTGTTCGTCATTCGCGGGAATACTCTACCTTGATCATATTGAACTAGTAGCTTCGTTCGTTTTTCCAGTTTATATTTTAGTAAATATGCTCTTTGAATTCTGTATTCAAATGATCTGAAACTTAGATCCACAGTAATTTCATAGCCGTTCATAAAAATTACTTTTGTATTCTTTTTATCCATAGCTTGATAGTCCAGGATATGATGGACAGCAAACCATTGACATTCAGGTCGTATATAAGACTTACTCGGAAACCATACAATATTACTTCGTTCATGAACAACTATTGGATTTTTATTCAGCTTTCCTAGAATCATTCTCGATCCATCGAGAGCCCCTCTTAAACTTGAACCAAAATATCGTAGATTATAATCCATTAATTTTGTCGGCGCTAATTTTGAAATATATTCGTTATCCCTTTCAATTACGCGCGTGCACAAGTTTCCTAAAGCATCATACTCCGGCTTATACAGCATCGTTTCACTACTCATAATGTCATCATACTGCATTGTTAACCCTCCTTTAGTCTTTTAGAAATATATTGGTATACTCCAATGTATTTCCTCGAGAAGGTCTTTCACGGACTGCTGTTCTCGAGGATTTTTTTATCTCCACATATCAATCACCTCCTCTGTTATTTCTCAAAACTTTCAGACTATATACATATATTGATAATAAATCAAAAAAAAGTTATAAACATTACCCTTTTCATTGAACTATTTACCTATTGTTGTAGTATTATGTACCTTATTCTGAATTTTCCGATATTTTTATTGTGTTAATTCGTGAAAATATCCTAAACATAGAAAAAAGACCATTCTAACTTATTGATATGCTCCCTATTAAGTAGACAGATTAAAAAATAAAATCTGTTTATCTAAGGGGAGTATTTTTTATGGGGCGAAGCAAACATCCACTCGAGTTAAAACTACATATCCTTCAATTGTTCGAAGAAGGTCACTATTCTATCAATGAATTGTGTGAAAGGTTTTCATTAGACCATCAAACTTTTCATAGATGGAAAATGAAATATGAGGCAGGTGGACGTGAAGGATTACAAGAAGCTACTTCATGTAAATTCTATTCTAAAGAGTTAAAATTAGCGGCTGTAGAAGACTACATTCAACGGAACTATTCACAGATGGAGGTGTTGGCGAAATATGAGATTAGCAGTACCTCAGTTTTAAAAAGGTGGGTAAAAAAGTATACTGGTCATAGTGAATTAAAAGATTCAGGTAAAGGAATGAGTCAAGCTATGACAGAAAGAAGAAAGACAACTTTTGAGGAGCGTACTGAGATTGTCGAGTACTGTTTGAAGCACCAGAAAAATTATCAGTTGGCAGCTCACACCTATGGTGTTTCGTATCAACAGGTGTATCAATGGACGAAGAAATTTGAAACGAACGGTGAAGAGGGATTACGTGATCGCCGTGGTCGCACAAAAGATGAAGTCGAATTAACCGTTGAGGAGAAATTGAAATTAGAGATTCAACGTTTTGAGCGTGAAAATGAACGTTTACGTGCAGAAAATCTATTTTTAAAAAAGTTAGAGGAACTCGAAAGGAGGCGTCACTAAGTCAAATTCGTCTACAACAACGCTATTTAGCGATTCAAGAATTACATCAAAAGGAAGAACTTTCGATTCTTTTACTATGTGAAATCGCAGGTGTTTCGCGTGCTGCTTACTATAAGTGGCTAAGTCGCAAGCCCTCTAACAGAGAAGTTGAAAATGAAGCAATTTTAAAGGACATTCATCTCCTTTATCAACAAGTAGATGGTATTTACGGCTATCGTCGTGTGACGTTGGTAATCAATCGTCAGCGAAAAGAAAATAATCAACCGATGGTTAATGAGAAGCTTATTTATCGTTTAATGCAGATTAGTGGATTGAAGTCTGTTATTAGGAGAAAGCGCAAACCTTATCGTAAATCCTTAGCGCATCATGTGGCGGAGAACGTATTAAAACGAGAATTTACATCGGAAAAGCCAAATGAAAAATGGTGTACAGATGTCACAGAGTTTAAGTATGGGAACGGAAAAAAAGCTTATTTAAGTGCTATTAACGATTTATATGATGGTTCAATAGTGAGTTATGTGTTGGGTCATTCGAATAATAATTCCCTTGTTTTTAATACAATAAAATCAGCCATTCAATTATTACAATCAGGCGAACAGCCACTAATACATAGTGACCGGGGTTTTCAATATACATCGAAGGAATTTAAGCGAATTGTGGACACAGCCAATATGACACAAAGTATGTCGCGTGTAGGTCGATGTATTGATAACGGACCAATTGAATCATTTTGGGGCACGCTGAAGTGTGAGAAGTATTATTTACATAAGTACGATTCATATGGAGAGTTAAAACAAGCGATTGATGACTATATTCATTTTTATAATCATTATCGCTACCAGAAACGATTAAACGGCTTGAGTCCTTTAGAATTTAGGGCTCAAGCCGCTTAATACATTTTTTATTATTTCCGCTGTCTACTTGACGGGGGGCAGTTCATATCGTTAAATGGTCTTTTCATCATCATACTGTTATTGACCTGCACCATGGCAGTTTTTAAATTTCTTACCGCTTCCACATGGACATAAATCATTACGTCCGATATTTTCAGACTTACGGACAGGTTGCTTTTTCGGAGCTGAACCGCCATCCTCTTTCGGATTAACAGCTTGACCTTTTGCAACTTCCTCACGCTCTAAATTATTGTGAATTTCTGCTTTCATCGCATATTTTGCTACATCTTCGCGAATAGAAGCAACCATATCCTCAAACATAGCAAAGCCTTCTTGTTGATACTCACGAAGTGGGTCATTTTGACCATATGCACGAAGGTGGATACCTTGACGTAGCTGATCCATAGCATCAATATGATCAATCCACTTCGTATCAATTGAACGTAATAAGATAACTTTTTCAAATTCACGCATACGCTCTGATGTAAGCTGTTCTTCTTTTTCATCATAACGTGCTTGGACAGTGTTCGAAATTAGTTGGTTAATCTCTTCTGCAGATTTACCTTGGAAATCTTCCACCTTCAGAACGCCTTCATCTAATAGGTTTGCAGCGACAAAGTCATCAATCGCTTTTAAGTTCCAATCCTTCTGCTCACCTTGCGTATACACTGCTACAATTTCATCAATTGTTTCTTGAATCATCGACTCAACAAGCACGCGCATATTTTCTGTTTCTAATACGTCGTAACGCTCTTGATAAATAATCTCACGTTGCTGACGTAGCACATCATCATATTGTAATAAACGTTTACGGGAATCGAAGTTATTACCTTCAACACGTTTTTGAGCTGATTCTACCGCTCTTGAAACAACTTTAGATTGAAGTGGCTGTGAATCATCCATCCCTAATTTCATCATCATGGATTTCATATTATCCGAGCCGAAACGACGCATTAATTCATCTTCTAGTGACAGGTAGAATTGAGTAACCCCTGGGTTCCCTTGACGACCAGAACGACCACGCAGCTGATTATCGATACGACGAGATTCATGACGCTCCGTACCAATTACCGCTAAACCACCAATCTCCATTACACCTTCTCCAGGCTTAATGTCTGTACCACGACCAGCCATGTTTGTAGCGATCGTTACAGCACCCTTCGTACCAGCATTTGCAATAATTTCTGCTTCACGCTCATGGTTCTTCGCGTTTAAAACGTTATGTGGGATTTTATGTTTATTCAATAAATCCGAAATAATTTCAGATGTTTCAATAGCAACAGTACCGACAAGAACTGGTTGTCCAGCTTTATGGCGCTCTGCAATATCTGCAGCCACCGCTTTATATTTTCCTTCCATCGAAGCAAAAATTAAGTCAGGACGGTCATCACGAGCAATCGGCTTATTCGTTGGAATCGCCACAACACTCATATTATAAATATTACGGAATTCCTCTTCCTCTGTTTTCGCTGTACCTGTCATACCTGAAAGCTTTTGATACATACGGAAATAGTTTTGGAATGTAATTGTCGCCATCGTCATCGATTCATTTTGAATCTCTACGCCCTCTTTGGCCTCGATTGCCTGATGCAGCCCATCTGAGTAGCGACGACCTTTCATTAAACGACCAGTAAAGCCGTCAACAATAATGATTTCACCCTCTTGTACAACATAATCAATATCATTATGCATACTTACATGTGCCTTCAACGATTGGTTAATCGCATGGTTTAAACGAACATGTGTTAAATCAAATAGGTTATCAATGCCAAATGCTTTCTCTGCCTTTTCAACACCAGCATCTGTCAACGTAACACCCTTCGTCGACTCTTCATATGTGTAATCTGTTTCCGCACTTAACATACGAACAAACGCATTAGACTGTTTATAAAGCTGTGCTGATTTTCCAGCCTGACCCGAAATAATTAATGGCGTACGCGCTTCATCAATTAAAATCGAGTCAACCTCATCGATTACCGCATAATGTAGCGGACGTTGTACACGTTCTTCTTTATAAAGCACCATATTATCACGTAAATAGTCAAAGCCTAGCTCATTGTTCGTACTATACGTAATATCAGCTTCATAAGCAGCACGTTTTTCTTCTTTTGACAGGCTGTTCAAATTTAAACCAACCGTTAAGCCTAAGAAATTATACAGATGTCCCATTTCCTCAGCATCACGACCCGCTAAATATTCATTGACCGTCACAACATGTACGCCTTTACCAGTAATGGCATTTAAGTAAACAGCCATCGTAGCCGTTAACGTTTTACCTTCACCAGTTTTCATTTCTGCAATATTACCTTCATCTAATGCCGCAGCACCCATAATTTGTACACGGAATGGGTACATCTCTAACACACGCTTTGACCCTTCACGACAAACGGCAAAAGCTTCCGCACGAATCGACTCTAAAGGCTCTCCGTCGGCAAAGCGTTTTTTAAATTCTTCTGTTTTCGCTTGTAATTGATCATCTGAAAGCTGTGCCATTTGAGAAGCGAATCCCTCAACCTGGTCAGCGATTTTTTCTAATTTTTTTAGTTCACGTTTATTGAAATCAAATAATTTATTTAATAGGTTTACCATGAATTTTTTCACTTCCTATATAGTCTCAACTTTCATTTTACCATTGTATAACATATTCATGCAAACAGAGTCCTTAGCATGAAAGGTAAGCTCATAAAAAAAGGCTCCCGCTATGGCGAGAGCCTTTGGACATAATTTAGTTTAAGTTGTTTCAATTAAGCCGTATTTACCGTCTTTGCGTTTATAGACAATATTTGTGCCGTTTGATTCTGCATCTGTAAAGATATAGAAATCATGCCCTAGCATATTCATTTGTAAGACAGCTTCTTCTTGATCCATCGGTTTTAAATCAAATTGCTTTGTACGAACAATTGAGTATTCATCTTCCTCTGTCACTGCATCAGCGGCTGCTTGTGAAGTAGCAAAATAAAGGCCTGTACCTTCACGCTCACGGAATTTACGG
Organism: Lysinibacillus zambalensis; assembly: GCF_040183165.1. Classification (NCBI taxonomy): domain Bacteria; kingdom Bacillati; phylum Bacillota; class Bacilli; order Caryophanales; family Bacillaceae; genus Lysinibacillus; species Lysinibacillus zambalensis. The sequence continues at coordinate 37,568 of NZ_JBEGDG010000018.1, forward strand.
TTTACTTTTGTTTTATGCTTACGGATTTGACGTTCTAATTTATCAACGATTAAATCAATTGCAGCATACATATCATTATGACGCTCTTCTGCACGAAGAGTTAAGTTCTTCATTGGAATTGTAACTTCCACTTTAGTTTGCTTGTCATTATAAACCTTTAAATTTACGTTAGCGTTGGCATTAACATCTTCGTTAAAATAACGTTCAACTTTCTCGACTTTGTTCTCAACATATTCTCGAATAGCTGGAGTTACCTCAATATTTTCACCACGAATGTTAAAGTTTAACATGTAAACTCCTCCTTTATAACTGCTATACTTACTATTTCTACACAAGTGTGCGAAATTCCTCTAAAATAATTCTTTTTTTAAAAAAATTTTTTTCCTACAATAATGTATAGCATCTGCGAAAGCAAAGAAGTTCGGTAAGGGACGAACACAATCCACCTCTTAATGAATTTTCACTTTATGAATAAATATTATTTAGTTTTGCCTCATCCGCTTCTTTTCTTCGGCGCAACTTCAACTCTTCGACAATCAAATCTTCAACCGATTCTTGATCATTGAAATTCACACCATACTGCTTACCATTACCAAAAGGACGGCTCCAAATGACTTCTCCATAAGCTCGTACCTCTCTTGTATCCAGAATAAAGCGTAAATCCAAAGGACGAGGATTAACACCTAAATCCACCTCAGTAAACATTTTTAACCCTCGTGGACTTATATCAAGCAAATCAGCCATTGCCGTTTGCGCTTGATTAACTCTACCATTCTCGTATATCGCAAAAGTCATTTTAACAGGCTCCTCGAATTTAAATCGAAAGCCTTCTTGGCGCTTAAATATCATCTTCCCACCTCAATACTATTCTAAACATCTATTTTCCTTGATTATGACACGATGCATGTTTTATATACAGAGGGAATAAGTAACATATTTTGCTGAGTAAAGACCTATCTTTTGAGTAATTAAACGTTTCCCTTTTGTATGATTATTTAAATGCCGTGTCTCGCTTTTCTCGAAAAGAAAAGAAAAGAGACCATCATGAATTGATGGCCTCTTTGTTGTCTAAATTTGTCCAGCGTTTCCCTGACCGAATTGCTGCTGTCGATTAATGCGAATAACTTCCTTCCATGTATCACGGAATTCCGTCACTAATCCCTCAACTTCTTCAATAATAGCGACATCACTTTGAATGTTTGACTCGACTAAACGACGATTGATATATTCATAAAGAGCAAACATATTTTTTGACACTTCGATATCCATATTCAAAGTCGACATCAACTCGCTAATAATCGCCTGTGCTTTGATAAGATTAGTATTTTTTTCTTGGATATTCTTTTCTTGAATGGCTAGCTTAGCTTTGTGCAAGAACTTTAAACATCCATTATAAAGCATTAACGTCAGCTCACCAGGGGAAGCAGTGGTAACACTATTTTGTTTATACGCGTTTTGTGCTGTTAAATTTGCTGCCAATAAAAGACAACTCCTTTGAAAGGTTACTTATTTACTAGTTTAAACCATATTACGAAGAAAAGCGAATAGATTAATTACGCCTCGGCGTAATTGCGTCTGGATTTTGAATTGTGTGATCACAATTCATTCCTTTTAAAATACATGACATCCGCCGGGGCTTTATCTTCCATTCAGCTGGCGGTGTCCGCCAAACTAAATGGAGATAAAATATTAATTCTTTTTGTCATAATACATGCCATCCATCACACGAACATTCGAGTAGGGATCGAAGTATTGTCCTTCACTTTTTTTCGTTTTTTGTAGATTTGCCATATCTTGCTTTACGGCGCTCATGACAGCAGCCAATCGTTCTTTTATCCCATGATCTAATTCAAGTAACGTTCGATGAATACGATTGTGTTCGTCGAATTGAAAGCCTTCTTGAACTAAATCTTCAATAAATTTCCCACGCTTGTCCAACATACTGTTGATATTATCAATATATTCATCGCGCTCTTCACCTTTTGGAATATCTCCTAAAAGTTTGAATAAGTTAGCTGACACCTGCAATAGTTGATTTATTAGTTGCATATCATTCTCCTACCTTGCTAATTAGAAGCCTCAACCTGCACCTTGAATGAACATACTAGATTGCTGGTTCGCTTTATTGATTGCTTTCTCCATGGCTGTGAATTGTTTCCAGTAACGAGCTTCAATATCCTTTAATTTTGCTTGTAATTTAGTAATGCGATCATCAGATTCAACAATGTTTCTACCCAAACTATGTGTTTGATCTGTTGCACCCTCTCTACCAGCCTTTTTTTCAATATTTTTAGTAAGTGCATCAATTTCAGCACGTAAACGTTGAGTAATACCACGTGAATCTTGTGTAATTTTTCTACCATTTTCATCAGTTGTCGTACTTACACTGCCTGAATTAGTAAACATTTGAACAACTTGATCAGGATCTTTAGCTAATGCTTTATCCAATTTTTCTTCATTAATTACTAATTTTCCACCATCCGATAATTTATCTGATGTTGTAATGCCGATTTCAGCTAATGAATCTATCGTGTCGTCACCAAGTCCTTTAACTGATGACATAAACTGCGTACGAATTTTAGATAAGCCATCTCGAATTAAAGAATCGCTACGTAATAAACCACTTTTTGCTTTTTCATCCCATAGCTTTTGTTCGTTTTCCGACATATCTTTACGTTGTTCACTTGTTAGTGGTGGATAGTCACGATATTTCTTCTCTTTTAATAAACTATTTAGCGAATCTACCATCTCATTATAAGTTTTAACAAACTCCTGAATAGAGTCTTTTATACTTTTGGTATCAGTCGTTGATGTTAGATTTACAGCTGCTACAGCTGGAGAAGTATCATTTGCCACGCTATCCGATGCTGCTTTTGCATTATCATAAGATTTTTGTGCTTCATCTAGACGTTTTTGACCCGCCACTGCATTGTTTTCAGCTGTTTTATATGCAGCTGCATTTTCGTTATTTGTTTTCTCAATGGCACTAAACTGTTGAAAATCTTCTAAGGAACCACTTAAATCAGCTAATTTATTTAAATCCATTGAATCCATCTTGCCGAATTTATCTTTAATAGCGTCATCTTTTCCTGCTAAAATTTGTTCAATTTCACTTCCTGTTTTTCCTTTAATTTCGGATAAGAAAGCAATATCATCAGTTGTTAGGTCATTTAAAAATTTCTTATCAAGCGTTTTATATGAATTTTCAAAATCAACTTTATGTGCACGTTCAAGTATTTCTGCACCATCCGGGCTTTGTAATGCCTGTAAATCATCGGATGATAGTCTTAATAATTTTGCTTTTTGTTCATCTGTTAAGCTGGAATTATTAATAGATGATTTAATACTATCTGCATCTGTGTAATCAATGTTCAAAGATTGTAGGTCAGACAAATCTGCAGAGTTTAGGAGCGCAACCTTCCCTACATTTGAAAGTTTATCAAATTTCTCCTGTTGTTCAGCTGTTAAATTATTTTCTCCAAAAGTATTCTTATATGCATTTTTATACGTATTATCTCGATAGCTTTCATATGCAAGAAGCTTACTGTCTCTTTCTGCTTCTAAGCCAGGTAGAGCAGCCTGTGCATTATTTAATTCTACTTGTGCTGCTGCCAAGCGATCAGCTGCACCCGATTTAGCATTGAATGTTGACTTCAGTGATACCTCAAAACCAGAGATTGTAAAAGTATTTGATGAACGCTCCATTGAAATACCATTTACTTTAAAGATTGCATTTTTACCTGAATTTGTTGTCGCATTATCCATACCTAATGCATCGAACAATTCTTTCCCTTGTCCAAATACAATTTCGCCGTTACCGCTTTTTACACTACCAGAATTATTTGCAGTTAGTGATATCTGTCCATTTTCGAATAGTGCTGTAACACCTGCATTGCTTTGATTGATTTTTTTCACTAAATCATCAACTGTATCATTTGTTGGGTCGAAGGTAATTGTCGCTGGCTTTTCTGCTAAATTACCATTTTTATCAATAGCTTGTATCTCTACTGACTTAACGGATTCTCCTACCAAAGTAGATATCTTTGTTGATCCTGTATACTCTGTTTGTCTACCGATCATTTGAGTAGATGTAGCTATTTGTGTAACACTTTCTATATTGAGCGTGCCAGTAGCTGTACTTGTTGCCTTTACAGTTGCTAAGTTTTCATTGGAGGATGTGGCTGTTTTTTTCATTATTTGACTCTGCAACCACATTTTATCCTTTAAAAACTGGTTAAATTTTTGAGTTGATGCATTGACATTGCGATAAGCATCACGTTGCCATTCTAATGTTTGCTTTTTTTGAAAAGCTTTATTCAGCGGCATTCTTTCTGCCTGCATCAGCTTCTCTATAATACTATCAATATCCATCCCTGACGATAATCCACCAATTCTCATTACCATACATAACTCCTCCTAATTTCCTTTAAATTTTCTCGTCTACAATCATTCCAACCATTTTTTGCATCTCATAGAAAGCATCCAGTAATTTTTTAGGTGGAATTTCCTTAACAACTTCCTCAGTATCACGATTCACTATCGTCACATAATAGCGTTCTAAGCCCTCATGATAAACAAATTTCGAGGAACTGTGATTTATTTCCAAAAATTCATTTGCAACATCGACAGCTTGTTGTAATTTTTCTTTTGAAATTTCCTGTTCTTCTCCAATAGTAGTTGCTTTTTCTACTACTTGTTGTGAGTTAGTTACTGTTGAAACATTAGGTGTCATATTTTCCTGCACATTCATTGCTTTTGTATTAGTTGGTGCAGTAATCGTATCGATTGACTGCCCTTGTGATGCAATACGCATGTACCTCAACCTCCTAAACTTTTCAATTGCTTACCTTTATTATCGGAAGTAAATTGTATTGTTTCACGTTTTCTGACCAAACAATTGGGTTTATTGGAGTGTTCCGAGCTAAGATCCCACGATTATTCTATTCGGTTGAGTTCGTTATCCCCAGCCCGGTTTGTCCTCGAAGAACTTACGAACGATTATATTGCAAAATTTTTTGAGGTTAATCTGCTTAGAGCAAACCAGAAGGTGTAAACCAATTGTTGAGCACAAGTTCTTCTTTATTGACTGAAAGCAAATCGTAAAAACGGGCAGATCAGCGTAATATATTGCGAAAATTTACATCGACTTAAAAGATAAGTTTTAGCACATAATCGTATAATAGTTTCTGAATTGAGTTAAAAAAAGCCTTTCTATGGAGAAATTTGCTGTTGCAAAGGCTGCTGATTACACGTTAAATAGAGTGAATAGTCCGAAATCCCTTTCAAGTGAAGGGCGTATTGAGATAGATAATAATCTAGCCAAAAATGCCATTCATCCCAACGTCATAGGAAGAAAAAATTTGCTTTTCTCTAGTCAGTGAAACAGGTGCAAGAGCGAACGTTATAAACATCGCAGAAACAGCCAAAGTAAATGGTGCGGACTTCAATAAACTAATGAAGTAAATTACGAAACTACCGAATCTTGAATATCCATCAAAACCTAAAAGCTTTAAATCAGTACATGCCTCGATAAAAGACGGCCAAGCTGCATGCGTGAAATTAAATAGCCGTATATCTGATAAGTGCGCATCTGTTGGATTCAGAATAACATCGTAAGCATGAGTGAACTGTCCTTAAGAGGACATAATTTAAGGAATATATCAAACTTTTAATTGCCTGTTCATAAACGTCTCATCAATATCTGTTTTTGAATAACTATTACGCTTACAACAATCTTCATATCTGCTTAATATTTTTGTTTTCGCTCTAATAAATCTTTAAGCGTTTCAAGCTCTTGTTTCGAGTTTTTTCTTCAGAACGTAGTTTTTTACGTTCAATTCCATATCTTTATTCTTTAATTTTTTTGACACTTGCACTTTTCTATCTAATAAGCCTTTCTTGCACAAAGTGACAACGAAGTTGAATAATTCGTTGGCGTAATAATTTCTTCAAATCTGGATGAACACGAAAACAGTTAATTGCTCGATAGCCAGATTCTTAACCTTGATTAAACCATATCATTCAAACACTGCCTTTAGGAGATATTAGAACTTCCAGGGAAAACAGATTGGAAATAGCACAGAATAATTTAAAATTAGGTAACTATTCAATCTTCTTATAAAAATAGCACCTTCAAAGTTGCTTAAGTTAAACAGCTAAAATCTTTTGAAGGTGCTTCTTTGTATTCATTTTAATTTCTTAATCTAATTATTTAATTATAAAAGAGGGCTTTGTGTGACTAAATGGAAATTTTTTAATTTCATAATTTTTATTTGCAAAAAATTCATCTACTGCCTTAGTTTCCCCTTCTACTGTGCCGTAATCATCTAGCACAATTAATCCCCCCGGAACTACACAATCAAATAATAATTCTAAAGCCAATTTAGAAGGTTCATAAACATCAGTATCTATATGTAATAACGAAATTTTCAGATGCGGATTTTCTTTTAAATATTCTGGCAGTGTCTCTAATATATTCCCTTTCACTAACTCAACATTCTTTACTCCTTTATGATCAAGACTACTTTGTAAATCTTTTTCAGTAGGAATTTCCCCTTTAAATAACTCATTCCAATTAGATACAAATTTTTCATCAGATGAAAAAGCTTTTGATTCAGGAAATTCCCCGAATATATCAAATCCAATTATTTTTCGAGAATTTTCATTCTCTAATAGTTCACGAAATGTTGCAAATTGAATTAATGAATTCCCTTTAAAAACCCCAAGTTCTACTACCGAACCTGGTTTATCTATAATCATTTTATATAGTTCAAAATGTGATAATATATTTCCTAATCTGTATGTTTCTGATGTAAGCATAAATCCATTTTCGTATTCAAAAGCATTATTTTCATCATAATTAAAAATCACAGTTATTCTCCTTAATATACTTGTTACTTGTTTTATTTGATTTTAATAAAAATATTTTTTATCTACTAATCCAAAGCTTGGAGAAATATATTTTTGTATTTCACTGAAATATCAATATCCTCTTCTATCTCAAAGAAAATTTCCCCGATTTTATCATATTCGTCTAAAAGTTCATTGAAATTATATTTGTTTAGAAATTTCTTAATTTGATCTAACAATTGATCTTTAAAATCAAAACGTGTACTTAAAGGACCACATATTGAGTTTGTAGCAGCATGAGCGTTGAATACAAATACTGGAATATAATAATATACAGCTTCATGTATGACTGTACTACTGCAGCATATTATAAAATCAACTTTATTAAATAAATCGTGTATATTGCGATTGTCTTTAATAAACTCTATGCAATTTTCCTCATTAAAGCTAAATTCCTCTGGGAGAACTTTATTTTCAGGATGCATTTTTGCAATATATTTCATATTGTATTTTACAGCTATTTCATCTGCGAAATCTAACATTTGTTGGTTTATAGAGACTTCTCCTTGACTTGGTCCATAAAAACAAATTAGAAATACATTTTTATTGATAAGTTTTGTTTTAGAATTTTTTAACTTTAAACGGTCGTTTTTTTTGTAGTTCATAATTGGATTACCAACTGATATCAATTGAGAATCATCTAATATAACATCACGTAAAACTTCTTTCCAATAGTTTCCCCATAGCAAACTATATTTTGCTTTAGGATATTTATAAATATGACTGTATGGCACTAACTCGAATTCTTCTGTTTTTCCATAAGTACCATGCTGTAAATTAAACGTTACAATATTAAGTTGATTAGCTACCTGCACAAATACATTTTCTTCCGAATTATTAGAAAAACCCGATATATAAATTTTGTACTTATTATTTTCAAAAAATTCATACGCAAAGTCAATCAATAATATAAAATATTTAGTGAAGCTCAAAAGCCAATCTGTTTCTTCTTTATTCAAGTTAAGATGTTCTTCTTTAAAAGATGTAGCCAACTTATTTAACTCTTTTTCAAACTTAAAATCAAATATACTAGGCTTAAAAATAATATGATTTTCTGTATGCTCCTCTTCATTGTAAAAAGAAGCCGGAACTAATTCAGAAATTAATTTTTTGGGTACCTGCTCAATCATTTTCTTTATTAATAAATAATGTGAAGGTCTTCTTTTTTCTTGCCATACAAAGCTAACCAAGATTGGACCCTCTTTCAAATGTAAATAGGGTTTAAAAGAAGTTACTGGAAACAGCATTTCATTTGAACTTTCTAAAAATAGTCTACTAGCAATTAAAGAAATATAGGGTAACATTATAGAATTTAAACTAACATTTTTATAATTTAAATCACTGTATATTTTATCCATTTTTTCAATGAAATCTTTGAGACTATACTTATTTACATTTTGAAATTCTAAATATCTGTGCTTCTTCTCATACTTAAAAACAGTTCTTTCAATGTGCTTAAAAGTAAATATATTTTCCTTAGAAAAACCTAATTGTACTATTTGCTCAGTAATTTCTTGTATAAAAAAGGATAAAATCAGAAACTTTGTATTAACCAAATCAAAACCTTTTAAAGTCTCCGGTGAAATAATTTCAATATCATCAATAAATGTCCCCCATTTTTGAGGGTTAGAATCAACTATATAGGAGATATTTAAATTAATTTTTTCTTTCCATTTTTCATATCCACTACCGCTACCCCAAATAATAATCTCCTCAATATTTTCGAATAAACTTATCGATAATTCTTTTTCCATACTCAAATTATTTCAACTCCAAATCTTCTAAATAGTACCATTGTCGACATGTAATATGGTACCAGTAATAGATTTAGATTTATCAGTTAACAGAAATACTACTGCCTCTGCTACACTTTCAATGTCAGTTTCCTTTTTTAAAGAAGTTCGATTATAAATTCTTTGCTTTTGCTCATTATTTAAGGATTCACTCATCCCAGTTTCCATAAATCCAGGAACAACACAATTTGACCGAATTCCTTTTTGCCCCCATTCTCTAGCAATATTTTTTGAAAATGCTTCGATTGCTCCTTTCGAAGAAGCATACATTGCTAAGCCTTTATAACCCGTATGAGCACTTATCGATGAAATGTTTACAATGGACCCCGGAATTTTATATAGAATCATTTGTCTAATTACATGTTTAGTTAACAACATTGGTGCAAAAACATTTACATTATACATATTTAATAATGGCTCATATTTCATATTACTCGCGATATCATCATACGCAAGTGCTGAATTATTTACTAATCCTACAATGCGTTCAAATTTCTTAATTTGGTTTACAAATAATTTTTTGATATCATGGATTTCACTTAAATCAAAATGAATATATTCATATCTATTTGGAAACTTTTTTTGTAATTCTAATCTTCCTGGTGTTGATGATCTACTTATCCCTATAACGCCAAGATTGGTTGTTTCTAATATTTTTTTGGAAATTTCATGACCTAATCCTTTTGAATCTCCTGTCACTATAACCCATTCCATATTATCTTACCTTCTTACCTGTTCTATTTTTTTCTAAATCCTCTACTATCTCAATTACTCTAGGTACTTTCCAATTTTGCAAATTATCCCTTAAATATTTTTTTATATTTTTCAAGACATCTTGTTGCGTATCTATAGTATTGATTAGGATAATTTTAGCTGCAAGTATATTTCCCATTAAACTATTAGGCTTTGAATAAATAACTGCATCTTGAATATAAGGCAACTGGAGCAATAAGTCTTCGATTTCAAGCGGGTTTACATTATAGCCACCAACATTGATGATATCAGTATTACGACTTGAAAATTTAAAACTACCATCTTCAAATTGTTCCACTAAATCCCCAGTCGCAAACCACCCTTCCTCATTATTATTCATTAATTTAGTATTAATAAATAATTCGTTATCAACGATCTTAATAACTTCTGAAAACTTTACAGGTATTTTAAACCACTCTCCATCACTTTCTAAGATACTACCGAACTCGGTAGAAGCATAAATATTTCTCACTTTCGCATTCGGAAAATAGTAGTTAATTTTAGATGAAATATTATTTGGTAATTTTTCTCCACCAAAAGTTACTCTTTTTACTGTTTGATACGTTTCCTCATCTGATACAGACAAAATAAAATTCAGAAAAGTTGGAGTAGAGGATATATGAGAAATACAAAATTTATTACAACTTTCTTTAAAAAATAAATGTTTCTTTCCAAACAAATAAACGATCGTATTAAGGTTCAGAAAAGCTTGAAAGAAAACCTGTAAACCCGCCATATGAGTAGGATTATAAGCAAATCCCCATACGTCCGAGTTATGCTTTTCACTAACTTTAACATTACGAGTTAAACTTTCGAAATTGTGGATTATTTTTTTGGGTAAGCCTGTAGTTCCAGACGTATATAAAGCTACATCCCATTTTTCAGAGCAATATTTTACCATTTCAATTAACTCTTCCACCGTATTAATCATTTTTTTATAGTTCAACTTAATGTTTTGTTCTAAATTTTCTTTATTAATATTTATTTTTTGTAGATCATTTTCAGAAAAATCACCATCTAAAATTTCTATTGAATAGTTAAAGACAATACTATGTAAAATTTTCGAAAAAATATAGAATGGATTTTGAGATTTTTCATAAATATAGGGTGAAACTTGCTCTAGATTGTTTAACTGGTTTAATAAATCCTTATAATGATATTCTTTTCCATCGTACACTAAAAAAATTTTATTCATTTTTACCTTCTAAGATATCAATAATCTCACCAATATTTGTAACAATCCCTGATTCAAAAATATCCACCCCAAATTGATCTTCAATTCGTACAGTTAAATCTGCTAGCATAAATGAGTCCATTTCTAAATCATTGCGAAAATCCATATCTTTATTTATTGAGTCAATAGGTTGTAAACCTTCATCTTCTAAAATTTCATTAATAACTTCTAATAATTTATTTTCCATGTTATTTCCACCTCAAATTCTCAAAAAAATGTTTATCATTACAATCAACTCGATTAATCCAATAATCTGCTAAACCGTTGTTAAAGCCTTTATTTGTTGTAAATACGCCTTTAAAATTATTTACTCTCAACAAATACTCCAGTTGTTCTTTCATAAGTTGCTTTTGATCTCCGCCACCAAACGCTGGGGTATACCAGATTGGATTAATATGTAGCTTTTCATAAATAAATCTTTTACAAGGCTCTATTTCTAAATTATAAAAAGATAGAGGGTCACCATTATAGGCTAAATGATTTACGCAATGCACTCCAATTGTCATTCCAGCATTTTTAATTTTAATTAAATCGTTAATTGACATATAATAATTATTAATAATCGTATCTAGATTACCGAATTTTTCTATTACTAACTTTTCTAAAATTAATCTACTTTCTTTTTCAGATAATATAAAATTCAAAATATATTTATTATATCTTCTAAAAATATCTTGTTCGTATGAATAATAGCTGCTCCGCTCATGAATATTTTCAATATGAAATTTAGACATTAGCATTTCAAAAATTTCTTTGTCTGAGTAGTTTGATAAAACAATATGAACCAGATGAAAGATAGGAATAATTTTATCTTCTAATGGGCCTGACATGACAGTGAAATATCCTGGAACTCCCTTTTTTTGCATAATTCTAAATGCATTAATATATTGATCTTTCGTAGCATCGTCAAAAGACAAAATACATTTAGGTTTGGAAGTATTTTTGTTATATTCTTCAGGTAAAACTATTTCATAGTACTTTGATAATAATTCGATTTGATTTTCAAAATCTTTCTCTTCAAGTGGTACACTACCTTTGAAGTTTTCTTTATCACCTATATAATGATACATGACTACAATATCTTTCATTCTACCCCCCTATTAATTAGGCCTATCTTGATCAGAGTCACCTTTGGTTATATACCACGGATTAATATCAAAAACATTTAATTTTTTCAACACGCCTGGATTTATATAGATTGCTGATTTTATAGATGATACCGATAAGTCTAGAGGCTGGAATCGGGTTGGAAAATAAGACTGATTGTCAGACTTTTTAAAGCCTACATTTTCTAAACTCCAACTTGCAATTGTTGAGGCACAATAGAAATCCCAAAATAATAACGATTTTTCATAATTGATTAAATGCTTTATTAATTTTAATTCGACCTCTTTATCATCAGTCAATATTTCAACGATTCTTCCAATTTTTGAATCCTTTAAAATACTCTCAATACGATATATTACTAGGCCCTTAATTCCATCATTATCTTTATAAAGAACATATTTATACGTAAATGTTGGATGTTTTAAATATCTCCATTCAATGTAATTAAACTCTCTACTAATTCCAATATATTTACTTAATAATTTACTTTCGTGGAACAAATTCCATTGCATACTGTTTAATCCAGTATTATTGAATATAAAATGATTCATATCAGAATCATTTTCTACTATTTTAATTTCGTCTATATTTTTTAAACTACTATCATTTCCTTTAAAAACTTTTTCAATTACTCGTTGTTTGTTGACAATTCCCACCCATCGGGGCAAGCTATCCATTACTTCCCATTTTAAGGCTTTATACAATTTTTTTACATTATCATTTATTCCTAATGACAAAATAATTGAAGGATTAAGATTTTGAACAAATTTCAATAACTCCATCCCGGCACCAGTTTTTCGATACGATTCTTCCACTATCCAATTTGTTAAACATACTCCAAATGATATTTTTCCTTTTTGATTAAACTTAAAAGGTATTACACCTAACAAACCAACTATTTTTTGATTGTCCCATACACCAAGAAATGAATAATCATTTGATTGGGTAATAAAATGTTTATAAGGAGATTCGTAAAACATACTATTAAGAAGTTTCACATCTCTCACATATATATGATTATTCACCCATAATTCATCGATAGCTTTTTGTAACGATTTTTGTTCATTACTTTCAAAAAATCTTACTATCAATTGATAACACTCCCCTTAAATATATAATCATTTAAAACAAAGGACTCAAATTTTTTCAAATCTGCTGGTTCATCTATATCTAAATGATATTTTCGATCCATTAAATATGCTAGTTTGTTATCATTTAAGCTCGTAAATTTGTTTAAAGAATTGTTGATTTTATTTATATATATAGCGCCATTAACAACATAAAAATTTTCAAAATCTTGCCTTCTTACAGTGCTATTAAAATCCAATAAATTTGATAATGTCCCATCTTTATTTAGCTTTCTAATTAATATTGGATGATCCTCTACTTTATTTACACTTACTAAACTCTCTTCATTTCGTGAATAAATTAATTCAATTGCTTCATCTATATGGAAAAATCTTCGTAAAGGTTGTGTTGGCTGTAACAATATTACATAATCAAATACTTGACCCTTTTCTTTTAACAGTTCAATAGTATATAAAACTGTATCAATTGTTTTAGCTTCATCTGTAGCTAGCTCTTTGGGTCGAAGTTCATTTACTTTTACTCCGTGTTCAGAACATATTTTAGCTATTGCTTCATTATCAGTGGACACATATATTGAATCAATATATTTCGATAATTTGGCTTCTTCTAAAGTATAAGCAATTAAAGGTTTATTCTTTACAGCAGTTATATTTTTATTTTTTATTCCTTTACTTCCCCCTCGAGCTGGAACAATTGCTAAAATTCTTTTGTCTTCAATCATTGGTTTTACTCCCTACTTGTTTAGGTCAAAGAATTTTTTTTGAACAGAGGTATTCCAAAAAGTACCATCTTCTAGAAATTTCAAAAACTTTGTATCACTTTCTCCATCACCAAAATCTTTTGTAGTACATGTTGAGTTAGATTTTTCAATGGTTTTAATAGCTTTAAATATTAATTGTTTATTTTCATTCGTATGTAATATTGATTTATGCGGTAAATGATATCTTCCATTTTGTCTTGTACCTAAATCAATTGCTGGAATTCCGTAGACAACAGTTTCTCTAATTCCAGCACTTGAATTTCCAATTACAAAATCAGCATTTTTCAATAAAGTTAAAAAGTTTTCAAAACGAATTGAAGGGTATATCAATATATTATTCAAATTACGAAGTCGGTTATATTCTTTAAGAATAATCTCGCTCCCTGAATCATTATTAGGATAAATGACAATATAATTTTTTTGTGAAGCAATTACAGTATCGACAACTTCTTTAATATTTGCCTTTAATAAATGCTGTTCTGTTGTTACAGGATGATATATTAGAATTGCATAGTTATCAAAATGAATTTGATAATGGTCTTTCGTGGACTCTATAGTTGGCAATTCTTGTGAGAGCATAATATCAATATCTGGTGAACCAATAATATAAATACTATTCTTGTCTTCTCCTAACTGTTCAATTCTTTTTTTAGACTCTTCATTACTTACTAAATGAATATGTGCAAATTTTGTAATTGCATGTCGAATTGACTCATCAATAGTACCAGAAACTTCTCCACCTTCAATATGTACTACTCTTATATTATTAAAGGCGCCCACAATAGCACCAGCTAGTGCTTCTAAACGATCTCCATGAACAACAATTAAATCTGGTTTTACTTCATGAATATAATTACTAAAACCTTGTATTGTGTTACTTAATGAAATATCCATATTATGCAATTTATCATGGTTAATAAAATGATATACATTTTTGAATCCATCTTTTTCAATTTCACGCCAAGTAGATCCGTATTTAGGAATCATATGCATCCCTGTAACAAATAAGTAAAGTCGAAACTGACTATGACCCGTTATTTTTTTCATTAAAGACTTAATTTTACCATAATCGGCTCTCGTACCTGTTAAGAACATTATTTTTTTCAAATTAATGCAACCTCTCACTTGAAATCTGAATAAGATAAATGTTCGTCTTTAGCAACATTTCTATTTACTATCTTTCCTAAAACACTTCTATAGTCTGATGCTGGGATTTCCCCAGTTCCTGGTCTTTTAACCCAAATATTATTTTCAGTTAACAATTCGCCTTCTTTAATATCATTTAATGCTACAACTGTAGCGAAAGCAAAATCTATTGTTACTTTTTCTTCTAATGAAGCTTCTTTTTTTCCACCTCGCATTTGAGCAATTTCCTTTGAAGCCTGTATTAAATCTTTTAATTCTTTAGGATCCATTGAACAAATAATATCTGGACCAAATCTATTTTTAGTATCTGTAAAATGTCTCTCTAAAATACTAGCTCCTAAAGCTGTAGCTGCTAACGCTGCATTATTATTGATTGTATGATCAGATAAACCAATAACAGCATTGTGGAATTCCTTTTGCAACTCTTGCATTCCACCTAGTCTTACTAAATTAGCTGGGGTAGGATACACATTTGTGCAATGTAAAAGCGCATATGGTATATTGTATTTCTCTACAATCTCAACTGTTTTTCTAACACTTTCTATATTGTTCATACCCGTAGAAATAATCATAGGTTTACCAAATTTAGCGATATGTTCGATTAGCGGATAGTTATTACATTCTCCTGAACCAATTTTAAACGCTTTAACATCCATTTTTTCTAAACGATTTGCTGCAGCTCGAGAGAATGGGGTACTTATAAAAATCATGCCCATTTCTTCAACATATCTCTTAAGTTCTAATTCTTCTTCTTCGTTAAGAGCACATCGATTCATAATCTCATATATAGATTCTTTTGCATTACCAGGAATAACATTTTTAGCTTTAGCGCTCATTTCATCATCAATTACATGAGTTTGATGCTTAATAATTTCTGCACCTGCCGCATATGCTGCATTAACCATTTCTTTTGCAACTTTCAAACTTCCTTCATGATTTATGCCAATCTCCGCGATCACAACTGGTGGGAAATCCTCACCAATTTTCCTTCCACAAACTTCAATATATTTCATGAATTAAATCTCCTTTATAGCTAAAAATGTACAACTTACAGTTTTTATACAATTAGTTGAATCACTCTAATATTTATATACAATTAAAGGTATTTTAATAATTAATTCTTTTCAGCATTTCTTCAAACTCTGGCATTATTAAATCATTATTTAATTCAGCTAAATCTATATAATTATTAAAAACATTTGTTAATTCTTTAATTTTATCATTAGGATTTTTTATAGTTATATTTTCTTGATACTTTTTTTTGTAATAATTATCCTGAACTATAAACATTCTTTTAACAATAATTTCATGATATAGTTCATTAAATATATTATTTAAACTTGATTGCATTCTTTTTATTAATGAAAGTTTTTCATCTAGTGATAAAACGTCTATATCCATTTGAATTATTTGTTCTGATAAGAATCTAGCATTTTTTAAAAACTCTGCATATTTGACACTAGATTTTATTATTAACTTTAATTTTTCTTTATTATACTTATTTTTCGTATTTGCTTTATACCAAATTTTATTTACTATATTTTTTTCTTTTAAAATTGTGTCTAATAGGGTATCTAATTTTTCATAATGCGCTCCATTGATTACTGCACCATGTTGTGTTGAATTAACGACATTAATTTTAGAAAAAAATATATATTCCTCAAAAATTCTTTTCATATTTAAAAAATCTTTTGATGTTTTAATAAAATCTCCATCAACACTTAAAACATCGGTTTCATTTTCTTTATAAGCTTCGACTAATTTCTTTCTTTCATCAATAGTTAACTTTGGATTACTTTTATATTGAATTGACTTGTCATACCTTCTATTATTTAAAAACGCAAAATTTTGTCCTACTAAAATGACTTGGGAAACCTTTAATTTATGAAGTATTTGCAAAGTAAATATACTAATTGATGGGACATCTAATAATATATGCTCATCTTTTACTTCATCTAATAAGTACATTGAAAATGGATCTTGATCAGATATTAAACTAAATAAAGGGCCATTATAGTCATTAATACTTTCATATCCTACAGTTGTAGCAAACGCAATTGGGATATCATCCCTTTTCTGTTCCTCGATTTTATACATTACTCTTTTATTTTCTTCTTTTGGGTCATAAATGCATACTAAATTCGGAACTATATTATATTCAAGTAACGCATTTATTGCCGAACCAACTGAAACTATGAAAGCTCGTCCTTCATTCTTTATGCGTCTTAAATTTTCTATTTCTAAATTTAATGAGGGTCCTGCAGCAACTAGTATTACAGGCTTATCTTTAAAACTCCTCAAAGTAGACTTTTGAAAAAAATTAGGCGAATTTACAACAACGTTAAAATTTTTGATATAATTGGTAACCCATCTTTTTTGAAATTTCGAAGTTATAGCAACATCTAGATGCTTCTGATTTAGTTTCTCTGCAAACATATTATATAGACTATTTACTTCTTCTTTATAAATATTTTTAGTAATTGATAATTCAACATTAAAGTTATCATTACTTAAATAAACATTAATAATTTCTGAATCTAAAATTTCATCCAAATCATTAAAAATCATAACCATTCTATCAAAATATTTATGTATAATATCACTATCCACAAAAAACTTAATAACTTCCAAATCTGGTTCATATATAGAAAATTTCACATTTGGATTTTGTTCTAATAATATTTCTATATGATATCCTAATCCTGCTCCAACAAACAAAATGTGGTTTGTATTATCAGAGATTTGAATGTTAGAAGTAAATTGAACTGCTTCATTGACAGGGTTATATTTACTATGAAAATAAAAATCCCTACCGTTTTTTTTGATTTTTAATGTATGGTTACCTGACTTGGTCTGCTCTAAAAGTACATTCTCAACGGTAGCATTTTTAAGCTTTTTATATAAGTTTAAGTTATTTTGTTTTAGAAATGTTGTAACCTTTGACACCTTTATCCCTCACATCTATTTTCTCTAATGCCAATTTACTAATCAGTTTTATTAAAGTAACTTGCTATTTCGTATTCAAATAAATCTGCTACTAACATATAGTCTTCTACTATTAAGCCATCATTTATTTCTTTTAAAAAATTTTCAATTTGTTCAATATTGAATTTAGTATCTATACCATTTACAGAAAGTAAATTTGACGCTTGTAATAACCAACTCATTCCTTCAGAAAATTGTTGGATTATTTGCATCGAACTACGGATTTCACCTAATCTTAATAATTTAGCAATTTCTAAACAACCTTCTGGAACTTTTTTTATATATTCATCAAATGAATTTTTAACTTCTAAAGATAAATCTTGCATGAAATCTCTCCATTTACTCAAATTTATAAAAAACCTCTAGCAATACTAGAGGTTTTAATACTAACTATTAATTAAGTAATTGTAATACACCTTGTGGTTGTTGATTAGCTTGAGCAAGCATTGATTGTGCTGCTTGCATTAAAATGTTGTTTTTCGTGAAGCCCATCATTTCTTTAGCCATATCAGTATCACGAATACGAGATTCTGCAGCAGTTAAATTCTCTGATGTTGCACCTAAATTATTAATAGTATGCTCTAAGCGATTTTGAATAGCACCTAAATTAGCACGTGTAGTAGAAACAGCTTTAATTGCATTATCAAACGATGTAATTGCAGCATTTGCTCCACTTTGTGTTGAAATATTCGAATCCGTAATTTGTAGAGTAGCTACGTTATTATTTCCAATTGAAACATCTAATTTTTGATTAGCATTTGCTCCAATATGGACAACTTTCCCTGAGAATGTACCGTTTAATAATTTTTGAGTGTTAAACTCTGTATCAGTAGAAATTCGGTCAATTTCTGTTTTAAGTGCAGTGATTTCTTCTTGTAATTTAGTACGATCATCATCAGTATTTGTATCATTCGATGATTGTACTGCTAATTCACGCATACGTTGTAAAATTGAATGTGTCTCATTTAATGCACCCTCAGCAGTTTGGATTAGAGAGATACCATCTTGAGCGTTTTTAGAAGCCATGTCTAGACCGCGAATTTGTCCACGCATTTTTTCTGAAATTGCTAAACCTGCAGCGTCATCGCCAGCGCGGTTAATTTTGTAACCTGAAGATAATTTCTCAAGGTTTTTAGAAGCTTGAGTATTGTTCGAAGTAAGGTTACGGTGTGTGTTTAAAGCTGAAATGTTGTGTTGAATTCTCATTTGGAATTCCTCCTTGAATGTTTGTTTTTGTCATTCCACATCCGTGTGGAATTTCGGTTTAGGTAGTATGTATGTACTTCCTGCCCCTTACAATCTATATATCGTATTTAGTTAGAAATGTTTAATAGTTTTTTAAAAAATTTTTTATTTTTTTTATATAATTTATCTATAGTTTAAAATTATAACTATAATACATATTCTATTTTTTCTTTAGCTGTTCTAAGAAGCTTGATGATGCTGATAAAGCTTCCTTATTCTGTGCTTGGATAGCTTCAAAAACTTCTGAACGATGTACTTTTACTGTTTTTGGCGCAACAATGCCGATTTTAACTTGCTCACCTTCGACAGCTAATATTTTAATTTCGATTTGATCGCCTATCATGATAGATTCATCTTTTTTTCGAGAAAGTACTAGCATTATTTCACACTTCCTTCCAATGTTTGCATTGGATAGCGTAGTGGATTGGATTTATTATCTTGCAGGACAATTTGTTTACCACGTTTTTTATCCATATTAACGATTATAGGTGCAAGCAAATTAATCGTTGATTCTTGGAATGTTTCCTTCATTGTTACTATAGAGTATGTAAGTACGTTCTCTTCCTTCTCAATTTGTAGCTGGTTACGATCATCTTCGCTTATATCAAAACTGTAATCTTTTTTGAAGGCGAATGGATAGGCAACTACAAAACCAATTTCCACATGTTCAATAGATTGCAGTATCGCTAAAGGAAGATCTGCATCTATAGGTAATAATACGAATTTTTTTTCATTCTCTAATCCGAGTAATCCATGTTCAAACGTTAAGATGTCCTGTTCCTCAATTTCGATTTCACCTAAAAATTTAGTAGCAATTTTCATTGTTTTATACGCTCCTTTAAATGACGACATTGATGTCAACATCCGGTCTTTGTACCATTGTACCAGTTACTTTTCCTGGTGTGTATTCGTGTATTGGTTTGTTCACTTTTGCGTCAATTATTGGCTCTCTCCGCTGAATATTGACATCGGTTGTACCTGGTGTATAGTCTATTTTCACTGAACCTACTGATGGTACAAATTTAATATTAAATGGAGTACGGTGAGGACCATGATTTTGTTTTGCGATATTTTGGATAGTTGCACGGCCCTGGTCTTTACCAGCGTTGTCCATCATTTGACGTCCCTCTCTCGCTCTACGTGCCATTCCTTGTAAATTCTCTTGTCTTCCTTTTTCTGCGTAATTGGCACTTGATTCCAATGGACCTATCATCCCTATATCCCGTCTTGCCTGAGAAGAGTCTATTTTTAAAACGCCTTTAGTCGTACGAATTTCTAAAATAGCGGCCGGCTGTTCAATATGCTGTGTTGCTTTCGGTTGTTTAATAGTTTGTTGCGGCTTAGCTATATTAAGGTCTAATTTCGCGTCTGTTGTATGAATTTGAATTTGCGGGAGTCTCATCTACTTCTCTCCTTTCAAGAAAAGCGTCTGAACAAAATGTCCAAACGCTTCTTTTAATATTATTCGTTAAGATCTATTGTCGAAATTTAAATAGGCAAAACTATTTTATCTAATAAAATCTACTAATGTTTGTTGAATAATTTTCGCACCAACAGAAAGTGCAGCTTGATGAATCGATTCACTAGTAACCATTTCTGTAATAGCCTTCGCATAATCAACATCTTCATTATCAGACAACTGCTTTGTTACACTTACTTCACGGATTCCAAGGCGATTCTCCATTAACTCCACACGATTTTGACGTGCCCCGATATCAGCCTGAGCCTCGAGAATTTTATTATGGATTGCTGTAATGTCATCTCCAGTACTTTGTTCAGCTACTCCCCCAAGAGCATTACCGATTTCTTCACCAGTAGCTGGTCCTCCAGCACGATTAGGATCTAAAAGATCTGAAATTTTCCCCATCATGTCATCAACATTTTGAAACAGTTCAGCTCCAGGAGTATTCACTTTCATCTGAATACCATCATAAACTTCAATAACTACGTCTTCTGAGTTTACTTTTGCTGGATCAATTGCACCATTTTCAAACAATGGCTGAGTAGTACGTGTTCCGCTGAAAATATATCGATCGGCAATCTTTGTATTACCTATATCCTGAATTTGTTGACGAATCTGATCAATTTCAGCCTTAATTTTTGCACGTTCATCGGGTGTATTTGTATCATTGGCTGCTTGAATTACTAGCTCACGCACACGCTTCATCTGTTCGCCAGCTTGGTTAAGTGATTCGTCTGTTGTGTCGATCCAGTTATTAACCTCATTCATATTACGTGTATATTGTTCAACTTGACCTAAATCACGGCGATAGCCCATTCCTTTTACTGCAATTACAGGATCATCAGAAGGTCGAGTAATTTTAGAACCTGAGGTAATTTGATCTTGTAGCTTAGACATTTTACCGTAGCTATTATTTAAGTTTAAAAGCATGTTATTGGATAGCATGGATTGCGTTACGCGCATTTTTTTAAAAGCCCCTTTCTATCGTAATTTTATTTTTATAGTCCTACACGGCCCATGCCGTTAATAATTTTGTCTAATGTTTCATCGACAACTGTAATCATACGGGCGTTGGCATTGTATGCTTGTTGGAACGTAATCATATTTGTCATTTCCTCATCAAGGGACACTGAACTTACTGAGTCACGATTACCAGAAAGTGTTACTAATAATTTTTGAGAAGTCATGTTTAAGCGATAAGCTTCTTCACCATCAGTTCCTAGTTTCCCAATCATACCTTGATAGAAGGAGTTAAACGTTGCACCATCTAAATCAGCTTGGCTTTTTGATTGAAGATTAGCAAGTTCAAGTGCAAATTTACCATTCCCCTCTTCATTAGCTGCATCAGATGCAGCTAATTTAGAAGGATCATCCATAAACACATCGTTTACCTTAATATTACCTGCAGTTATTACTCCGTTTTCCCCAGTAAAGAAATCATCTTTATTTTGAACACCTGTTAAATCATAGCCTTGCTGATGCATTTTATTGAAGGCCTCAGCAAATTTAGCTGCCAATTTATTAAGGTCTGCTAATGTTTCAGTATAATAGCCTTTTGTACCAATGACGTTACCATTAATATCCTTCTCAGCATATCCGTACGAATCAATAAGGGATAACATTTTCCCTTTACCTGGTTCTAACTGGTCATATGAAATGGATTCTGTTGTGCCAAGTCCACTTACTTGAATAGATGAGAACACATTGGACAAGTCATTGCCATCGATTTGCTTGGAACCAGTGCCATTTACTTCGATAGTAGCAAAGTCTCTACCATTCACTAGCTCAATCTCTTTATCTGTACCATATGGTTTGAATACTACTGTAAGGCTTCCTTCAGCCACAGCACTAGCATTCCCGCCCGATGCGACACGTTTAGTGGATACAGGTATGTAATTATTTAATTCATCAATTAACACATCACGTGCATCGTATAAGTCGTTCGGTACATGACCATTCGGTTCTACTTCCTGCACCTGTTTATTGATAGCTGCAATCTGTTTTAGAAGTGAATTGATACGATCCGTCGCTACACTAATTTCATTTCCTAAATTACCTTGAATTGTTTTTAGCTGCTTGTCCATATATCTAAATGATTCAGCTAGGTGGTCAGCACGTTGCATCGCTACTTTACGAGAGGCTGCATTTTCTGGGTTTGTACTAACATCTTGAAGCCCTTTCCAGAACTGTTCTAATGCTGCGTTTAAACCATATTGAGACGGTTCGTCCATTATATCTTCCATTTGAGAGATCGCATTTGAACGTGATTCCCAATAGCCTAGTTTGTTTGTTTCTTGACGGAATTGACGGTCAGTAAATTCGTCACGAATACGTTGAATCGATCCCGCTTCTACCCCAGTTCCTAGATGCCCTGGATAGTTAGGTTGATTTAAACCAGCTTGTGGGAAACCTTGCGTCGCTTGCATATTTACTCGTTGGCGAGAGTAACCTAATGTATTTGCATTGGAAATATTATGTCCTGTTGTATATAGAGCTGTTTGTTGTGTAAATAAACCGCGTTTACTAGCTTCTAAGCCCATAAATGTTGAGCGCATTCCTTTTCCTCCTTAACGTTTATATTACCAAGCAAATGTTTTTTGCATGGGCGCAAGAAACTATGCTTGAGAATCAAAAAATGATTTTTTAGCGACCTTATTTGTTCCGCGTATTTCACTACCAGAGTAGTTTATTTGCTCGTTCTGTGGTCGTAAGGAACCTAATGTAAGATTGACAAATTGTAGTGATTGGAACACTAGTTTTTGATTTAAATCGTTTTGTTTTTTTAAATCGTTGATAATTTGCAATAATCGATTGCGAACAGCTGAAAGCATGTCTTTTTCAATCTGCTGTTCAGCAACCTCGATGACATCAGCGACAGTTGCTTTGTCAATTGAAGCAAATCCTTTTGCCCCAAGGTAATCCGTTACCTGTTTTTGACGCTGTTGCTCGAGCTTATCGATGGCTGCTACATGTGCCTGCTCATCCTTGAGCATTTGGTCCAGTGCTTCGATATCGCCAGCTGTAATGATTTCAGTTTTCTTTATAGCTAGTTCAAGTAAGCTTTTATGCATTTTTTCTAGTTTTGTTAGTGTAGAACAGATCGTTTCTACAGACATATTGCGAAGCACCCTTTCTGAAATTCCTTAGAAACGATAATATTTCAGCATATCTTCTGCCACTTTGCGAGCGTCTACTTTGTATTCCCCAGAAGCGATATCTTCTTTTAATTGTTTTACGCGGTCTGCACGCTCTGTGTTATATGTTGAAATCCCTTGCATCTCTTGTGCAGTCTTTGAAATTTCGATTTTATCTGCGAAGGATGCCTTGTTAGTGCTTGATTTTACATTGCGCACCTGATTGTTATAGGCGTTCACTGCATTAATCCCATATGATGTAATTTTCATGTAATCCCCCCTGTCTAAAAGCTTATCTTACTATTATTTCGGATTGTCTCACATAATGTTAAGTTTTCAAATAGAAAAAAGTGTGCTAATTTTGTTTAAAATTAACACACTTTAGACCTATCAATTATGCCTCGGTATAATTGCAATATAAGATATTAGCCTAAAATCATCGCTTTCAGGCGTTTTTACAGGATGTAAAGTTCTTAGCCCGAATTCCCTATTTCAGTGGTGTTTGGACACTCGATGAAAGAAGTTAACGTTTTCGATCTGCGTGATAGGTTACACGATCACGACCTGCCACACTCTCACGAAACTCCTTCGCCGCTTCGAATGTACGTAGCTCTGACTTTAATTCATCCTGACATTTTGTACAAAGCTTTCCTGTTGTCGTTAAGTGACCACAGTTATCACATGGGTAGCCAAGATTCGGGAACATTGCAGGCTGTAAACGTCCCTTGCGTACCCATTTATACAATAGCTCCTCTTCAGCTCCTGTTGCTTCAACAATACGTTCTACTGTCGCTGCACGGTTTTCACGTTTACGTAAAAAGCGATAAACAATTTGATATAATTCTTCTTCTGATTGAGCGCATTTATGACATACTTCTCTGACCCCTATATAATTAAAAAACTCATTACATTTCGGACAATTGCGAACCTCTGCCATCTATTTCTTCCTCCTCTTGCATAATAACAATACGAATCTTATATACTCGTAATCTATTATACACAATGCATTAGCATTTTCATCCATTAATTAGTGTGAAGCTTTTGACATTTTTGGCGCCTGCATTTAATAAAACTTCAGTAGCATGCCTTAAAGTCGTCCCTGTTGTTTTTATATCGTCAAAAAGAAAGTATTCTTTATGCTCTACATGGGCTCCATCCATCAGACGGAAAAGTGATGCGGCTTGGTTTCGTTGCTCTCTATTTTTGGAGCTTTGCGTTTCTGTCGTCGTCTTTTCTAAAAGTTGTATAAAAGGAATATCCGCAGCCTTCAATAACTCCTCCATATGTGAAAAGGTACGTTCCCGTTGCTTAACGGGGTGCATAGGGATCGGTATAACGGTTGCTTTTTCATGCTTTAATCGTGCATGTAGCTCCTGCCGAAATACTTTAGCAAGTGCAACATCCTGAAGAAATTTATATTGATGTAAAAAGTTTTTCATCGCATCGTTATATTGGTAAAGTGCTGTTGCCGTTGAGGAATATTCAAATTGAGCAGAGCACCTATCACAGATAGTTGGCTGAAATTGTTTTGTTAAAAGTAGTTTCCACGAGATCGCTGATTGTAAAGGCTGTGAGCATAATAAGCACAGTGTTTCAATTTTATTCATGATAAAAATCCTTTCTTATTGTAATAAAGAATTTTTGTCCGCGCATCATCCATTTCAGCCGTAATGCCATGATGAAAAAATACGACGTCTCCTTGTGCAAAATCGGCATTTCGTCCAACTCGCCCTGCGATTTGAATGAGTGCACTTGAAGTAAAAATGGTTGATTCTGCCCCAATCACTGCAACCTGTACATTCTTGATCGTAATCCCTCTTTCTAAAATGGTCGTAGTCAGTAAGCCTGGAACTTCTTTATCACGTAGTTTAAGCACTTTCTCTTTACGCTCCGGATCTTCCGCATGTACTGCCATGATGCTGTCATCTAATAACTGAAAAAGAGGTGTTGCTATTTTCATTAACTCGACTTTTGGGAAAAATAATAGAAATGGCTCTTTGCGTGCAAGGCGCTCCTCTGTCCATTGTTTTAACTTTCGTGGAATCTTTCCCCGTTTCAAGCTTTTTTCATAGCTCCATAGGGAATGAAATCGAGGGACTGGTAATGGATAATCGTGATAGCGCTTCGGAATAAATGAATAGCTTTCATTTTGATACTGAGTAAGTAGTTTAAGAGAAGGGGTTGCCGTGACCAACAATAGTGGTGCATTTTCTGTTTTTGCCTGTTGCACTGCGCTTTGTAGCGTTTCATCAAATGTATACGGAAAAGCATCAGCTTCATCAACAATCATGACGTCAAACGCTCGGTCAAACCGATAAAGCTGATGTGTTGTCGCCAACACGAGCTGGGCATAGCCCCCCTGCTTTGGTGATTTACCATATAATGCATGGATCATCGTTTGTGGGAAAACTTTTTGAAAGCGTGGGAATAACTCTAACACTACATCTGTACGAGGCGTAGCGATGCATACCCGTAAGCCTTGCTCCAACGCATAATGAACAGTCGGGAAAAGTAGCTCTGTTTTACCCGCCCCACATACCGCATGCAAAAGATGGAAACGCCTTGCCTTCACACTTTCTAGCATTTCATTTGCCGCCTGCTGTTGAAGCACAGTAAATTGCCCCGACCATTCGAGTGAATGCTTTTTTGTCCTAATTGCGCGAGGGCCTGTCCAAATCATCAATTGCGTACAACTACCCACTCTGCCCATATTCAAACAATGTCTACAATATATACATAGCTGCAGACACTTTGAACAATCAAACGTTGTAAATTGCTGAGGATCTTCATTATGGCAACGATTGCATTTTACATGTGGCTCATTTTGAATTCCTTCTATTATACGGAAGTATTTATACTTGATTGATTTCTCGATATCTTCCTTGGAAAATGGGGCATGCTCCTTCAACCAAATACGTCCTTCATGGAAATCTCGTAATGCTGGTGGCAACAACCAACCTTTGTATGTCATTACTTTGCTCCTTTCATGTGGTTTTTATCGGCGACAAGAAATTCCTAAATAAAAAAACAGCCTCTACACATTTACTGTAGAGACTGTCTCACTTACTATTATTTTTTTGTCCAACCTAGACCCATTGAGCCTTCACCTAAGTGTGTGCCAATGACGGGACCGAAATAACTCATTTTAAAGTTAACGTTCGGGTAGGTTGCTGCTAGTTGTGCTAGCCATTCTTCTGCTTCAGCAAGGCAATTGCCGTGGATTACAACAGCGTCCATTGCTTCATACTTTTTAGCATCTTCAGCTAGTAGCTCTTCCGCACGCTTTAATGCTTTTTTACGTGTACGAATTTTTTCAAAAGGTACAATGACCTTGTCCGCAAAATGCAGGATCGGTTTTACTTGTAATAAGCCGCCGATTAATGCCGCTGCTGCAGACAGACGTCCCCCACGTTGTAAGTGCGCTAAGTCATCTACAATGAAGTAAGCACGAACTGATTGCTTCATGTCCTCCAATGAAGCGTGAATCTCTTTTGCAGACAAGCCCTGAGCTGCCAATTCAGCAGCTCGTAGAACGTAAAAACCCTGTACCGCACAGGATATTTCACTATCAAAAGCGGACACATCAATGCCTTCCACCATCTCGCCTGCTTGAACGGCACCTTGATATGTACCACTGATACCACTTGATAAATGAATAGATATTACCTCATCATACTCTTTTGCCAGCTCTTCAAAGAGAGCGACAAACTCTCCAATTGGAGGCTGGGTTGTTTTTGGGAATTCTTTTGCCCCACGTACTTTATCATAAAATTCAGATGCCGTGATATCTACTTCTTCTTCAAAAAGTTGACCTGAGATATTTACACTTAACGGAATCATATGAATGTTTAAGCGTGCTCGTTCCTCAGCCGAAATATATGCAGTACTATCTGTTACGATTGCTGTCCTCATCCATGTCCACTCTCCTATTCTAAATAGTTTACAATCAATTGCGCCTCAGCGCAATTGTTGTCTGGATTTTGTATTGTGCATGCACAATTTATTCCTTTCAAAATCCGTGACATCCGACGGAGGCTTTAGGCCAACATGATGTTGGTCACTCAGTCGTCGCCACAGGACGTGGCGCTCTTAGACTGAGTTCCCCTATTTCAGCTAGCTGAATGAAGATAAAAAGAAATGAATGTGAAATGAATTACGACATAACGTAATCTTGTCTGCACGTCGAATAGGAGGAAGTTGCTTCACTCTTTCATCATTCTAGACAACTGCATTCATTTCACATTCATTTTCTATGTATAGATCTCCTCATATGATTTTCACCCTATCAATCCTTCTTTGAATGAAAAAAGGCTCATCACCATTAAGAGGGGGTGATTTCCTTTCTAATGAAGCAAGTCCAATAAGCAGTTAGGCATGATGCTTTTTGCCATTTCACTACTGCGCTCGCTCTAGGGGCTTGTCTTTGACGCTAATGCCCAGGAAATCGCCCAACCTCAACTTTTAGTGATGAGCCTGAATGAAGAGATCCTCATTTTTATTTGCCAGTACTTGATTTCGTGTCGTCCATATAAAAGACGCTAGTGACCTTCCAGTCCCCATCTTCTTTGACCAATACTGTAACTTGTTGTCCTGCACTTTCATGCTTCACATTTGTTTTAGTTTGTACTAAATGCAATGTTATATTGGAATGGACCTGTGCTTCATTTTCGTTATATTTTATGATTGTCGTATCTTTAGCATCTCGTTTAACGTCTGACTCTTTAAATACTTCTGTCGTGAATTCTTTTTCTTCATCATAGTTGAAACCTTTTGGATCCTTCGAGAGCGTTTGCATATAACGATCAATATCTTTTGAATTAAAAGCTTCAATATATTCATTAAAGGCTAGTAAGATTGCTTTTCCTTCATCAGCAGGGACATTTTCTGCCTTCGTTATTTGCCCACCATTCATTTCAAATCCTATAGTTCCATCATCAATGATTTTTTGTTGTTCTTCTGCATTCATTTCATCTTTTTTATTACCACAGGCAGTTAACATTAATAAAGTAAGAACTGCTAGAAAACTTTTCTTTAACATCAAAAAACCTCCCGCGCATATTGTAGCATATAAATCCCGTTGTAGGAATTTTGTTGTGTTTTTTCTACATTAAGGTGCTACATCTTCCTTATGACGCCCACGCTTATAAAATGTTGCACGATCTCTATGTATAAATTGTTACATTTTTCGACAATTCGTACCTATAAAAAAAACTGCTTTAAAAAACTACTAAATAATATAGTAGCCTTTAAAAACAGCTATCAATTACGCCTCGGCATAATTACGTCCGGAATCGGTTTTGTGCTAGCGCAAAGAACTCTTTTCCGATTCCGTGACATCCGACGGAGGCTCTAACTTCTTTCAGTTCTCCTGAAAGAAATAAAATACAATATATGCTATTAGCGTACTTCAACCCAACCATTTTTGATGGCTGTAACAACAGCTTGTGTACGGTCGTTTACATTCATTTTTTGTAAAATGCTTGAAACGTGGTTTTTAACTGTTTTTTCTGAAATGAATAGCGTCTCACCAATTGTACGGTTCGATTGCCCATCTGTTAATAATTGTAATACTTCACATTCACGCTTTGTTAACAAATGGAATGGGCGACGAATTTCTGTTTGATGGAAGTTACCTTTATTTTCATGCTCAGAAAGACGACGGAATTCCGCTACTAAATTTTTAGTTACTTTCGGATGTAAATAAGATCCACCATTGGCAACTACTTTAATAGCTTCAACAATTTCGTCCGCATCCATTTCTTTCAGCATATAGCCTAGTGAGCCAGATTTTAGTGCGTGTGTTACGTATGTTTCATCATCATGGATAGAAAGCATAATAACCTTTGCATCTGGGTACTCATTAATTAAATCTGCTGTTGCCTCTACGCCATTTTTCCCCGGCATATTAATATCCATCAGTACAACATCAGGTTGATTTTCAGCATATAAAGATACTACATCCGTACCATCATCACCTTCTGCTACCACATCAAACGTATCTTCAAAATCTAAAATACGCTTTACTCCTTCGCGGAATAGCTGGTGATCGTCTACAATAATAATCTTCGTCATTTGTCTTTACCCCCTAAATTTCCTCAAACAATCGTTTTACTCTACTTCTAACGGAATTTTAAATAAAACCGTCGTACCTCGATTTATCTCACTTGTAATTGAGATTGTCCCATCCAAAATTTCAATACGTTCTTTCATACCTAAAATCCCAAAGGAATGGTCTTTAACTTTCTGTGAATCGAAACCTATGCCATCGTCCTTTACAACGATATTTACGGCATCTTTCAACCACTCAAGCTTCACCCAAATATCCTTACATTTTCCGTGTTTCATGGCATTCGTTACACATTCCTGCACTAAGCGGAAAATAGATACTTCATAGTTTGATGGTATACGCTTTTCGGTGCTTCTTGATTGGAAATGAACCTCAACACCCGGATTATATTCAGTCACTGTTGATAAGTACTTTTTTAATGTCGGAACAATTCCCAAATCATCAAGTGCCATTGGTCTTAAATCATAGATGATACGTCGCACCTCTGATAATGCATTACGCACCGTTTTTTTTAAATCAACAATTTCTGCCAAAGCATATTCAATGCCCTTTTCACGATACGTTCTGTCTATTAAATCAGTGCGCATTAGTACATTTGCGAGCATCTGAGCAGGTCCATCATGGATTTCCCTAGAAAGACGTTTACGTTCCTCTTCCTGCGCCGCAATGATACGTATACCAAAATCTTGTTTCATTTTTGCTTGTTCAAGTGCTAAACCAACATTTTTTAAATCTGAAGTTAAGTAATTCAAAACGACATTTACTTGATTGACAATCTGATCTGCACGTTCAATCGTATCGAGTAATGCTCTTAATCTTCTCTCCAAATCATCTCTTTTATCACGTAGTTGCTTTTCTTGTGTTCTAATAACGGAGAGCTTCACTTGAAAATCCTGTGCAGTTTCATATGCTTCTCTAACTTGTTCTTCGGTATAATTATCAAAAGCTTTACTCACTAACACAAGTCTTTGCTTGGCAAGCTGTGTGCTTTTTTCTAAAGCATCGCCTTCATCAATAACAATTGAAACTTGTTTTCGAACAATTTCTAGCTCATTTTGCATATCTTCGAAACTTCTACGGCTTTGTTCACTTATAATAAAGATATCGTCCTTTGAGCTCATGATTGTTTCTAACATTCGATTAAATATGTCATCAAGCGACTTTAAATCGAAGGTATCATTTGAAAACATAGTATACTCCCCAGTCTAATGTCTTATGATTACTTACCATTTCAATAGACCAATTACATAGTCTATACCCATTATATCATCCCGCTGTTAAAATTTAATGCTTTTTCTTTATGAAAATTATAGAATAGAAGTCAAATAGAACTCTACCTAAAAGGAGATTGGTTCGGATGAGAGAAAACTATTTAACAGTAAAAGGATACGGCGAAAGCGAAATTGTTATTTCTAAATCTCGCTTTCTTACTTATATAGAACGCGCAGAAACGGAAGAGGATGCAATTTCTTTTATTGAACGTATAAAAAAAATGCATCATAATGCGACACACAATTGTTCCGCCTATATGATTGGTGAGCATGATCATATTCAAAAAGCAAATGATGATGGGGAACCTAGTGGCACAGCTGGCGTCCCTATGTTAGAAGTCCTAAAAAAACAAGGATTAAAAGATACGGTCGTTGTCGTCACACGCTACTTTGGTGGCATTAAGCTTGGCGGTGGCGGTCTCATTCGTGCTTACGGAAAAGCGACAACAGAAGGTTTACTCGCTGCCCAGGTTGTCGAACGCAAGCTTCATCATATTATGAAAATTACCGTTGATTACACATGGCTTGGCAAAGTGGAAAATGAAATTCGAGGTTCTTCGTATACTTTAGAGGAAATTCGCTATTTGGAAGGCGTCGACATTATTGTATCCGTGTTAAAAGAGGAGGAAGAACAGTTCCGAAACTGGGTAACAGAAATGACAAACGGACAAGCTAACATTACGTTTGAGAATGCTCAATTTATTGAATTTATTGTAGATAAATAGTTTTAATTGCCGAAACTATTTATGCATAGTATAATTTTAACGTTAAGCTATTTTATCAACTGCCTATTTATTACTTGTATTTGCATAAATTTTAGTTTAATCGTATTATAATCCCCATAACTTAGAGGAGAATATAAATGAAAAATAAAAAGTACAAAAAGAGGTCTTCTAAAGCTTCCTTAATTATAAAAGTTTCCTTACTTCTCGTTGCTAGTTTGGCCATCTGTGTTACTGCTTATGGTGTTTACCTTACTAAACAAGTGAAACACGCAGCTGACTCAGCACACGAAAAATTAGAAGGCCGCGAAGTTTCAGCACTTCGCGAAAGTAAAGTAGAGCCGATAAAGGATAATGTATCTATCTTATTTGTCGGAGTGGACGATAGTGATAATCGTGGGCAAGGTTCTGATCACTCACGTTCCGATGCACTAGTTTTAGCGACATTAAATAACAAAACGCATACGATTAAAATGCTAAGCATTCCTCGTGATTCATACGTTTATATTCCTAAAGTAGAATATAAAGATAAAATTACCCACGCACATGCTATGGGTGGTACACTGACAACAATCAAGACAGTTGAAGAATTATTAGATATTCCAATTGACTATTATGTACGTATGAACTTCAATGCTTTCATTGACGTAGTTGATGCATTAGGTGGCATCGAAGCTGAAGTACCTTATGCTTTACACGAGTTAGACGAATTCGATAAGTTTACAATCAACCTGGAGCCAGGTATGCAGCATTTAAACGGTAGTGAAGCACTTGCACTCGCAAGAACACGTAAACAAGATAGCGATATTGAGCGTGGTAAACGTCAACAAGAAATTCTATCAGCTATCATCAATAAAGTTTCTTCTGTTGGTTCTATCTCAAAATACGATGATGTCATTAATGCACTTGGTAATAACATGAAGACGGATATGACATTTGATGAAATGAAATCCTTCTTATCTTATTTAACAAAAGGTGTACCACGCATTGACACTTTAAATTTAGAAGGCACTGATGATATGTCTACTGGTGTATATTATTACCAATTAGATCCAGCATCAGTTAATGAAGTAAAAGAAACTTTGCAAAACCACCTTGGCTTAAATGAAAATTCAACAAGCCTCACAAATAACGATACTGACAGTGATTCAAGTGAAGAAACTTCGGTAAATTAATTAGCTTAATAAAACTTATAGCCTTTCCACTTAAATTTGTGGAAAGGTTTTTTTATGGAATCCTACTGAGTATTGCTTTCGCCAAATACCCAATCGACATCCTCTTCGTCCCCTTTGATGATCCTATCTGTCACTTCGTTTCTCAGGCACATGAGTAGCTTCTCAACGCACCCTGGTGACTGCACCTCTTAACGGCTCCTTCGCACATTCGCTTCCCTTTCGCGGGTATTCGCCTTCCTTCCGCGGGGATTTGCATTCCTTTCGCGGGTATCTCTTCCTTGCCCGGGGTCCGCTTCTCTTCCGCGGGTATTCGCCTCTCTTCCGCGGGTATTCACCTTCCTTCCGCGGGTATTCGCTTCCCTTCCGCGGGTATTCGCCTCTCTTCCGCGGGTATTCGCCTCTCTTCCGCGGGTATTCACCTTCCTTCCGCGGGTATTCACCTCTCTTCCGCGGGTATTCACCTTCCTTCCGCGGGTATTCACCTTCCTTCCGCGGGTATTCACCTTCCTTCCGCGGGTATTCGACTAAAATCGTGCAAAAAGAGTCGACAAAAAAGCAATCACACAAAATGTATGATTGCTTTCAATTTATTATTTATTAAATATCCGTACAAAATTCAATAATGGTTTATAGTTTTTACCCGCGAGTCCAATGACTTCAACCAAAATTTCAATTGCGGTTAAAATAACTGCTACGAGTAAAATCGCACCCCATACTTTTGCCATAGAGAAAATAACTGCGGCCAAACCAAACATTATTGCAATCCCGTAAATAATGAGCACTGTTTGTCGATGTGTAAAGCCCATATCTAGTAAACGGTGATGTAAATGTGATTTATCAGGATCAGACCATTTTTTCTTCATGCGTACACGACGAACAATCGCAAAGAATGTATCAGAAATCGGCACACCTAGGATGATAACTGGGATAATTAATGAAACGACTGTAACATTTTTAAATCCAAGCAATGCGAGCACTGATATCATGAAGCCAAGGAATAAGGCTCCTGTATCTCCCATGAAAATTTTCGCTGGGTGGAAATTGTAAAATAAAAATCCGATTGTTGCTGCTGCTAAAATGGCTGCGATTGCTAATACGAACATATTGTTCATAATAATTGCCATGACAGCTAAAGTAATAAGGGCAATCGTTGAAACGCCTGCCGCTAGACCGTCTAAGCCATCAATTAAATTAATGGCATTGGTAATACCAACAATCCAAATAATTGTTAAAGGAATACTTAGGAATCCTAAGTTTAATTCACCTACAAATGGCAGGGTAATCATATCAATTTGAATGCCACCTACAAAGATAACGATAAGTGCCGCAATAAGCTGGCCAACTAATTTAGCCTTTGCGGAAATTTCACGCATATCATCTACGACACCGGTTGCTACGATAATGCAAGCACCAATAATAATTGCAAGTAAAAAGTTACTACCATTTTCATTGATTATCAAAATCGGTTGAAATATAGCTACAGCTATTAAAAAAGAAAGGAAGATCGCCAATCCCCCGAGTCTTGGCATAATTCGTGCATGTACTTTTCGGTAGTTTGGTGCGTCGACAGCACCTATTTTGAACGCTAATCGTTTAACTAGTGGAGTTAACAATATTGAAGCAACAAATGCTGCTATTATAGACACGTAGAGCATGTCTCTCCTCCTCAAAAAATAATCTACATTAAATCCAAATTGATTATAGCACGAACCGGCGCCGAAATATACTTTTTCTATTTATTTTCCACCATTTCACAAATATTTTCCATCTTTTTCAGATTGGAAGAATGCTGTATGCCAAATGTAGTCACCATACGTAAAATTTGATAGAATAATGTAGTGTCTAGTAGTTAGACAACATTAAAGGAGCGTATATTTCATGTTCTCAATTTTCAAAAGTAACAAAGAGCAAACGAGTGCTCGTCAATTAAAACGCTACTATAAAATAGTAGAACAAATTAATAGTCTCGAAGAAAAATATGTTAATAAGTCAGATGCAGAATTAAGAGAAATGACTTTTATTTTCAAAGATCGCTTACAACAAGATGAGCCTATTGCATCCATCATCCCAGATGCATTTGCGGTCGTACGCGAAGCCTCAAAACGTGTATTAGGAATGCGTCATTTTGATGTACAGCTTATTGGTGGTCTTGTTTTAACTGAAGGCAATATCGCTGAAATGCCTACAGGTGAAGGTAAAACGCTAGTTGCTTCCCTTCCCTCTTATGTACGTGCATTAGAAGGCAAAGGTGTTCATGTTATTACCGTCAATGATTACTTAGCGAAACGTGACTTTGAGCTAGTTGGACAGATTCACCGTTTCCTTGGCTTAACAGTTGGTTTGAATTTACCAATGATGGAAGCAGACGAGAAAAAGGAAGCCTATAATGCAGATATTACATATGGTGTTGGGACTGAATTCGGTTTCGATTACTTGCGTGATAATATGGCATACAGCTTAGCTGATAAAGTACAGCGTCCTTATCACTTCGCCATTATTGATGAAGTAGACAGTGTACTAATTGATGAGGCTAAAACACCACTGATTATCGCTGGTAAAATGCCATCTAACGATGAATTACATCGCATCGCATCTATGTTAGCAAAACGTTTCAAAGTAGATGAAGATTATGATTTTGATGATGAAACAAAAGCTACTTCCCTAACAGATAAAGGTATTGAAAAAGTTGAGGCTGCATTCAATATAGATAATCTGTATGACTTAGAGCACCAATCACTTTTCCATTATGTTATCCAAGCTGTTCGTGCTCATGTCATGTTTGAACGTGATGTTGATTACATCGTAAAGGATGACAAAATCGAGCTTGTTGATATGTTCACAGGTCGTATTTTAGAAGGTCGTTCACTATCGAATGGCTTACATCAAGCGATTGAAGCAAAAGAAAATGTAACGATTACTGATGAAAATAAAGCACAGGCACAAATTACAATTCAGAACTATTTCCGTATGTATCCGAAGCTTTCAGGGATGACAGGTACTGCGAAAACACAGGAAAAAGAAATTCGAGAAGTGTACGGCATGGAAGTTATTCAAATTCCAACCAATCGTCCACGTCAACGTGTCGATCAGCCTGATATTATTTTCAGCAAGCAAGAAGATAAATATAAGTATGTAGCCGCTGAAGCTAAACGCCGTCACGAAAAGGGACAACCTGTCTTAATAGGAACAACGTCCATACTGCAATCCGAAACAGTTGCCGATAGCTTGAAAAAAGAAGGCTTAAAATTCCAATTGCTAAACGCTAAAACAGTTGAGCAAGAAGTTGAACTAATTTCTCAAGCAGGACAAAAAGGACGTGTTACAGTAGCTACCAATATGGCTGGCCGTGGTACAGATATCGTGTTAGGCGAAGAAGTTCATGCTCTTGGAGGTCTATATGTTATCGGTACTGAGAAGCATGAAAGCCGCCGTGTAGATAATCAGCTACGTGGTCGTTCAGGTCGTCAAGGCGACGTAGGTGAAAGTCGCTTCATTCTCTCTATTGAAGATGATATGTTCCGTCGCTACGCAAAAGAAGAAGTTGAAAAATTCTCTGCAAAAATGGTTGTCAACGAACAAGGCATTATTCAAAATAAAGATGCTCAAGAACTCATTAACCGTACACAACGAATTGTTGAAGGTTCCCAATACGGTATGCGTGAATACAACTTAAAATTAGATGATGTTATCAATGACCAACGTACAGTTATTTATGGTCTACGTAACAAAATTCTAGCTGAAAATGACTTGATGGGCGAGCTTAAAAAAATGCTTCGTGAAACGGTTGAATTTGCTGTTCTCGACGCCGCGCCAGAAGAAGTAAATTCTGTTGAATGGAATTATGATCAAATGGAGAGTTCACTCAACTCACTTTTCATTACACCTGTCACAATTGACCGAGAAGTGGGCAGAGTAAAACAAATTTTAGAAGACATTCAACCTTCTGAACAAGAACTGCTCAATCATATAGAGAAATTCGCTGAAAATGAACAAGTACTAGAAGTTCTGCCACAAATCATGCTTAGTTTCATCGATAGTGGCTGGGTGAAACATTTGGAAGTAATGGCTCATTTAAAAGAAGGTATTGGCTTACGTCATTACCAGCAAGAAGATCCAATGCGAATTTACCAACGCGAGGGGCTTGAGTTATTCGGTAAGAATTTCCAAGAACTACGTCGTTCTATTATTATAGAAATTACCGGCTTCATGAAAACAATTGACGCACAACAGGAGGTACAATAATGGGCTTATTCTCATTCTTTAAAAAATCAGACAAAATCGTTCAAGAAAACACAATTGACTCAAAAGACTTACTAGGAAAAGCTTCTACGAATACAGGCGATAATCGCGATGTTGAAACAAAGCTTTCATTCCATCCAGATTGGGATGTACCACAGGAGCAAAAATACATTTTCAACTTCCTAGCAAATGAACTAGAACCATTAAAACCAAATCAATTATCTCTTTCTTCTATTAGTATTGAAGAAAACAAACGTAAATGGCATGTGCGCGCATTTTTCCGCTCATCTTTACCACAAGCAATCGAGCTAGGAGAAATCGAGCTTTTCATCATGGATAAAAATGACGAGCTAGTAGCATCTAAAAAATTCGATTTCAAAGCCCTTGGCACAATTCCAGCAGAAAGCGCTCGCCCATGGGTATTTGAATTCGATAAATCTGCAATTAAAGTAGACGAAATCCCTGAAGATGGCTGGAAAATCG
Organism: Lysinibacillus zambalensis; assembly: GCF_040183165.1. NCBI lineage: Bacteria > Bacillati > Bacillota > Bacilli > Caryophanales > Bacillaceae > Lysinibacillus > Lysinibacillus zambalensis. Next base: position 75,142 of record NZ_JBEGDG010000018.1, read on the forward strand.
CCTTCAACCTTGTGTCCCTTCGCGGCCACCAATTAGAACTTGACCCATCATGGGAAAAACAATTACCAGCAGCTCAAAAAGAAGAGCTAGCTAAAATCGTCGAGACTTTACCAAAACTAGGTGAAACTGAAGTAAACTTCACCGGCTTACAAGCAAAACTAGCTGACAACGGCAATCTAAATGTATCGATTTTCATCCGTAACGGACACAATAAAGCTATTAATCTAGAACAATTACCACTAGAAATTATAGATGCAACAGGCAAACAAATTGCTACTGGTTCATTCAATATGGACCCAGTATTAACTGTACAACCAAACTCAACGAAACCTTGGACATTCGTCTTCCCTGCAGAACTTGTTGACGCAAAAGACGCCGACCTATCTCGTTGGACAGCACGCGTAACACAATAAACTATCGAAATCCCTTCTTTTTTTAAAAAAGAAGGGATTTTTTTGATCTGCCTTGTGCGGGTGTTTCTTTTCTTGCGCGGGTGTTTCTGCTTCGTGTGGGTGTTCGCTCGTTTCACGGGGATTTGCTTCTCTTCCGTGGGTATCTCTTCTTCGCTCGGGATTCACTTCTCTTCCGCGGGTATTCGCCTTCCCTCCGCGGGTATTTCTTCTTCGACCGGGGATTCACTTCTCTTTCGCGGGTATCTCTTCCTCGCCCAGGCATCCGCTTTCCTTCCGCAGGGATTCACTTCCATTCCGCGGGTATCTCTTCTTCGCTCGGGGATCCGCTTCTCTTCCGCGGGTATTCGCCTCCCTTCCGCGGGTATCTCTTCCTCGCCTGGGTATTCGCTTCTCTTCCGCGGATATCTCTTCCTTCCGCGGGTATTCGCCTTCCCTCCGCGGGTATTTGCCTCTCTTCCGCGGGTATTCACCTTCCTTCCGCGGATATTCGCCTCTCTTCCGCGGGTATTCACTTCTCTTCCGCGGGTATCTCTTCCTCGCCTGGGGATTCGCTTCCCTTCCGCGGGTATCTCTTCCTTCCGCGGGTATTCACCTCTCTCCCCCGGGTATTCACCTCTCTTCCGCGGGTATTCCCCTTCCCTCGCATAAAAAAAAAGCGATTTCTGCTGTATATGCAAAAAATCGCTTTTACTTTATTTTATAGCGTCGAAACGTTTATAAGCTACTAATCTTGTAGACCAGTAAGAGTATGTAACGTCTGATACTTCAACACCGTCTGCTCCTGCATGGATAAATTTATTGTTGCCTATATAAATACCCATATGAGAGATACCCTGTTTATACGTATTTTCGAAGAATACTAAATCGCCGGATACCGGATTATTAACTTGTGTTGAATTATCGAAATAGCCTTCGCTACTGTTTCTGCCAATTTTTAATCCACCTTGATTAAAGGCATAGTAAATAAGGCCACTGCAATCTAGACCATCTGGTGTGTTGCCACCGTAGAGATATTGTGTTCCTACTAATGAATTCGCTACTTCTACTGTTTTCTTATTGATAGCTTGTCCATTGGCAGTAGGATCTTTTGATGTTCCTGCACCTGAAGATCCGTTATTATGTACTGTTTCATTTCCGGGTACTGAAGCTCCCGCAGATAATTTTAACACTTGTCCAATATAGATTGTGTCTGTCGCAAGCCCATTCCAATCTTTGATTTCCTTTACTAATATATTATATTGCTTAGCGATTTTGGATAAGGAATCGCCTTTAACGACTGTATGGGAAGTAGCTGTAGGTTTTGATGGTGTTGTTGTTGATGGATTTGAAGGTTTTGCCGTTTCGTTAGTCGTTTGTTTTGAAATTTCAAGCTTTTGTGCGACATAAATCATATCATTCTTTAAATTGTTCCAAGTTTTTATGTCTTGTACTGTTACTTTATGGCTTGAAGCGATTTTAGATAAAGTATCTCCTTTTTGTACGGTATAAGTAGCGGCTTCTGCACTTTGTAATGCTAAAAAAGAAGTAGCAATAGTTGTTAAAGCAAGGATTCTTAATTTTTTTGTCTTTTTCATACCAATTTGCCTCCATTCGTGCTAAAATATTTCCTTGTGTGTCTATCATACTAGATATTTTCGTAATCAGAAATCGGAAAAACTGACTATTTTTCAAACAATTTATGAATCTTAATGAATCCGACATATTCTGACAAATAATAAGAGATTATTGATTGCAAGAATAGTATTCGTATGATAACATACACTTCTGTATTTAAAATTTTTAGAAAGTTTAATCTTTTCAAATTTAAAGGAGTTTTAATTTTTATGAAAAACATTTTGCTTTTCATCAAAGAGAATCTAGCAGTAGGTTTACTATTATTTGCCTTGTTTTTAGGCGCCGGAAATATTATCTTCCCCCCATTATTAGGTCAACAAGCTGGTGAACATATAACGTCAGCAATGATTGGTTTCTTAATAACAGGTGTTGGGTTACCACTATTAGCCATCGTTGCGATTGCGAAGGCGGGTGGCGATCTACAAATACTAGCAAACCGTGTTGGCGCTACCTTTGGTATTATTTTCACATCAATTGTTTATTTAGCGATTGGTCCATTCTTTGCAGTGCCGCGTACGGGTTCTGTTTCCTATGAAATCGGAATTGTCCCATTTCTTCCAGAGGGAGCAGCAGATCATTGGGCACCACTTTTGATTACTTCTGTTATATTTTTCGCCTTAATACTAGTCTTAGCAATTAACCCTTCAAAGCTTGTTGATCGCGTTGGGAAAATTTTAACGCCTGTTCTATTAGGTGTTATTCTATTACTAGCTATTAAAAGCTTTATTTCCCCAATGGGTGAACCAGGGGCAGCTATAGGAAAATACACTTCGTCACCATTGACTGAAGGCTTTGTTCAAGGCTATTTAACAATGGATGTACTTAGTGCATTAGTATTCGGAATCGTTATATTGCAAGCATTACGCGACATGGGTATGTCAGATACTAAGAAGCAAGTCAAAACGACAATTTTCGCTGGTATTGTTGCCGCAATTGGCTTGTCGTTTGTCTATATCGCACTTGGACAAATTGGTAACACTAGTATTAATGCAATAGGCACTTTTGATAATGGTGGTACTATTATAGCGAAGTCAGCTGAAGCTCTTTTTGGTACACTCGGGACTATTATATTATCTGCCACAATTTTACTAGCGTGTATATCTACTGCTGTAGGTTTATTGACTGCCAATGCTCAATTTTTCAATAAACTATTTCCTAGTGTTTCGTATAAAACGTTTTTAGTAATTTTCACAATATTCAGTGCAGCAATTACTAACGTTGGTCTTGAAACAATTATTAGTGCATCACTACCTGTATTATTAATCATCTATCCACTAGCGATGGTGTTAATGGTTCTTTCACTTTTCGATAACTTCTTTAAAGGTGGAAAAATCGTTTACATTTTAGCATTAATTCCTACATTCTTCGTTAGTCTGAACGATGGTTTTAAGCAAATGGAGATTACGATTACACCGTATGTGAACATTTTAAAAGCTTTACCATTATATGAACAAAGTCTAGCATGGCTTGTACCTGCAATAGTCGGTGCACTTATCGGCTTTGTTATTCATAAGCTAACAAAAAAATAAAATATCTTCATCTATAAGATAACTAGAATCTGCTTTCCTTTTTTTGCGAATGTCCTTTACCTTTTCGCAAAAAGCTAGCAGATTCTTTTTTGTAGGAAATCCCGTCCGTTGCGCGAAGAAGGAAAAATGTCACCTACAACTTTGGTGATAAGCCCTATTACAGTTATATGGAAAATCATGTATACTAAATATTAGAAAAGAGGTGTCCTATGAAAAGAGTATTGTGGTCATTTGTATTCGTTCTAAGCTTTTTCATCTTTCCGTTAACAAACGCTTCTGCTGCAAGCAATGAACAACAGCTTGTAAAGGAAATTAAGGAAATTATTACGGAAAATTACGTGGGAACTATCCATGGAAATTTGCAAAAGGCTAAAACGATTCCTGAAATCCTTGAAATGCTAGATCCTTATTCTACATATTTTACGAAAAAGGAATTCGAGGAATTTATCAATAGCATCGATCTATCAACAATTGGGGTTGGTGTGATTATCGAAGAACATGAAGATGGCATTCATATTTTACAAGTGTTTGAGGGTAGCGGTGCATCAGATGCAGGTGTCGTTGCTGGAGACATTATTACTGCCATTAACGGACAATCCGTTGTAGGAAGCTCCACGCAAGAAGTCTCATCCCTATTAATTGGTGATGAAAATACTAAATTAGGCGTGACACTCCAACATGCAGATGGTACAACTTCTACCACAACGATTACACGAAAAAAATTCACATTACCGAATGTGGAATCTACATTACTATTTGGGAATGTTGGATACATTGCTATGTCATCCTTCTCTGAAGACGGTGCAGAGCTTGTAAAGAAAGCACTAATTCAGTTAAAACAGAGTGGTGCAACTTCTTTTATCTTGGATTTACAAAACAACGGTGGAGGCTATGTAACAACGGCTCAGGAGATTGCAGGGTTTTTCCCAAAAGCAAAAATCGCCTTTTTACTGGAAGAAGCGCATGCCAATTATAAAGTGCGTGCAGTCAATCAAGACGAAAAATTCCCTGCTGATACACGTATTCTTGTAAACCGCTATAGTGCTAGCGCCTCTGAAATGTTAGCAGCAACATTGCAAGATCAGCAATCTGCTATTTTATACGGAGAAACTACATACGGAAAAGGCTGTATGCAGGGCTTTTTTGAACTGCAGGATGGTAGCTATTTAAAGCTTACAATCGGTAATTTTACAGGTCCTTTAGGGAAAACAATTAATGAGGTCGGTGTAAAACCGAACATTCAAACTAAGACTGCCCCTATTTTCCAGGCACATTATGACGCAATCAAAGCACAATATACAAAATATAAAGAGCTGGCAAGCTTAAAAAATGTTGCGGATCCTAAAACTTTAACAGTGAAAGTTCCTTATACACTTTCTTCACAAATGTCTGAGGATAAGGTTCAGCTAATTGCTTTAGGTGGTAATGAAGTGCCTATGACAGCTAAAGTAGATGGTCGTTCATTAATCGTAACCCCATCAAAACCTTTATCTGCTGGGCGAGAATATATGATTCTTGTCCATCCAAAAACACAAAATGCTAACAAAGCACCACAAGGTTTTTATCAGCGTATAATAATGAAAAAATAAAAAATGCCTCTCACCATTTAAGTAGCTTCATTACTTAATGTCGGTGGGAGTTTTTTCTATTATTGCATTAAAATTACTGGCTGAAGATATATACACTAACGTCTCACTCATCAAATACTTTACCAATCCGCTAAACGCAAATGTCCTTCACCTTATTGTCTATCCAACTATTTCTATTAACATAGCTCAAAAGTATAGTTATTGGTAAATTTTGATTGGCATATTTTATGTTATTTCTAACATTTGACCCTTATCTTAATTCTCCAACTTTGGTAAAATAATAGAAGCTTAGGAGGGTTAAAACTATGAAAAAACTATCAATGTTAACGGTGGTGTTAATGGCACTTGTTAGCATGCTTATTTGGCAACCAAACATGGCATATGCTGATGAGCTCTCAGGACATATGCATGAAAGTGGTTTACGCTATTTAATTTCCAAAGATGCATTACTGCAAGATGCAAATGGAAGCTATCGTCCAAACGACACTGTCACGCGCGGAGAATTTGCTACTTACATAGCAAAGGCTTTAAACCTTGAGAAAAAGGATAATATTACTTTCACAGATGTCCCAGATACATATTTATTTGCGAGTGATATTAAGCTTGCTGCTTCTGCTGGGATTATCACAGGTTATACAGATGGTTCGTTTAAACCAAATGCCCGTATTTCAAGAGAACATATGGCAGTTATGCTAATTAGAGCTGTTGATTATTTAAAAATCCCAAAAGGTACACCATCCACTACTTTTATGGATAATGCAGCTATTTTTAAAGACTTCCGCCAAGACATTGCTATCGGAGCAGATTTAGGGCTTATTAAAGGTAGCTCCAATGGAATGTTTTTACCAAAAGATAACGCCACAATTGGCGAGGCCTCTACATTTGTACTTCGCTTAATACTTCTAGCGGACGATGTTAAAAATGATGGTGGTAACACTAATAACAACGGAAACAACAACAACAACAATAACGGCAATAATGGGAACAACAACGGTGATACTGGTAATGGTAACTCTACTAAGTTCATCGTAAAAGAAATTTCAAATGGCAATCTTGTAGGAAACGAAGCCTTTTCTAGCTTTGATGCTGCTGAAAAAGCCTTGTCAAAAAATACACTTGTCATTACGCTAAATGATAAAATTATGAAAATGTCATCTGGTTATGTTGTAACCAATAATTATGTAGCCCTTAAATCTGAAACAATTAAAGATCAAATTTCTGTTGCTGCTAATACAGAAATGCAGTATTTAGGTAGTGATGCGACACAAGTAAAAGTTAGTTTAGCAGGTCAGGTTGGGTATTTAAAACATGCCGATGTTACATTAATCCCATCTGCTTTAAGTAAGGGTCGTTCTTACTATTCAAACGAGAATGGTGAAATTAAACATACTTTATATGATTATAAATCAAATAAATACTCTTCTAGCTATGTATATGGAAAAGCTCCAGACTTCATGAAGCAGGGCGAAAAGTACTTTAGCTGGAATGGCATTAATTTCTATAATGCTAGTGGCTCTTCAAAAGGTGAAGCTTATAATTACTATCAATTTTTACCTGCACGTGCCCAAACTCAATATACTGCAGCAGAACTAGATAATTACATTATGCAAAAGTTAGCTGAGGTTGAAAGTTCAGGGGCTAGTCTTTATAAAAATGCGACACAGAAAAGTAAGTTAATCGGTTTAGGGAAAGTATTAAAAGAAGTAGAAGCAAATGCTCACATTAATGCTATGCTTATTTTATCGCTTGCCCAGCATGAAAGTGCATATGGTATGAGTGACCATGCTCAAAATCTTAACAACTTATTTGGTTTATATGTATATGACACGAATCCACTAAATAAAAAGTTTGATAGTGTTGCAGCCAATATTAATGAACTTGTTGAAAAGTTCTTGCAGCCTAATTACATTACACCAGGTGGCCCTTACACGAATGGTGCAGTAGTTGGTTCTAAGGAAGTCGGCTTTAATGTGAAGTATGCATCTGATCCATTTTGGGGTGCTAAAATTGCTGGACACTACTACCGTGCCGAAAAAACTTTAGGCTTTAAAGATGCAAAAAATCCATACAAAATTGGTCGTACGACAACAACTGGCCTAAATGTTCGTCCAGATGCATCAACAAGTCAAAGTCCACTTTACACATATAATAAAAGCGGTATGCCCGTTATTGTAACCGATACGAATGTTAATGGTTGGTATGAAGTACTTTCTGATAAACTCCACACACAATCAGCCTACATCAATAAAGAGTATGTTCAATTCATTAATACCGTGAAGTAGCAATTAGAGGCTGTCTCCGAATATTTTCGGGGCAGCCTTTTTCGTTAGTTATTATCTTTACTAAAACCGATGGCAAATTGAATGATTCTATCAATTATGTCGGCATTGTGCTTAGGCCTGTATGAGGCCGTCACGCTGACTCTCCTATCGGTAATGCCACAGGCCATCGTTTTGGTTAGTTAGCCGTTACCGTATGAACACGGCGATTTTTTGGCTAACATCCTTTATAAGGACAGAGCCTATTAAGGCTATCCAAGAACAACCCACCTCAAATGTGTAGGTTACATATAAAAGTAGTTAATCTTGTCAAAGATAAAATAGCTGCTTTTTTATTTCTTTCTTCTTACGATTATACACATTTAATACGTTCTCAAGATTATCTTCCAAAAGATACATTAGAGGTTTGAAAGTTTAAAACGGATTTAGTGGTTTACTGTTACTATGGCTGATTGGCACTTCTTTTAAGGCGTAAAAGATAGATTAAGGTGTTGAGAAAAACATAAAAGAATGATAGACTTTTGAATGGAAATACAGTAAATAATTACTATACGAAAGAATATTACTAATAAAAATACAACATCAAAATTCAAAATAAAGCTACGTAGCAATTATTTTACTATGTTTCTTTTTAAGTGGTCTAGGAATATATCGTAAATTCACACAATATATACATACATGTTTTACCACAGGTATACTAGTGAAAGAAGAAATAGTTTTCGTTAAATATTTAAAAGGGGTTCAATCATGAAATTCAAATTTTTAATGTTAAGTGGCTTAGGAGCTGCATTACTTGTAGGATGTTCAGATACCGAAACAAAAGATGGGAAAGAGTTGAAAAATACACAATCCGAACTTTCTCAAGAAACAGTTACAAATCAAAAAGTCGTGGAATTAAATAATATAAGAAACGGTTTGCTTGAATTTGTTTGGGATTACAATGGATACGGGAGTTACAATTTTGAAGACACAACAGTCGTTGTTAATGCTAAATTACCAACAGAAGAAGATCGTAGACAAGAATTGAAACGAACTTATCAACACTTAAGCAATCTAAGAGCGATTGATGATGAAAAACTGCAAAATTATCAGGCTTCTTTAAAGGACGCTGCGATTCAATTAAACGAGAAGAAATTAGAGCTAATTGAATTAAAACCTAAAGTTTTTAAAGATGGTGGATACGGTCTTATGCTTAAAGCAGAACCTTTAGAAAAAGATTTAACTCGTTACAAAGAATTGTTAAATGAACTCATCAAAATAATTGATGCTGAAAAAGAAAATATTTTACGATTGGAAATTGCTATCGTGAATACTTTTGATATTTCCGAAGAAGATGTGAAGGATTTCATAGAATATAAAAAAATGATTCCAAAACACTTAAAAGACAAATACTCTCTTCATTCAGAAGATATATGGAATATAACTCATAAACCAATGTTACCGCCTGAGAAATATACCGATTTATTGGCATATACAAGTGATGTGAAAGCAATTTTAGAAGATAAATTAGAAAATAAATATGCTAAAAGAGATTATGAATTCATCAGTCAATTGAAAACTATTGAAGAATATAAAAATATACTTTCAGAGTATAAAAACAATTTAAACGAAGAGACTTTTAAAGATTATTATCAAGCTTCTTTATCGATTCATAATTATTTAGTCGCAAAAGATTCTTTCCTTTTAACTGATTTAGACTTAACAACGTACTATGAATTTACTAATTATGAAGGACAATTCTACAGTTTGAAATTATTCTAAGAAAATAAGCACTTCAGTAAACAATAATACCCCCGCTTTCTTAGAGTAATGGTTGTACTCTATAAGAGAGTGATTGAAGAGAAAGTTTATTTGAAATTAGTAAATCTAACTGAACGAATAATAAGAATGTATATGAGCCCCTTTCTCTTATCTAATCAGCTCTCACGACTACCTGAACACTCCCCTAACCTCCTCGAGGCTTTGCCCCCTCTTCTTAGCCCAAAACAAAATATATTTATCTATACATAAAAACCTACATGCAAACATAAAAATAATCAGTGAGAAAAATATATCTATCATATATCAACTATGCCAGGTTAAAGACTATCTTCATAGAGCCCTATCTTTCCTTAACAATAAAAAAACTGTCCCAAAAGTGAGTTAATCACTTTAGGACAGTTTCTATGTTGATCAATTATTGCTTTTTGTAGTATTGCTCAATTCCGTTATAGATAGAATCTGCAAATTTATTTACATTTTCATCAGTTGTCATTTTTTGACGATCTCCATCATTCGTTAAGAAGCCAAGTTCCACTAAAATGGATGGAATGCTCATATTATTAATCACATAGTATGGATATTGCTTAACGCCACGATTCTTCATATTTAAATTGTTTACAATTTGATTATTTACAAAAGTGCCTAAGTCAATATCCTCCTGATACATATCTCCTGATGAAATAGAATAATATGTTTCAGTACCCGATGCTGAGGTATTGGAAGCAGAGTTTACATGCACACTTACGAAAATCTCACCATAGTTTGCATTTGTAAAATCTACTCGACCTTGTAAGGTAGGGAACGTATCAGCAGTACGAGTCATGTACACTTTTGCGCCAGCATTCTCAAGCTTTTGCTTAACTAGTGTGCTCACTTTTAATGTAATGTTCTTTTCAGAGAAAGAACCTAGTACTGTCCCTGGATCCTTACCACCATGACCTGGATCTAGGATAATAATACGATTTTGCAACGGTTTGCCATTTTGATTTAATAATTTTAAATACGATTTATGGACATAACCTGATTTACCATTGTATTCGATGCTTGCCCAATAACCATTAATTCCATTAACTTTAACAGAGTCGCCCTTGTTAAGCTTAAATAGCACTGTAGAAGTTGCATTTGCTTCACTACGGACATTTAGGTTTCCAACAGTTGCTCGTCCTAATACATCACCTGAAGCTGTAGGTGGTGTTGTAGGTGGAGTTGGATTAGTTTGTTCGTCTTTACCCGTTTCTGTTGTGCTGTTCGCTACAATGTAACCTGGTAAACCATTTACTTGCGTTAAATGATAGCCGCCAGCAGTTTTGTAAACTGGTAATTTTACATTCGCTTTAATAGTTTGAATGACTTTTGCTGAAGAAGTTGGTTTGACATATAAGTTAATAGCTCCATTAGATGTCACTTCTTTTTGGACAGCCCCTAATTCATTGCCATCTGCATCTAAAAATTGTGCATAATCTTTATAAAGATAAGCATATGCACCTTTATATGTTACTTTCAGCCATTTGCCCTGAACTTCATAAACTGATAGTTTGCCGCCTTTATTAACTATACCAACAATGTTAGTATTTGAAGAACTATCCGCTGTTTTGCGGATGTTTAGACCATCTGTCGTTACTTTGACTAGCCCAATAACCTCTTTTGTATCAGGTACAGATGACCCTTTTACTGGTAACTCTAAACGATATTTCTCACTTTTTGCACGTGCTACAAATAATGAAAAATGCGCACGTGTAACAGTACTATTTGGTAAATAATTTTTACCACTACCATTTGTAATACCATTATAGTAAATTGTATTTACATATTTAACGTAAGGGTGTGTAATACTTACGTCAGCAAATGGTGAATCTAAGTTTTCATATTCACTTGTGTCTAAGTTAAATGCCTTTGTTAATACATGGCTCATTTCATCACGAGTGATAGCCTTTTTTGGTAAGAATTTGCCTTGTGTATTCGTTGAAAAGAACCCTAATTGCACAGCTCTTTCGATATAACCTGACATTTCAGTACCTACTGTTACATCCGAAAAACTTGATTTGTTTACGACTAATGGTTTATTACCAGAGGCAACGACAACCATTTTTGCCACTTGTTCACGTGTTACAGACTCATTTGGACCAAAGACTCTTTTCCCATTTACAAAATATCCTTGGATAACACCCAAGCTCACTAAATAATTGATTTCTTCATAAGCTTCGTGATTTTTGGAGATATCTGCAAATGTTACATTTGTAGTTGTATCTGCCATTACACTATCACTATGTATAGTAAACATAGAAGCTGAAATGAATAAGACGCACAACAAAATAAGACTACTTTTTTTAAGATTCAATGTCTTATTTCCTCCCTTCCTGTTCTCTTAACGTATTCATTTTAACAAAATTAACTAAACAAATCATCATCTGACAGCACTTTTTATGTTTATTTTTTCCAATCACTTCCTTTTCAGTGAAATTATCATAAAAATAGAAGAGTCTGCAATTGCAAACTCTCCTCTAATTATAAGCTATTTAAAAGATCTTTTCTTGCAATCAATGCATCAATGAAAATATTATCTAGATTGTAATCTTTCAATAAACATTTTTAGCTCTTTAATTTTTAGTAATTCATCCATACCAAAGTTGCCATTGCCATCTCCATTAGTAACACCGTTCGATGCAAGAATAGAAACATATTGATTAGCCCAGCTATCTTGTGGTACATCACTAAATGTTACTTCTTGACCAGCATTCTCAAGTCCGAACGCTATAACTAATACTTTCGCAATTTGTGCACGAGTAATTGGTGAAGATGGATTGAATTTACCACTTGCATCACCTTCAAAAATACCTAATTTTGCAACAGCTGCAATAGCACCTGCATGCTCATACGTTGGTTTTATATCGACAAAACCACTATTTTTGTCAGATGTATCTAAGTTTAAAGCTTTCGCAATTTGTGAAGCAGCTTCCGCACGTGAAGCATATACTGTAAAATCAATTGCTACTTTCTTTACTTCAGCTTGTTGTTCTTCGTCAAATGTAGCAACTCGTTTAGCGCCAATGTAGCGAGAACCCCAATAATATGGATCATTTACGTTTGAATAACTAACACCTTGGTTAGTTTGAGAGTGGATCATTTTACCGTCACCTATGTATATAGATACATGTGAGACACCTTTGCCACTTGTATTGAAAAATAGTAAATCTCCAACTTGAAGATCACTTTTAGCAACTGCTGTCCCTTGTTGGTATTGAGCGCCTGATGTGCGGTTTAATGTGATGCCTAAATCTGCAAATACTTGCGAAGTAAAGCCAGAGCAATCAAAACCGCTTGTAGTTGTCCCACCGTATTTATATGGAATGCCTAAATATTTAGAAGCTGTATCAGTGACTTCAGTTTGAGTCGCTGCTTCAGCTGAATCTATATGAGTTGTAGAAAATAACATGAAAGATGCAAAAATCGGTAATAACCATTTTTTCTTCATACTTTTGTTATACCCCCTCTAAACTTTTTTGCCTATACATAGACTATCATAAAAGGGGGTATTTTAATTTTTCAATTGTGTAACGATTTCCGGAATAAACAAAAACGCTGATATACCAACGTTTTTTGGCATCATCAGCGTTAAAAATGGAGAAATTTTATTGGTTATTTATAGCATCCGTAACATAAATGTAACATTAGCAACTCTTTGTTACATAACCATTTATTTACTCGAAAATAGTTGAACCCAATAATAATTTCCTTGGCGGTCCTGTGTAACCGCAACACCAGTATTTGTATAATGCTCCTTCATAATATTATCTCGATGATCAGGAGAAGCCATCCATCCTTTCACAACGGTTTCTGGCGATTTGAAATACCTTGCAATATTCTCACCGAAGCTCGTGTAAGAATAATCAAATAATGTCGCTAAATCCCAAGGAGCACCATAATAAGGAGAAATATGTTCAAAATAATTGCGTTTAACCATGTCCTGGGCTTTTATAATTGCGATTTGTGTCAGTTCCGAATCATAGGTAACAGGAGCTAGTTGGTTTTCTTCCCGTTCCACATTGATGAGCCGAATGACCTCTTTTGACCAAGCTGTCGAAAGATTTAATGTTGGTATATAATCCTTTGCTAAATAATCATAAGCCACTTCAAGCTTCTTTACTTTTTGCTGAAAATTTATACTACGTTCAACAAAAACTGCTGTTTGAGCCCGTGTCACTAATTTGTTGGGTGCAAAATGCTTGGCATCTACTCCGCCAATAATTCCTATGTCCGTTAGTGATTCGATATAGTTTTTTGCCCAGTGTGTAGCAGGAACATCATCAAATTTACTTTTATTTTTACCATCCACTTTAAACTGATAGGCTAGTGCTAGCATTTTTGCAACTTCCGAACGCTTTAAAGGCTCATTTGGATGAAAGGCATCACTATTTTGTAAAACCCCTATGCCTACAAGTTTCTGAATTTCCTTGTAATAGGGATGTGTAGCAGGAACATCTTTAAAGTGTAGTGAAATCGAAGTATCTGTGTTTGTTTGAATAGACCGAGCAATTGCAGATGCAGCCTCTGCCCTCGTAATAGCTTGGTCCGGCTTAAATGTATTGTCAGTATATGTAGTCATATATTGCTTCGACAGCATATGTTGAATTGACGAACTTGCCCAATATGAACTAGACACATCACCAGCGATGTTGGATGCTGCGTCCGCCTTACTAATCCCAGATAAATTTCCAATAGTTGTAGCTTGTAAAACAATTGAAAGTACCAATATACTTATCACCCTTTTAAACATGGCTACCTCCTATATTTAAATTATTTTAAATTATACCCCTCAAACACGGAAATAAAACTCCCTATTACATACGATTTCTTGATTGATAAGGTTTCACTTTTTTTGGAAATTTCATAGCTTTATAAATTGTTTTCTATAGTATAGAAGGAGTCTCCCCAAAATATGCATTGGGAAAACTCCTTCTTGTTATTTCTATTCGATCATTTTTAAATATTCTTCTAGAATGCGGTAGTTATATACTAAATCCTGCTGTTCCAGTGTAAGTAAGTTATATAGTTTTTGAGCAGCTAACACCTTTTTCTCAAATGACGTATTGTCAGGATCAATAACAGAGATAGCTTGAACTACTTTTTGAACTGCCTCTACATCCTTTTCAGCTTTCTTTAATTCGTCCTCATTGATGACTTGCCCTCTTAATTTCGAGTCTAACGCTTTATAGGCTGCAACTGCATTCGCTACATCTTCTAAATATGTTGAAGAGGTTGGTGAAAGGCTAGCTATTAATTCAACGACTTTCTTTACATCGGCCATACTTTTCTCTGCGTCTAACAAGATCGAATAATTCGTAATCCTTTGCTTATCTGTCGTATTTAAGCTATCGTACTCTTTTCGTACTGCTTCCACCATACCAAAGTAAAACTTGTCCTTTGGATTTAAATTAGCAATGTTTTTATATACTTTTATTACGTTATCTAATGATAATAATAGATCATCATTATAGACGTAACGTCTTTGCTCGGCATTTAGCTTATCATAGGCTTTTAAGATTTTTTGATATTGACTATTCATGTCTTTGGCCGTAAGTAGTCGATCGATATCCTCGACAACACTAATAACAGGCTTTAACAGCTTCTCTTGATCTTGTAACACTTTGTAATTTTGTACGGCTCTTTGTTGATCCTTTGGTAAAGCGTTATAAGCTGCACGAATTTCCTGAATACGTTTCACATATTGCTTCGGATCTACAGACGGTAACTCATTAATCATCTGCATAACATTACCAGCACCTAAAATGCTTGTTTCTGCTGCTTGTAATAAGTAATAGTTTGTTACATATTGCTTCTTATCTGCCGCTAACGCGTCATAAAGCGCACGTGCCCGAACTGTATCCTCAAGATATGTACTACTTGAAGATTTCAGTTTACTAATTAATTCAATCACCTGAGATATAGGCTCATAGTTTTGTAGAACATCGATATTATTAATATATTTTTTCTGATCTTTATTTAAATTATCATACGCCTTACGCGCAGAATTAACCTTACTGACAAAATTATTGGATTCCGGATCCAAATTATTAATTTGCAGCATTACATTTAAAATAGGTTTTACCTCTTTTTCACGTGCTGTTAAATCTTTAATATTTGTGACTAATTTCTTTTGATTTGAAGTTAACTGATCATACGCTACACGTGCATCCAGGAGCTTCGTTAAATAGTCGCCATCTTGTTGTTTCGTTAAATCAATAAGCTCAACAACTTTTTGTGCTACTCCATACTCATTTTCTGCTGCTACAAGCGCATCATAATTAATGATTACTTGTTGCTTCTCGTTAGGTAGTGCATCGTACATCTCTCGTGCTGTTTTCATATCTTGGTAGAATGTCTTGCTTGATGGCTTTAATGTTGCAATGAGGCCAATCAGTGAAGCCACATCTTCAACTGCAGTTAGATTCGCATAGTTCGTCACACGTTTTTGCGATACTGCATCTAGTGCATTATAAGCCTTACGCGCTGCGAGTACTTTTTTCGTGTAATCCTTGCTTGTAGGATTTAAGGCATCGATCATTTGAATAACCTTAATAACAGCCTTATTATTTTTTTCGTAAGTAGTTAAAGTTTTTGCCTGCTCTACTAGTTTCTTCGCATTTTTATCCATTGTTTTGTACTCTGCAGATAATGCAGCTACCTTCGCCACAAAAGTATCTGGATTTTCATTCGCTAATGCTAAGACACGATCATCAAAGGCCTTGGCTGTATCGATATAGCCCTGTGCCTTTGTTAATTCACCACTATTGACTACCTGCGATTTAAGGGCTTCAGCCAAATTATTAAACGCGCTATTTGCTTTCGCCACATTGTCTTTATACGTCTTTTGGGACGGATTTAAAGCATTTATTTGCACAATCACTTCTATTACAGCGACCTTATCATTTAAATTATTATGATTTCTTACATACCCTTGTTTTGTCCCGTCCAACTTTGCGTAAGCTGTATAAGCAGATTTCGCTTTTGAAATATAACTTTTAGATGTTGGATCTAACTTTTCAAATTGATCAATAACATTAACGACAGCCTTATGTGATTTCTCTAAATCTGTTAGGATTTTAATGTTTGTCACAAGTTTTTTAGATGCTGATGGTAGTGCGTTATAGTCAGAGCGTGCTTTTAGCATATCAACTACTAAATTATTAGACTTACTTAAATTATCAATTTGACTAATAACGGCCGCTACTGCTGTTTCTTCATTTGCAAGTTGCGACAATTTAGTCTCAAGCTTGTTTTTAATTTCATTTAACGCTGCTGCATCGCTACTATTCCCAGCATTTAACGCAGCTACTTTAGTTTGTAATGCCTCTAGTTGTGCTTTGTAATCCTTCATAGATGAATTTAGTGCATTTACTTGTTTCGATACATCAGCATATTGGAAATATAACTTTAATTTATCGCTATTTTTCACTAATGCCTTTTCACTCTCTCCAAGTTTGTCAAAGGCAGCTTGGGCAGCAAGTGTTCTGCTTTCGAAAGTAGAAGTTTTAGGGTCTAAGCCGTCGATTAATTTTTCCACGTTTAGCACTGCCTTATTAACCGAAGACAGATTTGATAAGGCGTCCGTATACTTTTTATAAGGTGTTACAGAATCGTTATTTGGATTATGGGCTACGACCACTTTCTTTTGATTCGCTGTTAGTGCATTATAAGCTGTCGTAACTTTTTCCAACGCTGCTGAAATGGTTGCATAGTCATTTGGATTTTTATTTAATATAGCTACTAAACTCTCTAGTTCGGTAGTGGCTGGTAATACAGCAGCTGCATCTCCTTTTAAATTAAGCAGCTTCGCAATATCTGCTCCCTTTGTTTTAAAATAGGCATTGCGTGCAGCCTCATCATAGTCATATTGTAAAGATGTACCGCGAATTGTAGAGGCAATATCGCTAGCTTTAACAAGTGCGATTTCCACTGCTTTGCCAAAAGCATCTTGGACGCTTAAATAAGAGGAATCACCTGATTCTTTTAAAAATTTATTAAAATTGTTCTCTACAGCTGTCACATCATTGATAAATGACTTACTTGTATATGTTATTTCATTAATGTTCTTTCCTATTTCCTTTAGTTCGCCTATTAGTCGACGTTGCTCGACAACATATTTATACTTCGCTTGAATAAAATCAATCTCATCACTAGTAAAACCAAAAGTTGCTAGATTTGCTACATCACCTTTTGCAATAACCATTTCATCGGCTGTCGAATTCTCGGAGAGCTTCGCAAATTGTGCTATCATTTGTTCTTTTGTCGTTGCGGCAGCTACTCCGTTAACGTTGGCAACTTGCTCTGTTTGAGTTAATACGCGAAGCTGTGCATCATTATTTTCCTGTGCATTCGCTATAGCTGTTGGTGCCAGTAATAGACTCGTTATAACTCCCGCCGTCAATTTTCGATTCAATCGAACCACCCTTTCATTTTTCGATTCATTACTTTTGTATCGGTGAAATTCATGTGATTTCAAGCCATTATTTACACTATTAAGCGTATCAAAAGTAATTTTTTATAATAACTTGATAGAAATACAGGAAGTTTTTTCTATTATACTATACAATAGTTTTATATGATGTTTTCCATCATTCGACATGTAGTTTTTTATATTGTTTTTTTGACGAAATTATTGAAAAAAACAGCTATTTTTATATGTCAATATCGTTTAACAAGGTGTATACTACAAATTTGATATTTACTATTTTGGAAGAGAGGAAACTGTATATGTTTTACCGTTATAAATTTTGGCATAGCTTAAAAAATCCAACCTACTTTACTAAAATTGTAGAAGAAGGTGAGATTATTGGATACAAAAGACGTTCGTTGACGGTTTTCATCTTATTCCTTCTGTTATTCACTGCTCGTGAATATTGGGGGATGGGTACTGAAACTTTAACGACATTGTTCGCAATGGATTTACATAATGAATACTACGTGGCTCGTTACCTTTCGATGCTTGGTGCCATTTTGTGGGCTATTGTCTATTTTTGCTTCCATTATTACGGTGTTACCTACCTTTTACATCTATTAACGGACATTCCCTATACATGGATTAAAAAAGTCCAATTATATGTTGTCACAT
This sequence comes from Lysinibacillus zambalensis, assembly GCF_040183165.1. Lineage (NCBI taxonomy): Bacteria > Bacillati > Bacillota > Bacilli > Caryophanales > Bacillaceae > Lysinibacillus > Lysinibacillus zambalensis. The sequence continues at coordinate 93,436 of NZ_JBEGDG010000018.1, forward strand.
TTTTATTAATCGAAAAAACTATTTTGTTTGCTGTATTCTACTTAACTGGCTATACAACACTCTTTTCATTCTTTTCATTAGCGCCTCTTGCATTGCAGATGATGAGTACGGATTATGTCTTATTCACACTTAATCAATTGACAGTGGCGACTATGCTAACAATTGTTGTACAGTACACATTCCTATCTAAATGGGAGGAAGAGGCGAGCAGAAAAATATTAGTCGTAAAAATTATCGGCATACAATTATTTATGGCCTTATTTGTTGGTCTAATTAGTGTATTACCAATTAAAGAATGGATTGTTAGGGGGTTAGGATAATGGCATTTATCAAATCAAAGCCTTGGACAAGCTTGACCATCGTGTTGACAATGCTATTAGTCGGCGTAAATGCTTATTTTGTCTTTAAAGACGATAGCAAAATTACACGATCCTACTATATCGATGAATTTCAAAAAGCTTATAAAGGTACAAATACAGAACGTGTCAAAAAGGAAACGATTGTTGCACCAGCTGAAACATATACACTTACAGCCGATGCGACAAGCTTATCCGCAGTGAATGTAAAGCGTGGCCAAAAAGTATCTCCTAATGATGTACTGGCTACTTTTAAATCAGAAGAAGTTGATAATGAGTTAACAAAGCTCGAGGCAGAACGTGCAGCCTATGAAACTGAACGAAGTGATTTAGAAGATGCACTTTCTCAAATCGAGAATGATTATGATGATGCTGATCCGAAAAGCTCCGTCAATACGGACCAAATAAACGGCACATTATCGGTCACACTACAATTGGAGCTAGGACAGCAAAGTTCACCATCGACAGCAATAGCCCTTTTGAATCGACATATTGCCGAAACAGATCGTCAAATTGCGCTAATGGATGCACAAATTGAACAAATACAAGCTCGCGAAGGTGTCGTTAGCCCAGTGGACGGTGTTATTGCAGCCGTTAAAGAAGAATCTGGGACAGTCACATTTGAAATTTATTCTACTGAAAAAACGATGCTCGCCTATTTATCAGAGGATGAGTGGCAAAAAGTATCGGAAGGTCAAACTGTTGATTTTAAAGTAAAACATATGAAAGATTCCTTATCTGGTACTGTACTAGAAAAACAAACGATTGCTACAGATGATTCTTCTATTTGGGGGAATGAACTTGCAAAAACAACAGATTTACCTCAACCAACGAATTATGAAGTAGTGTTGCAACAAGATGAACCAATGGAGGACATTCCATTTTCGACTACTGGCAAAGCCTCTATTATTGTCAACGAAGCATCTGATTCTTATAAAATAGATAAATCGTGGGTGCATGCTACTAAAAAGAAAGGTAAAAAAATATACATTGTTGGACCGGATGGAAAAATCGACATGAAGGATATTCATGTTAACTTTAAAACTGCACAGTCAGCTATTTTTACTGACAGTTTAGATGAAGGAACACCTATGATATCCGATAAACAACGTAATCTTACAGCCTATGCTTTCCGTACAATGCCTGTTGAGAAAATCCAATGGAAACATTTCAAGAAATTAGATTGGAAACACTATGTTAAATATATTGTTTTCTAAATAAATTTTATAGTTCTTCTTATATAATAAAATCCGCTTCAATTTCTGTGAGCAAAAAAAGAGCAGCAACGGTTTGCTCTTCTCACAGAAATCTAGGCGGATTTTTTCATTGGTGATGTAAAAAAGATTAAGTGATTTTATTAAATATAGTATGGCTTTTCTGCAAAGCGAGGGGTTGATTTCCGTTCCGGCTGGGCGCTTTGTTGCTGCCGCTACGTTAGCACTACGCTTTCGCACAGAGCAAAGCTTCCTGGGGGCGCCCGATGAGCCGCTTCGCTTCGCTGCAGGGCGTCGGGCCAACACGAGGTTGGTCACGAAGGCGTTATCACAGGACGTGATGGTTTTAGCCTTCGTTCCTCTATTGCTGATCCCCGAGGAGTCGCCCAGCCTCCACTCCAATCAACTACTTCACATGACATACGTTTTAACAAAATGTCATCAAACTTTTGAGTTTTATCGAAACACTTTTACGTTTTATCGCCCAATTTTTGAATTTTATCGACTAACTTTCACATTTTATCACCCAACTTTTAATTTTTATCGACATCCACCTGCCAAAGAGCAAAAAAAGATTCACACATGAAACTGTGCGTGAATCCTCACTTAGTGCTCATCTTCTTGCATCCGCGTAAATTTATAGTGATAAATTGGTAGCTCTGCAATGAATGTTATATGTACAGAAGCAAAACGTTAGCCCTCAAAATACTAGAACATTGTAAAATAACAAAACCCTGTAGAATTCAATCCTACAGGGGTTTGTCATTTGTGCTTTTATTTATTTAATGTTAAACATCTATTTAAGAAGCTTGAGAATTGTGCACGCGTAATTTGTGTGTTTGGTCTGAATGTATTATCTGGGAAGCCGCCTGTTAAGTTATTTGATACAAGGGCTTGGATATCGCTATACGCCCAATGCGTCGATTTCACATCTGTAAAGTTCACTTTACTTGAGCCTGTTAATTTATAAGCTCTTGTTAAAATCGCCGACATTTCAGCACGTGAAAGCTGTCCGTTCGGATTGAACTTCCCTGCTTCTTGCCCTTTAATAATCCCAGCTTGCTCTACTGCAGCAATGGCACTGTATGCATAATGGTCCTTGCTGACATCTTTAAAGCTTGGGTCCTTCGTTGTTGTTAAATTGAGAGCCCTTGCAATAATGGTAGCTGCCTCTGCACGCGTAATGGACGCTTCTGGTTTAAATGTTCCATTCGAGTAACCTTTAATAAGTGATTTAGTATTCAAACTTTGGATATCTGAAAAAGCCCAATGACCTTTCGTTACATCTGTATAGACTAATTCCTCATGGTTGTCTTGATACACAGCTTGTAATTGATCGAAATACAGTTGGCCTTTCTTTTGAAGAGAAGCTGTAGGCTGTGCAACGTATAATCGTTCGAATTTCAATGGTAGTGTCACATCATTTGGGATGTTTGCAGTGACATACTTCCAACCATTCCAGTCCATACCGCCTTGGCTAGTGAAATCAATTGTCTGTTTTGCTCCTGAACCATCTACAAGCACTCCACGAAGCCACTGCTTTCCAGCATCGCCAAATACCCAAACGCCAATGTTATTTGGTTTTCCGTTAATAGGAATCGGTGATTTAGCTACCATATAGGCTGCTTTCGTATCGGATCCTGCTGTTGTAAAATCATAATTTAACTTTAAGCTAGCCGTGCCCTGTCTAGCATAGTCTTTAGCATTTGTTATGGAAGCATTTGCTTTTGCCACTTCCACTTTCCATGATGAAGCATTATCAAAGCTATCTAGTACAATAGGTTTTTCTTGTGATAAATCTACAACTTTCACAGTTGTGGATGTTCGCACACCGTCATACTCACCGATAATTTTGCCTTCCCCTTTTTGCGTAGCTGTGAAAGTTGCGCCGTCCATCTTACCGATATTTCCTTCAACCGTCCAGTTCATCTTAGACGGGTTGATGGTCATCGGATTTAAGTATTGATCGTAAGCACTAGCCACTTTCATGTCAACCGATGAACCTTTCATGACTTGGCCCACATTGTTTAACGTAATGGACTTTGCTTTCCCTGGTGGCGCTGTATTGACAACCTGTAAAATGGCTGATACACGACGCTCACCACCATCTGAAGGGACGTTCACAAGGTTTGCAAAATAGCCGCCTGGATTTCGAGCAACCATCGCTGTCGAGCCGCCTCCATCAAGATTGATGGCCGAAGTAGCACCCATTGAGATTAAATGCGAAGCTAACTCTGTTAAATTAACGCCATTACTATGACCACTTAATCTACCATCTACTGTAACAACAAACACTTTTGTACCCGTTGCATCTACTGCTACCGCAGTACGAGGACTGCGAGCTGAAGCAAACCCAGAATTCGTTGGCATAGAAATGTCTACCTTACCGTTTTTCACTAACATAGGTCCTGCAGCTAAAATAAATTGAGCATCCATCCATTTTTCATCTATAGATAGATTCACGTCAATGTTTGTCCCTGCAGCAATTTTGCTTAGTTCAGTTGCCAGCTCTTTATTTTGCACCGAAATAACAAAGCCATCCGATGGCACCGTTGAATTCCCTTCTGCACCATACGTCGTTACTTTTGAAACCGTCCCTGAGAGGCGATCTCCGAAATGTAACACTTTCATATCTTGACTAGCATTTGAGACAACAATTTCTATCCCCCAATTATTTGACCCTGTTGTTTTTTTATCAGGTGTGTATAATACTGTTTTATCAGTCGTTCTTTCTGTATTGATAAGATCAATCGGATAACTTTTACCATTTACTTCAAAGGATAGATTCGTAGAATAATAGTCTGCGATCGCCTTCCCTGATTTGGATACACCAAAAGCAACAGGCTTTTGTGTTGGACTTTCATATGTATCTCCTAAAATACCATAGTTAATAATTTCATTTTTTTCAGCTAACAAGTTGGCTGGCATACCATTTCCTAAGAAGTATGAAGCATTGACAGCCCCAACAACACGATGTCCATCATATGTGTTTTGCTTTGCCATATTCGTCGTTGTTTGAAGTGAGTTAATCGGTTTCGGTACACCGACTTCAAGTTTTGTATAAGTATTATTTAAATTTACATCTAAAACATTAACAAACTCACGAATCGAATTAGAACTATAGGTTTGCTGTATGTGTGTTACTTGTGGCGATATTTCTTTCTTCTCTTCTTTTATTTTATTATCAAAAGAGGCTGCATTTGCATAATTTGGATTTACAGCTAGCATTAAAACGAAAAATGCTACAACAATTGTTACTAATTTTTTTGCCAATTTTCTCAACTCCGAATCAAAAAGTATAGCACGAAGTCATATTGTGAAACTCATTCGTGCCAGGGACTTCATTTATTTTGTTTCTACATAAATAGCTACTGGAAGATTTACTCCGCCGGCATGCATGAATTCTAACTCAATCGTTTCTGATGAACCCGTCATCTGGTAATCCGGTAATTCAACATATTCTGTACCTACTCTCAATGAAGGCACTAGATGCACTTTGCCATTGACCTTTACTGCACCACTGTATATGCCACCTCGACCAGCTAATTTAAGCTTGATCGTTTTTGTCGTTCCAGTTTGATTAACTAGTGGAATCGATACCTTATAGTTCATTCCGAAATGACCAGGATTCCCTATTGCTCCACTGATTTTTGAAAGCGAATTTTCCGCTGTTAGGAAATTGTCTGTACTGCCATTGGAAATGCTATAGCCTACTTCTGATGAATCTACTGTATAAGTAGGCAGAGCTGCTTGAATAGTAGAACTCGTCCAGGCACCTCGTGGGTGCATCGCAGATACATCAATCGGAACAGGGTCTGATAAAATGCTTGTTAAATTGCTATTATTCTTTGTTAATACTGTGCGAATCGTATACTCTGGAGTCCCACCATTGACAGCTTGAATATCTAGTTCATGTAAAAATCCAATGATATAATCGCGGAGCAAACCATATGATTCGATTACCTTTGTTTCTCCTGGTGCGATGACAATCCCTTTACTGCTAGATTTTTTAAACTTATTATTAAACGTTGCATCAGCAATAGTTAACCCAATATCATGGCCAACCCAGCTATTCCCCGATTGTTGGCTAGTCCCTTTGGAGTCGATTACTTCGATGCTTTCAGTACTAGAAGTATTCTGAACTGTAATACCGATTTGTACATCTGTCCCTAACGTATTGTAATGCCAGCCAAATACTCGATGTTTATTTGTAGCTGCTGTTGCTTTCACTTGATATTGGGAAAGTGTAGCATTAGAGTTAGGAATCAGTTTGCTCGTTAACGTTTCTGGATTATCACTTATCAATAAATCACGATCTCCTTCTAAACGAGCAGAAGGCACATTTATAGGCTTTGCTGTAGCACCATAAGATTTTTCAAGGAAGGAGCTTGTATACATATATTGATAGACATAAAGGTATAACTCTCTTTTATTTTCAATATAACGTAAATTCCCACCTAATGTGTTGACAATAAAACTAACGGGAACATACATTTTTCCATTTTGCATAAATGGTTTTTCTTCTATTGTCACAACTTCATCATTTACTAGAACTTGGTTACTATTTTCCTTGAAAAGAAAGCTCATTCCCGCAATTTGCAATTCAAACGATTTATCTGGTAACAACGTGCCAGAAGAATCTTCTAAGTTATCATATATATAATTAGCCGGAATATAGGATCTCGATTGCTTTACGATAATTGGATCATCCATCACAATACGTTCATTATTAATATGTAAAAAATATGGGTTCCCTTGAGTATCATCTGATAAGGAAATATCAACAGTTTGTGTAGCAGGATTCCAGTTCACGTTACCACCAAAATTTTCACTAACGAAACGCAATGGCATGTAAGTGCGATCCTTATACATAAATGGTGCAACAACCATTGGCACCTTTTGTCCATCCACTAAGGCAGTCTTTGAATTTACTGTTAAATTAACCGACTTGCCATCTCGAATAGCTGACGCAGTAAGTGTTTCTTTCTTCCAGTCCACACTGGCACCAACCGCCTCATACAAAGCTCTCATAGGTAAAAATATATAATCAGATTTATTTAAAACCGGATCATTCACTTTGAGCGTCTCACCATTGATCTGAATAGAAACATTATTCTTTATATGAATCTTGTCACTAGCTGCTGATGCAGAGGCTTGTCCAGGTAATATCGTAGCCAAAGCAACTGCGGTAATCATACATGAAGCCTTAAATTTACTAAACATCTTAAACACCTTTTTCCATAATTAATCTATAGGGTATCTTAACATGAAAAAAGTCCAAAAAGTGGTACTTAAATCGAAAAAAGTCGAATTGGGCACTGGAACCTAAACCCTATTCATGCAAAAGATGCATGGAAATCTTAGGATTTTCCAACACCTATGAACTTCTTCTTTCAATCTCTTAAATGTCTATTAATTCTTTTCTTACAGGTTTAAGTATATATAGGGAAAGAAACATAATATTAACAATCAATCATCTTGTAAAGGATAGATCGCCCATTTAAAGCAAATGCACCAAACGAAAAATGGAATACGAACATTACGGAGTTTAAATTATTTGGAGAAAAGCTTTATTGGTGAAATCATTACGTCACGATTGGTTCTCGCCCAATATATTCGCTTGTTTCGGAGATGTTAGAAAAGACTTTTTATATGACAGCAGTTGTTACTAGTTTTCTTAAATTCTTCATTTCGAATTAAAAAGTATGGCACGAAGTCATGTTGTGAAAAATATTCGTGCCAGGGACTAATTATTTTGTTTCTACATAAATGGCTACTGGAAGATTTGCTCCGCCTGCATGAATAAGTTCTAACTCAAGCTTATCTGATGAACCCTTCATCTTGTATTCAAATTCAACATATTCTGAGCTAGATCGCAACGAAGGCACTAAGTACACTTTGCCATTGAACTTCACTGCACCACTGTATAAGCCACCTCGACCAGTTAACTTAACCTTGATCGTTTTTGTCTTTCCTGAATCATTTACAAGTGGAATCATTACCTTATAGTTCATACCGAAGTGACCAGGATTCCCCACTGCACCATTGATTTGTGACAGTGAATTTTCTGCCGTTTGCAAATGATCTGTTCGTCCATTTGAAACGTTATAACCTACTTCTGGCGAATCTACTGTATATGCTGGAAGATCTGCTTGAATAGTAGCACTTGGCCAAGCACCTCGTGGATGCATCGCGTATTCATCAATTGCCACCGCGTCCGTTTTGATCTTTGTTAAATCACTACTACTCTTCGTTAATACTGTTCGAATCATATAATCCGTACTTCCACCATTAACAGCTTGAATATCTATGTCCTGTAAAAATCCGATGACATAATCACTGAACAACTCGTACGTTTCAATCACCTTTGTTTCTCCTGGTGCGATAACAATACCTGTACTATCAGATTTTTTAAGCTTTCCGTTTAACGTCGCATCAGCAAGCGTTAAACCAATATCATGACCAAACCAGTCATTCCCAGTCATTTGAGTAATCCCTTTAGAACTGCTGACCTTAATACTTTCAGAGCTTGAAGTATTTTCAATCGTAATACCAATCTTTACAGCCGCTCCAAGCTTATTTAAATGCCAGCCAAACACTCGATGCTTGTTTGTAGCTGAAGTGGATTTAACTTGATATTGTGCAAGCGTAGAATTTGATTTAGGTAATAAAGCGTGGGTTAAATTTTCTGGATTATCACTGACCATCAAATCACGATCTCCTTCGAAACGAGCAGAAGGAACAGGTTGAGGATATGATGTAGTACCAAAAGATTTTTCTAGAAACTCACTTGTATACATATAGCGATAAACATAAATATACATTTCTCTTTTTTCGCTAATATAACGTAGGTTTCCTCCCAATGTATTGACAACAAAAGTTATAGGAACGTACATTTTACCTTTTTGAATAAATGGCTGTTCTTCTATTGTTACAGATTCATTGTTGATTAAAACGTTATTACTACCTTCCTTGAAGACAAGGCTCATACCAGAAATTTGTAATTCAAATGATTTATCTGGTAGCCAATTACCTGCTGAATCATCTAAATAATCGGATAAATAATCCGCTGGAATATAGGTTCTAGATCCTTTCGTAACAATTGGATCATCCATTACAATACGCTTATTATTTACATGTAAGATATATGGATCTTCTTGAGGTTTCTCTGAAGAACCATCTAATAGAATATCAACAGTTTGTGTAGAAGGATCCCAGCCGACATTTCCATCTAAGTTTTCAGTAACAAAGCGTAATGGCATATATATTCTATCCTTATACATGATTGGCGCAACATCCATTGCAACCTCTTGTCCATCTACTAAGGCTGTCATAGCATCAATTGTTAAATCAATAACTTTGCCATTTCGATTAGCTGATGCAGTAAGTGTTTCCTTGTTCCATTCAACACTTGCACCAATCGCCTCATACAAAGCTCTCATAGGTAAAAGAAGGTGATCCCCTTTATCTAAAATAGGATCATTGATTTGAATCGTTTCTCCATCGATATTAATCGTAACATTATTTCGTATCTGAATTCCTTTGTCAGTAGCAGCTGACGCAGAAGTTTGTCCAGACAATACGAAAGCAAAAACAAGAGCTGCCACCATACATAAAGCCTTTAATTTGTTAAACATCCCTATCTCCTTTTTTCTACATAAATTTACTAACTACTATTTACCATATTAACACGAAAAAAGCCCAATATGTGGCATTGATATCGAAAAAAGTAGAAATAGGTACTGTTAGCCTAAGGCAACATTCCTGCAAAAGCTCCATGGTGTTTACGGGTCTTCCAAGCCCCTAGGAACTTCTTCTACTCATCTCTTAAGTGTGTTCATTCTACTTATAGTTTTCACAAAAAAACTAACTATCGCTTCAAGGAAATTAGCTCATTAGCATAACATGTGGTTGATTTCCGTTCCGACTGGGCGCTTTCCTGGGGGCGTCCGATGAGCCGCTTTTGGTGCTGCCGCTACGTTACCACTACGCTTTCGCCCAGAAAACACCCGCTTCGCTGCAGGGTCTCGGGCCAACAGATGTCTTTTGCGCGAAAGCATGAGTGCAACGTAGCGGCAGCAGCACGATGTTGGTCACGAAGGCGTTATCACAGGATGTGATGGTATTAGCCTTCGTTCCTCTTTATCGCTGATCCCCAAGGAGTCGCCCAGTCTCCACTCCAATCAACTTATATAAATGGCTAATGTTAAAAAATGCAATCCATAACTTCCACTGATTACAAAAAAAGAAAAGTCTGTCGAAGATTTCTCTTTGACAGACTTCTCTCATTTTGAACTATTAAACATTCCGTAGCATCTCACCAAGTAGGTGTTGACACCTTGAACCTTTTCCTTCTATTAATATCTGTATAATGTGCGAAGCGAAAACGATTAAGGATAGAAGTGCTTCTTACAGCACCATATAGGTAAAACATGCTAACGCAGGAAAATACTCATACTTGTGGCACACTTATATAATAAATACAATAAACGTTAGAGGAAGGTTAGATACATAAATGAAGAATTAGAAGAAATAATTGCAAGGCGTTAAGGAACCGTAAAGAACCCACTCACTTGTCAAAGACAAATAAGAGCGACTAACAACCAACAGTAGAATTAGGCTTCAAGTCACCTCAAAACTGACTATCAAAACCCTTCATTAAACCACCCCTTTCAAACAAGCTCACACCCTACAAAGATTGAAGGGATAGGCTCGGTCGGTTTAAATCAGCGTTATTAGCTGACAATCAATCTATTATTTACCCAATTTAATTAGGATTAAAGGAGATTTAAAGTGATCAAAAAAATTACATCTAGACTTACTCTAGCACTTATTTTATGTTTAATTAGTTTCTCATTTGCCCCTTCTGCGGAGGCTGCAACTGCTATTAAAGTAGAAATTGATGGTGATGTTATACGATTTGACCAAGGTGCAGTATCTGTTAATGGACGAACTTTAGTACCAATGCGAACAATTTTTGAGGAATTAGAATCAACAGTACAATGGAATGCAAAAACAAAGTCGATTACAGCTGTCCGAGGTACAAAAAAAATTGGTTTAGTAATTGGTAGCAAAACTGCCACTATTAATGGACAAAAGATTGCTTTAGACGTTGCTCCTCAGATTATTAATGGTAGAACTCTTGTGCCTCTTCGTTTTATAAGTGAAGCACTTGGTGCAAAGGTTGATTGGAATAATCAAACGAAAACAGTTTCTATTACAACATATGATGCTGCTGAAAGATACTATTTTGTGAATCTACAAACTCTAAATTTAGAAGTTATTTCGGAAGACCGTTTTTATCAAGAAGTCGATCAACCCAATTCCTCAAAGGAACTAGTAAGTGATTTTGTCTTTAATTCATACCTAGATAATACTCGAGACTTCTATTCTCAGCATATCGTTCGAGTATCAAACGGTGGTACAGGACTTGCTACTGCGCACGATGCTTATATGGATTTAGATGGAACTATTGTTAATGGTAAAGCTTCTGGTGAATATACTATCGAACTATTCGATATAAAAACTGGATCTCATAAAAAGACATACACTGGTACTTTTAAAGATATAAAATATGATCGCAATATTAAAACTACAGTACAGGAAATGATCAATAAAAATCATTCAAAATAATACCAGCGAAAATAAACATAAACCATAAATTCTTAAAATGAATGTAATTGGCTTATGATTTGATTTTTGCAGAGTTTCAATAATACAAGTAAAATACTCTAACAACGTTGGTTGCAAAACACGATATTTTTGGGCTATGGTATCGTTCCTTATAAAATTTACTGTACCCATGAAATCGTTAATCTTTGCCTAGTACTCGCTGAAGATGGGCAGTTCCTTACTCTCTTTTATTTTAGAACTTCAAGATTTTCAGGAAACCGATGATGATTTAGCTTAATCGGTAATCAGGATGTAGTATCGGCTTTTCTTCTTAGTTAGGCCTCTATTAGTTCTTACATGGACTGATAGGGGCTTTTTTTTATTCTACGCCATTCTATCCTTTTCAAAATGATAAAAAATTAATTTTAGGATTATTAATAATTCTAATACGCGTTTTCATTTGATAAAAAAAACAATCAAGTTAAGTAGAGTTAATTAAGGATGTATAAAATTCACAATTATAAAAAAGAGACAATTATATATGATTGCCTAAGGATTTACCTTTGGAAAGAAATAAATCTTGTTTAAGGTTAGTTGCAGTTTCCATGTTATTGAAAAAACAAAAAAGCAATCCCAAACCTTATCATATCAAGGGTTCAACGGGGTATCTGAAAATTTTTGATATTCAGGTTAAGAATGTTTATGAGAACAGAGCCTATTAAGGCTAACCAAGAAGAACAATCCACTTTAAATGTAGGTTAAATATAAAAGTAGCTAATCTATTCAAAGATAAATTAGCTGCTTTTTTTATTTATACGATTGCCTAAGAAATAGATATTATACATATTTAATACGGCGGTAATCATTATTCTTTATGCGTTCTCAAGATTATCTTCCAGAAGATGCATTTATAGATTTGAAAGAGTTAACTTTTCATCAGATGCTTTTTAACCAGATGATTACTGTTATTCAACTAACGGTGCAGGATAGTTGAAGAATATTCGGGAAAAATACCTATAAAAAAGGTAGGTAGGCTTTATTTGAAGAAAACACTATACGTCCTTTTTGGTATTTTATTTCTCGTAAATAATACTGTTTTTGCGAAGCAAGAAGCACCTAAACAAGATTTTTTTAATAAGTATTTTTTTGATGTTCATTTAATTAATTCAGCCAGCCAAATTGCTGAAGCAAAGAAGAATCCCAATCAACGGTTTTTGGAACGATTGATGACGCATTCATTACAGTATAATGATGTTCAATCCATTAATGTTGAAAGTAATTCCGGACTTCAGCGTCTATTCAGTATCAATGATGGTTTTCAAGAACGTGTACTTAGAAAAGTGGTTTACTGGCTTAATAATTCTGACCGAGTGAATGAAAAAATCGAAGTATCTTTAGATAATCCATCCAATAAATTGACGTTAAAAATGGCAAATAATGAAGTGATCACTATTGAACCAGCTTATACGTGTGTAGTACACAATAAACGTGAAATCTGCACAACTAAAGAAGGGGAATTAATCGTTTCGGAAAATAGACAAAAAGTGCGATTAAAGTCACAATCTCTTTATGATTGGCTCAATGTAGGGTGGAGGAAAGAAGTGGACGGACTTACTAAAGAAGAATTACTTGAAGAAGCATTGTTTACACGTTATTTATATCATTTGGGTCCATCTTATTCGGACTTTTTTATGTGTCCAAAAATTAATATTGAACCCATTAATGGGGATCCTAGGAGACATCTCATTTTTGGCAGTGCTTTAAACTATTTAGGACACCACGGTGGAGATTATGATAAACTTACTTTTTCTATAAGTGATTCGAACCTAACAGGGTTAAAAGTGACAAATGTGAAAATAGAGAAACATATTTCGCAAGAAGAAAGCGAAAAACAATGCCGAACTTTTGATTAAAAAAAGTTGTTACAAAAGGGGTGTTTCTTTCAGAGGAAGGAACGCTTCTTTTTATTTAAGTTATTTCAGTAATCCAAGTGATATTAAGTTTGTGAAAAAGTGTACTTAAGTTTGTGAAAAAGTGTACTTAAGTTAACGGGGTGCTTTACTTCCATAAGGAGTAGGGCCTTATTCTACTTCAACTAAAAGGCGGTTTGGTTAAAGAATAAATGTTATAATATGGATATGGATGGAAAGTAGATTTGATAATGGAAGGTGTATTTGTGTGTTTTCATTTATTATTATAGCTTACTGTACATTTGTGGTAATCAATCTTATATACAAAAATAGAGAATCAATAAGACAATTAACGGCTAAACAATTAATTCTTGCTTCTTTTTCCTACCTTTCCACGGTGCTATTCGGGGTTATTTGTATTTATTATGGAGGTAATTGGATTGCTGGACAATTTTCAAATCGTTTTCTGCAATTAGTTGTTTTCATTTTGATAATAGTCATCACAATATCTTTATGCCAATGGCCATTTAGAAAAGTATTAAATAGAGTTACATCAGGTATTTTTTCGAAGAATTGAAAAATAAAAATTTTTCTATAGAGATTGTATCATAAACACAGTCGCTTCTTATGCTAACGGTGCAGATTAACCCAAGAAGAAATAAAACTTAATAAGTATTTTAGAAAAAATTAAAATGACACCACTACTACAAAAGGGGGAAACTAAATTGCTACAAATTATTTTATCTATTATTCTCATAATTACACTTATTTTTTCTATATCAGTTGTGATTCAAAAAAGAAAAAAAGCTAGTATCACAGGGATTAAGAGTATTTTAACTTCAATTTGTTTATATTTAATTGCTGTAACAAATCTTCTTGCTTATTGGTTTGACTTTATGGGGCTATTGAATTGGTCTATTACTGTTATATTGTTGATTTTAGGTGCTTATTTCACAAAATATATGCCAGTGCCCGATAGATGATTATTGAACTAACGGATGATTTAGTTAAATTTCGATTCACAAAAAATCAAACCAAAAAGACAGATTTTCTACACGTTTTGTAGATTAAATCTGTCTTCTAGTTTTAACAGCAACAATCTTTGAGAAAGCAGCCTTCTTTTAACCATTCTCCCTCTTCATATAGAAAGAGTTTATTTTACATCCATTAATCATACATTTCCTTACGAGCAAGATCGAACAACTTGGCATATATTCGGGTAGTTTGATACTTTTCATGTCCCAATAAAGTCCGAATACACTCGACTGGCATTCCCCTTTGAGCTAGATGTGCAGCAAAAGTGTGGCGTAAAGTGTGCGGTGTTACCTTAAAACCTAATTTTTTCGAGTAATAACGAAACCATTCTTCCACAATTTTACCATTGTTTGTACGTGTACCATCAGAATTGAATAATACAAATAAAGTGGGGTAATTATCTGTCCGGCTATCTAAGTATGCTTTCAAGTGTTCTGCACACTCTGACGTAAATAAAACAATTCTCCCTAGTTTCCGTTTTCCTTCTGGAATAATGATAGACCTTTCAGTCCAGTTAATATCCTTTTTTTCCATAGCAACCAATTCACCAATTCTTACACCTGTCGCATATAAGACTTCCATAATTGCTCTCTCTTGAGTTTGTCCTTCTAAAAACGCTCGAAGTTGCATGATCTGTTCCTTTAATAAATAGTGAGGGGGATTTTCCTTTACAAACACAAATTTTATATCCTTTGTTGGATCTTGCGAGACAAGTCCTTCCTCCAAACAATAATTAAAAAATAGTTTCAATGCAGCTATCTTACTATTAATTGTACTTGGCTGGTACCCTTTTTCAGCTGATAAATATGTTATCCAATTCCGAACATCCTTCTTTGTAATTTCTTTAACTGTTTTTCCCAATTGGTTAATAAACTGTTTTATGAAGCCTTGATATATCCTTAAAGTGGTAGGGCTCATACGAAATTTATAATCTAATGCGAAGTGCTTTATACATACTTCTACATCCATTTTCCCCATCCTCCTTATCCCATATACCTTCTGTACATTGAGATGATTTCTTGTTTTGGGAATCGTGCATATATTTTGGTTGTCTCAATATCTGAATGCCCTAATTCATCTGCAATAAATAAAAGGTCTGCCCCTTTGACTAATAACTCGGTTGCAAACGTATGGCGAAGTCGATGTGGGTGTAGTGATCCTGATAATTCAGCCCTTTTACCTATTCGGTTTAATATCTTTTCAATCCGTCTAATTGAAAGTCGAGTGGGATTTTTCTTACTTGATATGAAGAGGACTGGATGATCGTCTTTTCGATACAAATGTCAACTAATCTATGTACAAAAACGCTCACTTAATTGTGTATAAAATTACTCACCTTCTGGAGCTAGGTG